>PWID01000056.1 GCA_003555145.1 Balneolia bacterium | reverse complement strand
ATCACCCCAACCACGGTCACGTTCGGGAAATTCAGTCCCTTGGCAACCAGCTGTGTTCCAATCAAAATATCGGCTTCGCCCCGGCCGAAGCGGCCGTGCTGATAAAAAAGGCGTGGTGTATTTACAGACCAAACAGCCCGAGCATTTTGCCATTCGTTTTGCCAGGGAGCATGATTTTGAAGGTTTTGCGCGTCATGAGCTGGCCATCCGGAAGCCGCTGCTGTATCCGCCCTACTCGCGCCTGCTGCAGTTCAGCTTTAAAGGGAGGGACGCGACAAACTGCATGAAGGCCGCCGAGCAGTTCACCCGGGTGATGCAGCAGGCCGGTACGCCCTGGCCGGTGCTTGGGCCGACTCCGGACGTCATCGAAAAAATGAACGACGAATACCGCTGGGTAACCCTGATGAAATTACCGGCTGATATCAAAACAGCCAGGCTGGAGCGGCTGTGCGACTACTTCTACACCTGGTACGACAAAACCAAACCAGACGGCGCCAGTACGGTAAGGATTACGTTGAGTCATGAAATGATTTAGTTGCTTCGCAACAATTGTGAATTATGAGTGGTGAATTGTGAATTAGGTGTTTTATGGCCTCCAGGTCTGTTTCATACTGAATGAGGCGGACGCTGAATTTTGAGCCTGTCTGCCGCAGCGGAGCCAGGCAGGTTTGTAGTTTTCGATATCGTAACCTGTAGAGACGCAATGCATTGCGTCTCTACGGAGGGTTAATAAACCACGACAAACCGAACATGGCATGTGCACAATATTTGATTTCCCGTCCTGTGGCGAATTAAATACCGAACAAACCAATTCCCCGCCCAAGAGGTTTCTAAGCCATCAGGTTGAATTCTTGTCAATTTATTGACAATCACCTGACACATTTCTGAAATAAATAACGCATTGAGGGGCGTACTAACTCACGGGTTCTATGCACATAGACCCATTTACTAACTCTCAATGAATTTTTACTAAGATGAAAAAAATACTTTTTACTGTGTTAATGGCTGGTTTTCTGTCTTTTGGCGTTCAGCAGGCTAATGCTCAGCAGGATATCAGCTATGGTGTAAAAGGGGGGATTTCCTTCTATAATATAAATACCAGCGTAAGCGCAGGCGGCTTCAGCATCGATGAGACCTCCGACCGTCGAATCGGTTTTGCCATTGGTGCGTATGCCGTTGTTCCATTTCACGAATTGTTTTCTTTCCAGCCTGAGCTGATGTTCGTGCAGAAAGGTGGCAAAGATGCTGGTGGAGACGATGATTTCTTCGAAGACGGAGATACCGAACTTATTTTAAACTACATCGATTTACCGCTGCTTGTAAGGTTCAATATACCGATTGAAACCGACTTTAACCCATATCTGGTTGCCGGACCTACGGTTGGTTTTCTGGTAGGCGCAACCGAAAAGTTCAATGGCGAAAGCAACGATATTTCTGATGACATTAATTCACTCAACTTTGGCTTCAACATCGGCGCCGGTGTAAACTTCGGTCAGCTTAACATTGATCTTCGCTATGAGTTCGGCCTTTCAAACATCTATGATGATGAAGACGAATTCGATGATTTCTTCGATTTTAGCTTCGATGTAACTACAAGCGGCCTTATGCTTACCGTAGGCTATACGTTCTAAACAGAACCCTTTTTTAAGGTTAAAAACGAAGGCCTCCCTGGCATCAAGCCCGGGAGGTCTTTTTGTTTTTAGGGCTTGGGTCAGGTATGGATGCCATCACCCTTTAAGAAGCCGGACTAAAAATGACCGACAGATGCTATTGGGTTATAGCGTATCTTGTAGTGTATTAGTTATATCAAGAAAAAAAGAACACCAGCCGGAGAAAATACCCGTCTGCATATCAGCGACTTACCTGTTTACCTAATCCCATTCTACATGAAAAAGTGTACTGTATCATCTCTAATATCAACGCTTGTACTGATTGTTGTAATGAGCATCGCAAGTCCCGCTCAGGCTCAGTTCGATCAGACTACTTTTGGCGCAAAAGCGGGCTTTACGGCCTACAGCCTCACGGCCGATAATGGCTCCTCGGAAACATCCGATCTTCGGTTGGGCTGGACTATTGGCGTTTTTGCCAACGTTCCGCTTTCTCCTATGTTCGACTTCCAGCCAGAACTTTCCTTTATCCAGAAAGGTGGGCAGGACTCTTTCTCGGAAGGCGGTCTGAATATCGATTCCAACACCATTCTTAACTATATCGAAATTCCGCTTTTGGTTCGTTACAATATTCCGCTGGAAACAGAAGTGCTTCCATACATCACGGCTGGTCCGACTTTCGGCTACCTGGTTGGCGCAGATGTTAAAGTTGAAAGTGATGGCTCTTCGGCTACTACGTCTATCAAGGATGATTTGAACGCCATTAACGTTGGAGTTTCTCTCGGACTTGGCCTCGGACTTCGCCAATTCAGCCTGGACTACCGCTACGAGTTCGGTCTAACCGATCTGTCTGACAACGACGGAATGTTAGGTTCGGATGCCACGCTGAAAACCAATGGCTTCACCGTAACGCTTGGCTATACATTCTGATTTAGCTTCAGAACGGCATCAGCTTTTAATAGCCCTTCCGGATTTGGTTCCGGGAGGGTTTTTTATTTTTAAGGGTGATGGGGCCCGGGTGCCATCACCCTGCACAACGAAAGGAATCGCCGTTCGTTTGAATCGCAGTAAACCGTATATTAGGCAACTCTAATAGTGGGTGAGCTGCATCACCTAAACAACAGTTTTTTCAACACGTTTAACGCAAGATAATTCGCATATGCAACGAACAGGTTTTATTTGGATGATGGCCGCGATGATGCTGGCAGGCGGCCTGCTTTTTTCGGGCTGCAGAAGCTCGGAAGTTGACCGCCTCACCCAGCAGGTGAGTCAGCTTGGGCGCCAGAACGCGGAGATGAGACGCAACCACGAGCAGCAAATGGAGCAGATGAGAGCCGAGCTTGAAGAAGCCCGCGCGGAGTCCGGCATTCTGGATGAGCTGGCTGCCTTTCTGGATGGTGTAAAGGTTCGCATCATTACCAATCAGGGCACGATTGAGGCCGAGTTCTTCCCGGAAGAAGCCCCGATCCATGTGTTCAACTTTGTATCGCGCGCCGAAAGTGGGTTTTATGATGGCACCCGTTTCCATCGCGTGATTCCCGGATTTATGATTCAGGGCGGTGATCCGGTAAGCCGTGATGGCGACAAGGAAAGCATGGGCAGCGGTGGTCCGATAAGCGCGATTCCGCACGAGTTTAACGAAAGAACCCATGCGCGCGGCGTGCTTTCGATGGCCCGGGTCAGCGACAAGCGACAGGGAGCCGGTTCACAGTTTTTTGTGATGCATGCCGATACGCCAAGACTCGACCGGGAATATACCGTGTTCGGGCGCGTTACCAGCGGCATGGACGTAGTAGACCAAATTGCCACAACCGAAACCCACAGCGATAACCCCCGCCTGAGCAATCATCCGGTAGACGCGATGATTATTGAGCGAATGGAAGTATTTCGTTAAGTTGCCGTATGGAAATTGAATCTGAACTAAAGCAGGTGGTCGAAGCCATACTGTTTTCGACACCGGAAGTTGTATCACTAAGCAGTTTGAAAACCATAGTTGCCGCACGTGCGGATGGCTATGAGGCTACCGATGCGGAGCTCACCGATCATATCGACGAGCTGAACGCGCAATATGAGACCGGTGGGCATGCGTTTCGCATCAAGCCGGTAGCGGGCGGGTATTCGTTTGCCACGCGCGAGGAGTACCATCCGTGGCTGGAGCATATACAGCATGAAAATGCGCTGCGTAAGATTTCGCAGACGGCTCTCGAAACGCTGGCGATTGTGGCGTATAAGCAGCCTATTACCAAGCCGGAAGTGGATCATATCCGCGGGGTTGATTCCGGTTATGTAGTGAAACAGCTGCTCGAAAAAGGATTGATTTCCGTTGCCGGGCGCAACGATGGCCCCGGGCGGGCGCTGCTTTATAAAACCAGCGAGCGTTTCCTCAGGCACTTTGGTCTCAACGCCATCGAAGAGTTACCGAAACCCCGCGAAATTGAAGAAATACTGCAGGACGATGATATGGCTAAACATCGTCAGCTGATACTGGAGCTTAAGGCCGGAATGGAAATGGAAGAACAACAGGAGCAGGATGAACAACAGCAAGCGAAATAAAAACAGCGATAGTAAGGGCAAGGGCCCGGGCAGAAAAAAAATTAGCGATAAAAATAAAGGTAAGAGAGGCAGCAAGCCTGCTAAGCGCACTTCAGCTAAGAAAAGCTATGAGGACAAAGACGACGAAGAGCCGGAAGTACGCCGCAGAGGCGATTCCAAAGCCGGCGTTCGGAAAGGTAAAGGCCGGAAGCATGAGCCTGTTGTAGTTAAGCAGCAGCACGAATTCCGGTACGAGCAGGACGAGCCGATTCGCCTTAATAAGTATATCGCCGCCGCGGGAGTTTGCTCACGACGTGAAGCCGATAAACTGATTGAAGAAGGAAAAGTAATTGTAAATGGTAAAGTTACTACCGAAATGGGCGTAAAAATAAAACCATCTGATAAAGTCCTGGTAGACGGCCACGAAATACAGCCGGAAGAATTTGTCTACATCTTGCTCAACAAGCCCAAAAATACCATTTCGACCACCGACGACGAAAAAGACCGCAACACGGTAATCGATGTTATCGAAAACGCCACCGGCAAGAGGGTTTACCCCGTAGGCCGTCTCGATCGAAATACTACCGGGCTTATTCTTCTTACTAACGATGGCGAGCTGGCCCACCGGTTAATGCACCCCAGCTTTGAAATCCGGAAAGTGTATCAGGTCGAAACAGATGTGATTCTGAGCGATGAACAGCTTTCAGCACTTCGTACGGGAGTAGAGCTGGAAGACGGCCCTGCCCGCGCTTATAAAGTAGACCGACATCCGGTACTTGCAAATGTCATACGATTGTCTATTATAGAAGGACGGAATCACCAGGTTAAAAGAATGATAGATGCTGTTAATGCTGAAGTTATTAATCTGAAAAGGATTATATATGCCGGACTGGAAATTGGTGATCTCCGCTTAGGAAAATACAGGAACCTCACCCGTAAAGAAGTGTTCGAACTGCGGCAGGTTGCAAAAATATTAGATAAAAAGTCATTGAAACTATGAGACACACCTCCATTAAGAAGGAATCCGGAGTAATTGAATCGACTGAAGGACTGTCAATTGCTTATGATATGTATCTGCCGTCAAACGCTGTGAACTCGCTTCCGGTAGTTATGTTTCTGCACGGATTTAAGGGATTTAAGGACTGGGGCGCGTTTCCCGACGCCTTTTTTGAAATTGCCCGCACCGGATGCGCAGTAATTGCATTTAACTTCTCCAGAAATGGCGTAAGCGGCCACGGACAGGATTTTGACAAGCTGGACTTGTTTGCCGACGAAACCTTCAGCCAGGACCTGAGTGATGTACGCTCTGTAATTGATGCCATGCAGACTCAGAAAATAAAAACCGGTTCGGCTGTGCTGGAAACGGATAACGTTGCGCTTATCGGCCATTCACGCGGCGGCCATACCGCAATAGTCGCTGCAGCCGAGTTCAATGAAGTGAACACAGTTATTACCTGGGCAGCGGTGGCAGACTACAACAAGCAGTTTACCGACAAGATGAAAAAAGACTGGGAGAAAAAAGGTTTTACGGAAATCGAAAACTCCCGTACTGGTCAAACCATGCGTATCAATAAGTCGGTATATGATGATTACATTGAAAACGCCGATCGCCTGACGGCCGTAACGCGTGTCCAAAGTCTGATGATTCCCTGCTGCTTTATCCACGGCACGCTCGATAAAGCCGTGTCTATGAACAGTTCGCAAATGCTTTTCCAGATGTGTAAAAGCCCGGAGAAGGAGCGCATCATGATAAACGGCGCCGATCATACCTTCGGCTGTTCGCATCCCTGGGACAAAGACGATATTCCCGCTCATTTTTCTGATGTAGTAGATAAAACCATCGAATGGCTGGAAACCTATTATTTGCGTCACAATCAATAGGATTGTACCACTCAGGACAGGTTTTATCATAAGAGATTTATTTAACGTCTGGCCCCGTACGGAAAGCACGGGGCCGGACGTTCTTGGTTTATGCATATTCCTCTGATTACCTATATAGCCCGTTTTATGCTACTGTTCGGGCTGTTTTTTGTTTTCGCCGAAACGAGCACCTATGCTCAGCGAAGCGAAATACCGGATGTGAGTGGCCATCTGATTGAAGATGAACGGTTTATTGAAGACGTACAGAAAGCTATAGACCTGGTCTACAATCAGCAGTTTGAAGCCTCTCTTGAGATCCTGAATCCCTGGTTCGAAACCGGTAAGGCGGAGCCCATAAGGGTGTTTTGGAACGGACTGCCAATCTGGTGGGATATTCTGGCCGATCTGGAAAGCGAGGAGTTCGATGAAGAGTTCATCACCCTTATGGAACTGGCCGACCGTGAGGGAGACATGGTGCTTAGGAGAGACCGCCGGAATCTGGATGCCATGGTAATAAAGGCATTAGCCAACGGTTTTCTGGCACGCCTGCACGCCAATCGCTCTGGCTGGTATAAATCGCTAAGCCACGGCCGGCAGGCCATCAGTTTATTATTTGCCATTGAAAAGCTTTACCCTGATGTACCCGATGTGCAGTTCGGTCTGGGCTTATACAACTACTTCACCGCGCATCTGAACGACGAATACCGGCTTGTGCGAGCCGTTTCCTGGATGGTACCCTCCGGCGATAAAACCGAGGGGCTCGAGCGACTGACCGTGGCCGCAGAGCAGAGTGCCTTTATGCGGCCCGAAGCCACCTACTTTCTGGGCCATATTTACCTGCATTACGAGCAGGAAACCGAGCTGGCAGAGCGCTACCTCACCGGCCTGATTACCGATTATCCGCAAAATGCATTCTTCAGCCGGCTGATGCTTCGCACCTTTTATCAGCAGCGTGAATACGGCAATGCGATGATGCTCAACGACAGCCTTATAGAGCGATTCGAGCCGCTCGGCCACGCCCCAACTATGGAAGAATTACTCACCATGAGGGGCATGCTTCACTACCGCGACCGGAACTACGACCGGGCCGAAGAGTTTTTTGCTAGGGTGATGGCACTTCGCCCCGAACTGCAAAAAGGTGAAGCCCGGCATCAGCAGATGCTCACGCGCTATCACCTCGGCCTCATCTACATGCGAACCGGCCGTGAAGCCGAATCCCGCAGCATGTTCCGCAGCGTTCGGGACGCCGATAAAAACTCCCCGCTAAGCGACCGCGCCAGGCGCATGCTGAGGGATTGAAATTAGCTCAGAGGCATTTGGGGACTTAGCTCGCTTCCGCTCGCAATTGTGAATTGTGAATGGTGAATGGTGAATTGAATTAGCTCAGAGGCATTTTGAAACCGTTTGGGGCGGCCTGCCTGCCAAACCTGTAGGCTTGCCACAGCAGGCAGGTTCGCTACGCTCTCTGCGCCTGTCTGCCACAGCGAAGCCAGGCAGGCCAGTTTTGAGTTTTGAGTTTTGAGTTTTGAGTTTTGAGTTCTGAGTTCTGAGTTTTGAGTTCTGAGTTTTTGAGTTTTGGGGTTTACTTTCTTCACTCCCTCACTCCCTCTCTCCCTCCCTCACTCCCTCACCAAATCACATCGCATATCTGGAGACCTTCGTCCTTGGACTTTCGACCTTCGACCATCATTTCTTTGCGTTAATCTGCTGAATAATCCGCGCAAATCTGCGTCCTGAACTTACTGGCCTTGAATTCAAAAATCAGCAATCAGATATCAAATATCAGAGATCATTTCCGTATTTTTGGCCTTTGAAAATACACCACCCGGAGTTATCTGTTGAACCGTAATATTGTTGTTGAATCGCTGCTTTTGCTTGTAGCGGTAATCTGGGCGCTGAACTTTTCAGTAGTGAAGTTTACGCTCGAGGAAATAGACCCGATGAGCTTCAATGCCTTTCGCTTTATGCTGGCCATTGGGTTTATGTGGTTTGTATTGCTGCGCAGCGGTCAGAAGCTGAAGGTGCACAAGGGCGACTGGCCTAAACTCATCGGGCTCGGGCTTTTGGGTAATCTGCTTTATCAGAGTCTGTTTATTGTAGGCATCAACTATACCTTTGCAGCCAATGCGGCGGTTATGCTGGGCACCATACCGGTCTGGATTGCGCTCGTTGGCCGCGTATTCTTTGGTCAGGATCTCAATAAGTTTGTGGTTATGGGCGTCATTGCGGCCTTCACCGGAATCTTTCTGATTATGGAAGGCAGCGAGACGGGTATCACCCTGGCTTCGGAAAACATTGTGGGAGATCTCATTATACTGGTTGCGGCATTTGTATTTGGTCTGTACACGCTTTTCAGCAAGCAGATGCTGGGACGATATACGCCCATACAGTTTACCATGTTTATGATGCTCACCGGTGGCGTATCGCTGGTGCTTGCCGGCATCCCGTGGATGGTTCAGCTCGATTACGCAAGCATTAGCATGGCGGCCTGGGGCGGAACCTTGTACAGCGGACTGCTTTCCATCGGCATGGCTTACATAATCTGGAACTATGGCGTAAGCCAGGTAGGCCCCGTCCGCACGGCCACATTTCAGAACCTTGTGCCGGTGCTGGGGCTTGTTTTCGGGGTGGTGATTCTTAATGAAAAACTCCTTCAATTACAGTATATTGGGAGCTTGTTTGTAATTGCGGGTATTATACTTGCACGAAAAAAGCCAAAGGTTTTACAGGTGCCCATTACGCCCAAATAAATTCGCAACATTCGCGCTCTTTTTGGGTTTAACCGGCCTGGACAATTTTCTCAAATATTCAGCACTCTACATGTTTCAACGCACAACTTTTTCCTTCATACTATCGGCTTTTTTATGTGCCGGTATGTTCCTCGTCTCAACACCAGTTTCAGCTCAGGTAGGAGGCGCGCAATCCGGAAATGAGCAGCGGCCTCAGCCCCGTGGCGGGCTCACTCAGTTTGACTTTTCCAGTGGCCTCACCTCATTTTATTATCTGGATGAACTCGGCCTGAACGTATCATTGCCGCAGTTTATACAGGAAGGCGTTATAGACCCCGAAACGTATCAATTAGGCCCGGGTGATATGCTTACCCTCGACTTTACCGGTGAGTTTGCCGGAATTATGAAGGGACTGCTGGTGAACCCCAACGGCCTGCTCGTTATACCGCGCATTGGTACGATTGATGTCAACGATCTTATCCTTTCGGATGCTGAGTCGGCTGTGGAGGCCTTTGTACAGGAGAAATACAGAGGAACTGAAGTGTCGCTTTCAGTAGACCGCCCGCGTATGCTCAAAGCACATGTTGTGGGTGATGTGCCTTTCCCCGGTATTCATCTCATCAGGCCGCAAACGCGCCTGGATCAGGCTGTCTTTACCGCATTTTTTGAAATACCAGCCGTAAGAGAACAGCCCGGAGTTAGTCCTTTCCCTGTATTCCCGTACCGTTACCCGTCTGACTTTATGGCTTCCAGCGGGTATGCGACACGAAACATCGAAATTCTAAGAAAGGATGATTCTGTAGCCCATGCCGACCTTATGGATTATTTCCATGGCGGCAATCTGGAAGCAAACCCGATTATCCGGGAAGGTGACGTTATTCGCATTATGCAGCTGGATGAATTCGCGCCGGGCTTATCCGTTTCAGGCGGGGTAAAAACCAATCGTCAGCTGGAATATCGTGAAGGCGATACTATTGAAAGCATTATCAGAATTGCCGGTGGCTTCAGCGCTGATGCCAACCGGTCTGAGGTTACCGTATTCAGAAATACAATGAATGGCGTCCGCACGCTTACCTTCGATGGAAACAGCGAACAGGACATGAAGACCGAATTGCAGCCCAATGACCGGATTGTGGTTCCTTTCGATATTGATTCACGTCAGAACTTTATCGCTTCCGTTAATGGAGAAGTAAATCTTCCGGGTTCTTTCCCAATCGAAGATGGTGAAACAACCGTATTCGACCTGATGCAGCTCGCCGGAGGGCTTTCCGACCGTGCGTTACCATCAGCTGCATACATGATTCGGAGTCGTCCGGCCCGTAGTGAGTTTGGCAATCGTCCGCCTTTCGATCCCGAGCGAATCCTGCGTACTTCAGATCAGCTGGCTCAGGGGTTTGAATATATTGCTATGGAGTCTGAGCTGAACAGGAATGAAGTCTACATCGACCTCTCCAACGAGGAACAGATGAAAAGCGTGAAGCTATATACCGGAGACCGGATATTTGTACCCCGAGACGATAACACCATTTTTATGCTTGGGCAGGTTCGTCAGCCGGGCTACTATCCGTTCGATTCCTCCAGAAACGTGGATGACTACATTCAGCAGGCCGGAGGATTTACGATACCGGCTGAGCAGGAGCGGGTGTTTATAATTAAAGCCGGAAACGAAACCTGGTATAAGCCTTCAGAAACAACGCTGGAATCCGGTGATGTAATCTTTATAGACCGTGTTCCTTACGACGATTTGGTTGCACAGAGAACCTACGACATACAGCGTCGACAGATTAGAAACAGCAATATCCAGCTGATAATGACGGGTATAACCACCATCACCGGAATTATAACTACCTACGTTGCGATCACCAGATAACGGAATCTTAACTGGTTTTCATCAGGCTTTTCCTTCGCAGGAGAAACCGCACTCCGGCTTTTTGCCGGAATTGGCGTATTAATATCCGACATGAACATTCTTTACATTACGCAGTACTACCCACCAGAAACCGGAGCCGGAGCTACCAGAGCCGAGGCTATAAGCAACCATTTTGCAAAGCGGGGCTGGAATGTGGACGTATTGTGCGAGTTTCCTAACTACCCGACTGGAAAAACTGCTGATGAGTTTAAGGGCAAATGGGTGAAGCGAACGGTAAAGGGAAGCCTGAAAATTAATCAGGTTTGGGTGTACGCCACTCCGCGTGAAAACAGCATACAGCAGCTTCAGCTGTTTGGAAGCTTTGTTGCAAGCAGCTGTATCTACCTGATGTCGAATCCGAAGCAGTATGATTTGATCTACGTTTCCAGTCCGCCGATATCGGGCGCCGTAACCGGTGCGCTGTATTCCTGGCTCAGCGGTATTCCGTGGGTGTTTGAAGTGCGTGATTTGTGGCCTGATGCCGGACTGGGAAGCGGAACCTTCAGCCGGAAATCCCTGATGTACCGGATCTCCAAGGGAATTGAAAAACAGCTGTATAAAAGCGCGTCGGCCGTAGTACCTGTAACGCAGGCTGCCGCAGAGATAGTCGGGAAAACGAGCCCCGGAGTAAAAACCTATGTTGTGCACAATGGTGTTGACTGCCAGCGATTTAAGCCGGAAACGGGCAAGGCTCCTGCAGATCTCTTATCGGAAAATGAAGACGTAAACAGCCCCAAAAAATTTCGTGTAGGTTATATTGGCTCAATTGGCATCATCCATGATTTCAACGCGGTGGTTCAGGCTGCGCTTTTGTGCAAAGACGACCCGGAAATCGAGTTCGTAATAATTGGTGACGGAAGTCAGCGCCATAAACTGCAGCACCTGCTCGACCTCCATAAGCCGGGCAACGTAAGGTGGCTCGGTCTTCGGCCGCACGAGCAGGTTCCTGACTACATAAACAGTTTCGACCTTGGGATTAATCCCGTTCGGAAGGTGAAAGCATTCGAGTCGATAATAACCGTTAAGTTTTTCGAGTATCTGGCCTGTGATGTGCCCGTAATATCTCTTGCCGGCGGTACGCTCAGCGCGGTAGGCGAAAGCAGCGGGGCAGCCATCACCCTGCCTCCGGGCGATTATCAGGGAATGGCCGAGACCATAAAACGGCTGAAAAAAAATCCGGATGAGCTGGCCGAATTAAAAAAAGGCGCTCGTTCATTTGTGAAGAAGCATTTCGACCGTGCAGTGCTTTCGGAAAGGCTGGCGGATATGCTTGAAAACTTTGTTAAAACCGGAAAAATGCCGTCATCCGGAAAAAGCACCGACAGGATATATTAAGTACAGAACGCATTTAGACAATAAAAAAAATGAGTGAACAACACGACAACCAGGTAAAACAAGACGATTCCAAAGTGGATCTGCTTGATATCCTCATCGCCATTGCGAAGCATAAATTTTTTATTGCGAAGCTGGTTTTCATCATCACCTTTATAGCGCTGATAATCAGTCTGCTGTGGCCGCACACCTATCGTTCGAGCGCTACTTTTCTGCCTCCAAAACAAACCTCGGTACTGCCGGGTGGGCTTGGGGGAATTCTGGGTGGACAACTTGGTGGTCTTGGCATGGGCTCGACTCAGCTGAATGCAGAAGCTGCGCT
Source organism: Balneolia bacterium (assembly GCA_003555145.1). GTDB lineage: Bacteria > Bacteroidota > Rhodothermia > Balneolales > Cyclonatronaceae > Cyclonatronum. The sequence goes on along the minus strand of PWID01000056.1, from coordinate 6,733 downwards.
AAACGTGCTTAAAAGCCGCACAATCCGTGAAGAGCTCATAAGGGAGTTTGAGCTTAATGAAGTCTACGGTTCTTCAATAATGGAAGAGTTATTGCTCAAGGTGCAGAACAATACCAATATTTCTGAATCCCGTGAGGGTGGTTTCGGCTTTAGTCCGCTGGTTTATATCCAAATTTCGTTCGACGACCGCGAGCCTGAGCGCGCGCAGCAGGTGGTGAATTTCTACCTCGCGAAGCTGGATTCATCGGTGCAGAACATAAATCGCCGGTATGCCCAGGATTCATTCGATATGATAAACATGCGCTACCTGCAGAATCAGGCTGATCTGGAGCGAGCAGAGCTGGCACTTCAGGAGTTTCAGGAGCAGCACGGTATTTTCGAGGTTGAAGAGCAGGCCCGTATTCTTATCCAGAACATTGCCCAGTTGAAAGCCAAGGAAACAGAGCTGGATGTGCAGATAAGCGTGCTGAGACAAACGATAAGCGACGATCAGCCGGATCTCAGAAATCTGCTTCGAACCCGTACGGCCATTCAAAATCAGATCGACGAACTCATGCGCAGAACCGATGAAGGTGCCGAGCAATTCGCCTTTTTCCCGCTTCAGAACCTGCCGGAGCTGGCTGTTGAATATATGAGGCTGTACAGAGAAGTCGTGATTCAGAATCGCGTGCTTGAGGCCATTTATCCGCAGCTGCAGTATCAGGAGATGATGCTTCAGGTAAACAGCGCAAATATTCAGGTTGTTGATGCACCTAACCTGCCGACCTACAAAGAGTCGCCAAAGCGTGCCTTTATCGTATTAGGCGGCATGCTGTTCGCAATCTTCCTTTCGCTTGGCATCGTGTTCTACCGCGAAATTATGGAGCGGGGACGCAACAGCGACTCCGAGCAGTATCGCAAGCTCAACGAGCTTATTGATCACCTTAAGTTCCGGAAAAGCAAGCCTCAGGAATCCTGATCTGAATATCGGGATTACCCTGAACGGCTGAGGAGCATCCATCCGAACCACGAAACCGTGCCATGAGCGCTTACCTGCAACGTATTATCACCCTTGACCTCCCTGAGCGGCATATTCTGCTCGGGGCTACGGTGATATACGCAGGTTTGGCGCTGCTATCGATGGCCCTTGATCTGTTCTGGCTCCCGCTGGTATTTCTGGTTTTGCCCGTACTGGCTTACGGCGCGCTCAAAAGCCTTCAGCTTCCCTTCCTGGTGCTCGTTTTTATAATTGCAGGTGCGTATCTGGGCAACATGGTGCACGTTTTGGAAGGTGGTGCCATCCCCTTTACGCTGTTTCAGGTGTTTTATCTGCTCGGCCTGGTGTTATTTCTGGTAAGCAGGTTTATTAGCGCAAACTTCAGGGTTTTTGTTACCGGAATAGAAAAAGAACTGCTGCTGTTTTTTACCGTGGTTTTCTTTCACACCATTTATACACCTGCACCGGAAGAAGGTTTGTTTCTTGCTGCGCGTATATTTGTTCTTTCGTTTTTTGTCTACCTCATTCTGAACAGCATCAGCAGCTTTAAGCAGCTTACTATTCTGGTTTCGGTTATTGTTGTGGTTAGTATGCTGCTTGCTATACTTTCCGTTCGCGATGGTCTGCTTAACCCCGAGGCGACCGCATTTCGTCTGGTGGTTGGTCAGGTCGATCAGCTGACCGCAAGAGGGCGGGTGGCGCACACGGATCCGAACGTGTTTGCTTCATTCTTTTTCCTGCCCATAGCTTTTATGATATCGCTGGTTATTTCGCAGGCTAAACTGTGGATTAAAGCGATAGCTGCCGTTGCGCTTCCGATTCTGCTTCTTGGAATCATCTCTACCTTTTCCAGAAGCGCATGGATATCCATGTTTCTTATGGTCGTTCTGATAGCAGTGATCTACAAACAGTACAAGTTTTTTGGTTACGGTATCGTAGGGCTCCTGGTGGCGGTTATCGTAATTCCAGGCCTTGCCGAAGCTTTTGTAGACGTTATTAACCGAGTTGTTAATCTCTTCTCCGGCGGGGTGGACGACTCCAACCGGCTCCGGCTGATTGTAGCTTTCTGGGCAGTAAGAGCCTTTTTTGCAAACTATATGCTAGGCGCAGGCTTCGGTTCGTTTCGACATGGGTTCACAAAAGAATATGACACCTTTGAGACGCTCGGCGTAACCGATTCGCACAACGAAATTACCACCATTATTGTGGAAATGGGACTAATCGGGCTTCTTGTATTTGCCGTGCTGGTTTTCAGGGTGATGCAAACCGGATGGTTCAATATCAAAAACAGCAGGAACCCAATTCAGCGCGCCCTTTCGACCAGCGTTTTTGCGTCACTTGCTGCCTTCGTGCTGTTTTATCAGTTTATAGGAGGAGCGATGCTGGATACAAACATATGGATGCTGGTGGGGTTCGTCTTTGCCATTCAAATGCTGCTCCGCAGAGAAGCTCCTGCTAAGGACAGCGTCGGTTCCGGGAGCAACGAGAAAATTCAGGCGCCCAGCTGATTCAAAAAGCTCCGGAGGTTTTTACCGCGATCGTATTCATCCTGCCACTTGCTGCGCACATTTTCTGATACTTCCGCAAAGCTGGAATTCTTAATCCAGTCAGTAATCTTGGGAGCCAGCTGATCCGGAAAAGTATCAGGATCAAAAAGCATTCCGTTCGGCTCTTCCACCAGCTCGGGTATGCCTCCAACGGCCGGCGCCAGGGCCGGAATGCCGCAGCTCATCGCCTCCATAATACTGACCGGAATACCTTCTGATGTGCTGTAGTTGATAATCAGATCGGCTTTGGAAGATTTATAAAAAGGGATGATGGCATTATTCCCCATTCGGCCTTTGAGGTCGATGCTGAGATTTTCGCATGGGTTTGTCTTAACAAGCTCTTTCAGCTCGCTGAACAGCGGCCCGTCGCCTATATGTGTCCAGCGAAAGTTTTTCTTTGCCATCAGTCGGGAGAGCGATAAAACGCACTCATAAATTTTATCCACACGCTTCAGCGGAATTACGGATGAGCAGGAAACCAGATGGATGGACTGCTGGTCAGAGAAAGGAAGATGCTCAGAGACTCCTTCATCTTTTGTTCCCAAACGGTTCAGGAGGATTTTTGCACGGCACCCCGGATATCGGTTTTGGAGATACTTTTTACCGTGTTCGGAAACGGTAAAAACGGCATCAAAATGATTCAGTTTCCATTTCTGGAAAGGCAGGTAATCACCCTTGTTCCGCTCTTCATATAAATCACCGCCGTGCGCCCGCCCGACTGTTTTCAGCCCGAGCTGTTTACCGGCCAGTCCTGCACCCAACGCATTCTGATTCAGCCAGTAGGAGTAAATCACCGGATTATCAAGCTGAAGTTCGTTTAAAGTCTGACGAATCTGACGCTGAACCCGCCGTCCAATACCGGCCGTTCGGGCAATCCGATAGGCCAGGAAGGGTGAGAAAGGATATCCGGGAGACTCTTTCCACTCGCTGGCAAAGAGCCCGTCCGAGCGAAAAAAGCCTCTCAAAAGTTCGAACATTTTGATTGTCTGAAGCGGTTTTGGCGGAATTACAATCAGGCGGGGATCTGTTTCTCTGGCATCACCTTCTGCAAACATGGGCAGGATAACAACGTGCTCAAATGCGTCGAGCAGGAAGGGTATTTCAGATTCCAGAAAGGTTTCGGCACTACCGAACGGATAGGCTGATGAAAGCAGAATCAGGCTGCGTGTATTTTTAGGGATAATATGGTCCGGAGGGGTCATCATTTCAGGAGCGGAGCAGCGCCCGGTAGGCTTTTTCCCCGAATGCCTTTCCAATCCGGAAACGAAACAGAAGCACCATAAGCTTCAGCTTCATCCTGAGCCTGAATGCAGTGCCCTGTTCACGAAAAGCCTGATCGTGTTTTTTAAACAGCATGCGGGCTCCGTCTATTTTTTTATCGAAATTCATCGATATCTGGTTAACGGAGCGGTTGGCTTTTGCAAGCACTTCATCCACAAAATCGATGGTGTAATGTTTCGAAAACCGTATGATGAGGTCGTATTCCTGATTTGCCGGGAGGCTGCTGTCGAAACCTGCTATAGTTCGCACGGCCTCGGTTTTAAACAGCATGGTTGGTGTACCTTTGGCAGTGTATCTTTTGAGCGACTCCCGGTATAAACTGCCGCGGTCGGTATTTTTTATGATGACTTCTTCGCCGGATCGACCGTCAGCCATATGGCAGGTTACCAATCCCAGATCTTCCAGCTCGGACTCCTCAAACTTTTGAAGCTGTAAATGCAGCTTACCTGGCAAAAACTCATCATCATCGTCCAGAAAATTAACGTATTCACCTTTGGCAACCTCAAGCCCTCTGTTTCTGGAAAAGCTACCTCCGCGGTTTTTCTTATTTCGCAAATAGGTAACGTCCGGCTCAGAGGCAAACTCACTGCTCAGGTCTTCATCAGAGGCATCGTCTACGATAATAATTTCATAGTTGATGCCTTCCTGAGCTCTTACCGAAGCAATCGCCCGTCGAAGAAAATCGGGTCGGTTGTAGGTTGGTATAATTACAGAAACGAGAGAGTCAGTCGGCATTAAAGCTGTTCTGAAATGAGTTGGAAGTAATGTGGCAAGTTTACGAAAAAGTAGCTACAAAATTGGCATAACCTGAAATTATGATGGATTGGGTTTTGAGCCCTTATAATTGAGATCATACCGCGTTGCTAACATCGCAAGAGTGATGATGCGACCGTGTACAGAAGCGGGCACCTGATTGGCATTCTCAGGAGCTTTATTGCTGAGTATGCCGCGTTTTTTAAGGGTTAAAAGGGATTGAGTTGTTTTTTCGCTGAGGAATTCACTTTGTTCCGCCTTACCTGCTGAAGTCTTGCCTGATATTTTTCGTATAAGTGCTCCGCCTTTTGTGAATATAAACTTAATTGCATCAGCGGATACATCCCTCGTTTTGAGGGAAGCAGTCATATTTCCGTCGGTTGTAGGAATGGATGCAACTTCCGGATGCCTGCTGGTGAGATAGGATCTGTGGAAACGGTTAAACAAACGATCTTTTATGCGAAGGTTGTAGCCTAAATTAGCAAGAGAGTAATCTGCAAACGGAGAGTGAACGGGCAGAAAATGTTCAGAAGCTTTACTGAGTGCAGACAAAACTTCTCTGATGCGGACCTCATAATAAATGGCATCGTAAGTCTTCACATTGGTCTCGCGAAGCACGGGTTCAAGATGGTGTTTTATAAGCCCGGATTGAGTGCTTGATGCCGTAATCTTCTCATCATTGATCCATTCTGATGCTGAGAAATAAGGATACATTCGGGTATTTACCAACCGCTGCAGCTTACTGCTTTTAACCCCGTAGGCCGGGAAGTCCTGCTGCCAGAAAAAATCTTTCAGGACTTCTCCGCCCGCACCGGTTAAAGCGAAGATATATCCCTGCTCCTTTCTCCAGCGCTGTATTTGTGTAAGAGAGTTAATACTGAGTAAATCAATCATGCCGTCACTTAAAGAGAATAATTCTTCGATTCGTGAGTCGCTTGCAACAGGTTCCGGGGTAATGATTTTTAAATCAACTTTTAACTGGTTTGCTACCCTGCATACGATATCTCTTTCTGTGTCGCTGCTTTTATCAGAGTAAACAGCATCAAATTTTACACCCGCGCTACGTAAAGCACAAGCAAGTAACCGGGAGTCGTAACCGCCGGTCAGATCAATTGAAATGCGTTGATCACCGAGAAAATCTGCAAGCGATTGAAAGTAGGCATCGAAAAAAGCTAATGGATCTTCGGGGGCCGGCAATTCACCCGTAAGTTGGCGTGGCTTTTGGGAGAGCGAAAATTTATGATCAGTGCCTAATTCATACTTTTGATGAGTGTATTCCTTTTCGACGGATTTGATCGGAGTCCGTGAACCGTAATAGTTTCCAAGCGCCAGGAATTCCGAAACGGCATCATAGTCTAACGTATCCCCCTTAGGGAAAGAGTTGTCCATCAGGCTCAGAAATGAATCATATGGCAGGCTATCCTCCTGAAGCTGTTGCTTGAAAATTCGCACTTAAAATATTGAGTTAGTAAAGCAGATTATTTGGTAGTGATGATGCCGTATTATAAGATTTCTCTAAATCGGTTGTGTAGTATAATTAAGGATGACCTCAAGGCAAAAAAAAGTGGCAGCCTTTTGCTAACACATTAAATTGTTCACCATTATTAGCAATAAGTGTTTAAATTGTGATGATGAGCCTGAAAAAGTTAGTTGGACAACTTAAAACATCCGAGTTTTTAGCCAATATCGGAAAACTGATGTCCGGTACGGGCCTGGCCCACCTTATCGGTATTGCGGCCATACCGGTTCTTACGCGTTTATATACACCGGATGAATTCGGCATATTTGCAACATATATATCAGTATACACTATATGTTACTCTGTAATAGCTCTCCGGTACGAGAGCGCAATCCTGATGCCTGCACGGGAAACCGAAGCCAATAACGTTGCAGCACTAGCGGGCAGCATTGCCCTTTCAGGAAGTCTGGGGCTGTTTGTTATTCTGCTTTTGATGGGTGATTTGATTGCGGATTGGCTCAACATTCAGGCAATGGGAGCTTTTCTGCTGCTGATTCCATTTTCTGTGGCCACCTTCAGCCTTTTTCAAATCTTTAACTTCAGCCTGAACAGGGCAAAAAGATATGCGTCTATGGGCGCAGGCCGCGTGGTATTAGCTACCGGGTCAGCGGGCAGTCAAATCGGACTTGGTGCGGCCCAGGTTTCCTTTCCCGGACT
>PWID01000276.1 GCA_003555145.1 Balneolia bacterium | reverse complement strand
GGAAAAAAATGGCGTTAAGAACCGAAGCGCAGTGGAGCGTTAAAAAAGGATATAAGCATCCGATGATGCTGGTTTCGACTCCGCTCAACTAGCGTTCATTGTTATTCACGGACACTAATTCACAATTTAAAATTCAACACCTGTCTGCCGCGGCGAAGACAGGCAGGTTCAAAATTGGGAGCGAATGCGACCCTCGTCCGCACAAAAGGTAAGAGATGCTTACTTCGATTGAATACCCACTCATTTGATTCAGACACTCAAGGGGTTCGATTTTAGAAGGAACAAAAAAATGGCTTTAATTTTATTCTATTTCCAATAATTGATCACTATTGGTTTTTTACCCGGACACAATGATTGGTTATTGTTAATTGATCACCGACTTCCCTTTACAAGGTATATCATCAACCGAATATCATGTTACGCTCCTGCCGTCTCCGGCTTCTTTTTCAGGCTTTCCAACAGGTTTACGGTTTTGGTGATGCGCATGTAGATTACGCCCAGAGCAGCCAGTACGGGTAGTACCGTAAGTAACAGCAGGGCTTTAATCTGAGGAAGCACATGCTGCCACTCCGCGCCCGCCATCAATATGTTTCTGAACGCTTCCAGAAAATGGGTTAGCGGAATTACCGAGGCTAGCCAAACCACCAGATCCGGCATCTGGCTCACAGGCCAGGTAAACCCGCTTATGATAAACGCAGGTGTGGCAATCACCATCAATACTTCCATAGACTTCAGCTGTGACGGTAAAGCGGCACTCACCAGAATACCGATAGCCGTTACCGAAATGATGAACAGTCCGGATATGAAATAAATAAGCAGCAGGCTTTCAGGAGGAACGGGTACTCCGAAATAGTACATCATACCGTGGAGGCACAAAAGCCAGATTATACTTCCCATAAGCAAATATGGGATCGACTTTGTAACGAACAGCACTAATGCATTACCGCTTTTTGAAACCAGCTGCGACATGGTTTTATCATCGTATTCCTTGCTAAAACTCAGCGCAAGCGCAAGCAGCATTACCTGCTGGAGAATAGTTGCAAGCAGACCAGGAAACAGGAAATACAAATAATTTGCCGACGGATTATACTGGAATGTAGAGCTAACCGAAAACGTCTGGAACTGCTGTGCGGCCACGCTTGCCGGAACACCCTGTTTTTTTAACGCTTCAATTTCAATGCCGGCGTTTACCGATTCGATACTTGTTCTCAATCCTTTCAACGCGAAGTTAGCGTTTACAATATTGGCCGCATTCAGGTCTATGTGTACAGCAGGCTGGCGACGCTGATTGATGTCTCTTTCGAAACCTTCTGGTATATGTACAACGCCCAGTATTTCACCCGACTTCATTCCGTCGCTCAACAGAGAAGCATGGGGAACCACGCTTACAACCTGAACCGCCTTGTTATCGTCGATTGCATCGGTAAGCATGCGGGTCATACTTGTGGGGTTGGGGTCAACCACGGCTATCGGTAAATTTTCTGCGATCCCTTTTTGATACACCATACCAAAAAGAATTCCATACGCAAGAGGTGCACCAAACAGGATCAGTACTGCTACAGAGTTGGAAAAAAAATGTCTGAATTCGCGAGCAATTAGCTCTATAAATGTTTGCATTATGATGCGCGCCCGCTATTTAATTATTACTCTGAGTCCGTTTGCAACCATGGCCGGAGCAGCGGATAGTCGCATTCGGATTTCAAACCAGCTTTCATCGAAGCTATGATTCGGGTATGCCGTACTTCGTGCAGCATAGGCCGGCAGTGCACGTACGCTTTCTACCGTTAAGTCTATTTCCTCGCCTGTGGCAATCACCTTTCCAGCAAAGTTGTTTCCTGGAGCAAATCTTCCCGCCTCGCTTTCTGGTACGGAGAGTCTAACATATACATCATCCGGGTCGTACCCGCTTATGATAGTATATCCGGCTGGAGCGAGCTCGGATTCCTTAAGGCTTATAGATTCTATTACCATACCTCTTGGCGCCCTTAGCACAGCATCTTCGAGTAGTGCAGCTACTTCTTCCAGTGCCGATTCGGCCCGGGTTACATCACCCTTAGCCATTTCAGTTTTTTCCGGCCGTGTTCCATTTTCAAGATCTTCAGTTAGTATTCTTGCCGCATCCAGCTGTGCTTTAGCACTTCGATAGCGTGCCAACATTTCTTCGTATTCCTGAGCTGCAATCAGAGAATCTGAATACATTTCCCGCAACCTGCCCATAGAGCTGTCTGCAAATTGATATTGTGCCAGGGCCGCTTCCAGAGATGCATCTGCTCTGGCCCGGTCGTATTTACTAGCTCCGTTCACAGCCATCTCGTATTGCGCTCTTGCGGATTGTAATGCTCCTTCTGCCTGATTTCTTTTAGCCAGAAGTTCAGGCATATGAAGACGGGCAAGTAGATCTCCCTTTTCAACCAGCATTCCCTCTTTTGCATATACAGCAGAAACTCTTCCCGGCACTTTAGATGAGAGATGTATCTGTTCGGCTACGATTCGGCCTTCGTGCCCCGGTTGAACCGGGCCAGCAGATTGCGACCTTGCCAGCAGCACTACTGCAAATATTAGTATGAGAGATACGGCCAAAACGGCTAGTAAAAGTGGTTTAGTTTTCATGTATTTTTTTCGATTTGAGCTTTTAAAGATCCTGGTGGTGATGTAAAAAATTGAGTTATTTCGTTCTGTTCGTTTTTATCCGCCCATTACTCAATGCGATATCCATTTCTGCACGTCGCTGCAGATAGGTGGCTTCGGCCGCCATTAATGAGGCCTCACGGAAGTCTGTTTCGGCCGCAAGCCGTTCGCCAACATCCGATAAACCCAGCTCATACCTTCTCTGGGCCAGCCTTAGTCCTGTTTCGGCCTCCTGCTTATATAATCGCGCGGTTTCTGCCTTTTCATCGGCAACGCGACGTGCAATTACCGCCTGCTGTCCTTTCACCTGAAGACCTCGGTCAACATGGTCAAGCTCCAGCTCTGCAGCACGCAACTCCCGGTTTGATATTTGCACCGCCCTGGCAGTCTGCCCGCGGTTAAATATGGTCCAGCGGGCACCAACACCCATCGCACGTACCGGTTCGAGTATGCTTAAATCGTCTTCGTATAGCTCTCTTTGGTAAAAGGCGAATACTTCCGGAGCATAACGGCCTTTCTCCACGCGTGTTAATGCCCTTTGGGCCTGAACCTGACTTTCAAGCGCGCGTATTTCCGGACGCTTTACGGCTTCACCAGGCTGCAAACCGGTTTCATCAACAATTAACCCATCCAGTCCGGAGTGTTTCGCAGAGAATGTTGTATTGCGAAACAGCTCCGAATCCAAACCGGTTAGGTAACTCAGCTCTTCCAGGGTGAGATCCAGCATTCCCGACAGATCGGTCTGTTTTGCACGCAAATCCTGCCTGTATGCCCTGAGGCTGGATAAATCGTAGTAAGGAATCAGCCCTGTTTCGTACGCTTTTTCTGCTTTTTCATATTCGAAATCAAGTCTTTTGGTGGCTTCTTCAATTACACGGAGAGAAGTATTAAAAAGTATAACCCTATCCCAGGCTTCGGCTACAGCGGTAATAAGACCGGCTTCTCCGGCTTCCTGCAAGAACTCCAGCGCTTCTTTCTTGTGCTTTAGCGCACGTGCTCCTGACGGAATTCTGAATCCGCTGAAAAGAACCTGCTCCACATGCAAAGACGCCTTAAAAAAGCGATCGTCCTGCAGCTGAATTTGCGGCAGATCCGGCGATATTGATATGCCCGGCATTACTTCCAGATTAAATTCCGGCACAGAAAGCGAAAGCGGCTCATCGAGCCATGTATAACGGCTTTGCAGACTAACACCGGGCAGATATCCCTGAAGCAGGCTTTTACGTTCGAGAGCTGCTATTTCTATTTGCAGCCGCTGTTTTCTAAGGTCGGGATGGTATTCAAGCGCATGATCTACTGCCACGGCCAGCGTTAGCGTCGATTCGTTTTGGAGCGGTTCGGATTCGTCTGTATCAATAGCATTAGCATCAAACCCAGCCAGCGAGGTGATCAGGAATACGCATACAAGCGTTTTGGCAATCATTAAGAGAGTAAGTAAGAAAATTTAAAGTTTAGAATGATATTCTACTTTTAAAGTAGAACAATATTCTATCTTTGTCAACCCCCGCTGATATCTCTTTTTCTTTGGGGGGATTCATCACTCAATATTTCGCCTTATCTTATAAAAAAGCGTTACTCTACGCGTGGATTTCCCTTACCAATTCTTTCATTTTGCCGGATAAGTCTCCAAAAAGCATCACCCTTAACAGGGATATAAACGAGCGCAGCAGCCGATTTAGAAAAAGCATGACCCGCATTCGCTGGTCACGGGCGCTCATGCAGCTTTTCTGGACGGCCGGCCCCGTTACCGGTTTAGGTCTTATTGGTGGCTATTGGATTGGTTACGGAATGCTCCCACCATTTGCGCTGCTCATTTACTTCATCAGCTTTACCGTTTTTTCGGGACTTATCGGTCTTATAGCAAAGGTGGTATACGACGGTACCCGCGGCCACCTCAAAGAGCAGGGCGAGCGCGATATACGCACCGTATCCGACAAGCTGGGCGACTTAATTCTGGAAGTGCGCGACATGCAGGTCGAAGGCTATGAGGGCGATGCCAGAAAACGGGAGGCGGCGCTGCAGCTGCTTCGCCGGGTTGATCTTTCGCCCTATGGCGTATCCATTGCCTTCACCAACCTTACCAACGATCCGGAAACCGGACGCATCATGGCGCAGCTTTCGGCCTACCGCAAAACCGGCCTCAATTCACGGGTTCGGGATTTATATAACACCTACCGCGATCATATAGAATCCACCATTTCCGAACTCGAAAAAAACTCTCCGGAATCTGCGCGCGAGCTTAGCGAAAGGTTTACCGGACAAACCGGGGCCAGCCTAAAAAAGGGAGTGGAGCGCGACGCCTTTTTTCTACAAAGGGTGATGTCGGCCATTGAGTTTAATAATCCTCTCCTCATGACCTTATCAGACGTCGAGGAAATGATTATTCTTGCTTTCGAGCTTGTAAACGGCAGAGAAATTCCGACCCTCGTTTTTGCCTATTCCGGAAAATGGAAATACGCGCGTACACTCGACCAGCTTGAAAGGCGAAGAAGCGTTTACCGGGTATCCCAAGCACGGGGTGGTAACCGCATGCGGGCGCTGGCCGCCTTCCTGAGAGAAACCGATTATGTAAAAGATGATGAGCTGCCGAAAGGGTTACCCATGGGAAGACTCATTGAGCACATCAACCTGGTGCTGAATCGTTTGTCGGATGATATTACCGCCATTACAGCAGAAGCGGGAACAAAATCTGATGCCCGCCTCGACGATCTTCGCCAGTTTACTCAAATAATGGAAACCTCTGTAGAGCTTTATAAGCTTGGCCACGCTGGCTTCAGAGAAATTGGTAAGCGCCACGCTCAATTACTAGAAGCCTCCGAAAAGTGGGATAAACTCATCAAAGAAGCACCCGGCAGCCCTGGCGACCTGAAGGTTGGTCCTGGCCGTCGTGGCCTGCGAATCAAAGAAAATATTATTTCACTTGATGAAGAGGCCCGTCTTGATCTCTGCCGGCATCTGGTCTGGTATTTCGAACGGGAGGGAATGAGCGGGAAAGGCGGCGGCTGGCACACGCATCACCGGCTGGATGATTACGAAAACCGTACTGAATCTGCGAGGCTTCTGGCCATAGAGCTGGCGCTGGCGCTGGAACCGCATATTCACCTATCGAGGCCCGAAATTCAGCGAAACATCAACGCGACCAAAGCGATTTACCTGGGCGAACTTACCCCAGACATGAATGCCGCCCAGAAAGAAGAGCTGGGCCAGCGAATGGCCAGAGAGGTGGACCAAAGCCTGGGACAGGCGGCCGAGCAGCTTGCTGAAGCTCTGGTTCGGCTCTACCATGTTGAGCTGCATCATGAGGCCCGGCAGTTTCTTCACTATCAGTATGGAGCACGTTTGGAGATGCTGCAGCTTTTGGAAAATACCCAGCAGCAATACGAGCATCCGGTTAGCTACATGGCCATGCGCCCGCCTGTTGTTCCCGAACCGTCTTCGCGCTGGGCTAAATCGCTGTCTGCCGCACAGAAGCGTATTCGCAAAAAATGAACGATAAGTTGCTATAGCTCATTTGTTTAAGTAGAGAAAACGTAAACTATTTAAGACTATTCAACTATGAAAATTTCAATCGCTGGTGCCCATGGCCAAATAGCTATGTACCTTCACCCCCTACTAAAAGAAGCAGGCCACTCCATTCGAGGTCTGATCCGCAATCCGGATCATGGAAATGAACTCCGTAAAGCAGGAGCCGAACCAGTCTTGTGCGATATTGAGAAAGAAGACGATATTTCTGATGCGGTCGGTGATGCCGATGTCGTTATATTTGCCGCCGGGGCAGGTCCCGGAAGCGGAAAAGAACGAAAACTTTCTGTGGATCGCGACGGTGCCCTTAAATTGATAGAAGCGGCTAAAAAAAACGGGGTAAAACGCTACATCATGATCAGCGCTATGAAAGTAGAAGAACCCAGTGGTAACGAAGTTTTCCAGGTCTACCAAAAAGCCAAATCAGAGGCCGATGCAGCTCTTCGCGAATCCGGGCTGGATTACACTATTATTCGTCCGGGCCGCCTCACCGACGATAAGGCAAACGGCAAAATTAAACTGGCCCACGAGCTCGAAGCCGGCGAAATACCCCGCGAAGATGTGGCAAGGGTTATTGCCGCCGTAATTACAGCAGACGAAACAATTGGCAAGCAGCTCGACCTTACTGAAGGTCCGCATTCCATTAGCGAAGCCATCTCCAGGCTGTAGTACATCTTTCAGGCGGGTTTTGCCGTCCGAATCTTTTGATTTGAATTACACGCCCAATTAAGTAAGTTAAATAGAACAGTGTTCTAAACTTAACATATTACAAAGTGGCATATCGCAGAACCGAAAAAATGAAAAAGCGGACGGAAGACCGTCGCGATTCCATCATACGTGCAGCGGAAAACTTATTTGCAGATCAGGGGTATGATAATACTACCATGCAGCAAATAGCCAAAGGAGCAGGCACATCTATCGGAAACATGTATTTTTATTTTTCCAATAAAGAAGATGTTATGTTTAGCCTGATTGACGAATTGAGCACTCAGATCTGGAGTGATGAATTTGATCCGGAGCAGTTTCCCGAACAGACCTTCAGTCGTGAGACTATAGAAGCAATGGACGATTACCTGAAAGTTTACGGACTTTTTTCGCGTGAGAGCTTTACTAAAAGTATTATAAGTGCAGCCGAGCACAATATCTTTCGAAGACACATCATTAAGTTCCTGGAACAAAAAGCCGGTGAGCGCTACCGGCAGTACGACGATTTTTTTGAAGGGCTGGATCGTGAACTTTCGCTGGCTTATCACCTGGGCGGCCTCGTAAATATGTTTGAAAAGATTCTCCGTGGCGAAGTTGAACGCACTCCCCACGATGCCGGTCTTTTTCTGGCCCGCTGCAAATTGCTCATACGAGGTATTCCTGAAGCTCAGGTGGAAGTAACCATGAATGAACTCAAAAAACTAATACCGCTATTCACAGCCGAATCGTCCAAATCCTGATTTCCGGTACGACTAATGCCAACCCTTACATGCTTTAATATGATTTTCTGAATCATATGTTGAATCATGCTGTTTTAGTAGGTGAATTAATCAAAAAGCATCAAAAGAGGTTTAATTATGAAAGGCAGAATATTATTTGTGATAAGCAGCCATGAAAAACTAGGCGATACCGATAAGAAAACAGGGTATTACCTCAGTGAAGTGGCCCATCCGTGGAAAGTGCTAACTGAAGCGGGTTATGAAATAGACTTTGTGAGTCCGAAAGGCGGAAAATGCCCTGTAGACGGATTCGATCTGGAAGATTCCGTAAATCGTGAATTTTGGGAAAATAATGCCATAAAATCCAAAATCGACAACAGCATGAAGCCGTTCGAAGTCGATCCCGAAGATTATGTAGCTATCCACTATGCCGGCGGACACGGTACCGTCTGGGATTTTCCTGAGAATGAGGCTATTGCAGAACTAGGCGCGAAAATCTACGAAAAAGGCGGTGTTGTTACAGCCGTATGCCATGGACCATCAGGTTTGCTGAATCTGAAACTTTCCGATGGCAGCTATCTGGTTGATGGCAAGAAAGTAAACGCTTTTACCAATGAGGAAGAAAAAGCCATGGAGCTCGATAATGTAGTTCCATTCCTTCTCGAGGATGAGCTCAAAAAGCGCGGCGCTGATTTCCAGAAAGCCGATATGTGGGCAGAGTTTACGGTAACCGACGGACGGCTGATTACCGGACAGAATCCGCAATCCGGCACAAAAATTGGTAAAGAACTCGTAACCGTTCTTGAAAACCTGAAAGTAACCGCATAATATCAGGTTCAATACGTTTTTTAAAGACTGTGTGCATAAAGCGCACAGTCTTTTTTTGTGATGTATTTTCTGAGTTTCAAACAACTGAAATATCGTCGAATCGTGAAAAGAATAATTAAACTGTTGAATTCACGTGGGTTAATTCGTAAATTTGCAGGCTCTGAACTTCAAACCACCATCATTTAGTATTATGTTATACACGTTAAGCATTGTTTTAATTGCAATTATCTGCGTAGTCCTTATCATCGTTATCCTGCTTCAAAGCGGACAAGGCGGCGGACTTTCCGGCGGTATGGCCGGTAACGTAGGCGGAGGAGCCGGAAACATGGTCGGCGCCCGCAGAACTGCAGACTTTCTTTCAAAATCGACCTCCGTACTGGGCGGCGTATTTTTGTTCCTCTGCCTCATGGCAAACTTCCTGATTGATCAGGGTCCAGAGCAGGGTAGTGTTATTCAGCGAAGCACCGGTTTCGAGCAGCCTGCTCCACCGGATTTCGATCAGCCTTCAGAATCAGCTCCGGCCATCCCGCAGCTTCCTGAAGACAACGGATCTGATAACAACGAATAAGCAGTTATTCAGCTGTAATCGCGCTTTGTTAAAAGCTTGTATGATGAAACCTTCCGATGGTGTAAGGCCGGCATCACAAGTTTGAGACATACGATTCTTAAAAGTCCCTGACCAAAACGGTCAGGGACTTTTTTTTGCTCTTTTTTCCCCGAACATAGTCGGGGCCATGATTAACGGGACTGGAAGGATGAACATGATTGGTTTACTACACCTTTTGAGGATCTGAGATTATTCAGGCATGTGTCTCGTGCAGGCCTTCAGCCTGCGAATTTTTAGGCTGCTACCGACCTGATGCGTTGCATCAGGCTGGGTTCGTTGAGGCTTTCAGCCTCGGGTTTTGTGATCGAATCGCGTTCCGGATGACAGATAATCCATAAGGAATTGCGTTAATCATCGTCCAAACATTCAAGAATTGCATATGCATATCAGATACCAAAAATCTACAGTCCGCCCATGCGGACGACACATATTGTAACCCGGGGTTTCAACCCCGCGGTGATAAAGCAAGAAAGATGATGGCCCGAGTCGGAATGATGCCGACATTCACATACTCCCGAGGGCCAATGTGATGATGGCGTTCGTGCCCCGAATCCTCTGAATCCATAAATCCCGGCTCTACGCAGACCTCGATGTTTTTTTTCCGTCAAGGTCAATTCCGATGCTATATGCTAAGGTTTCAGCGCAGTAAATCCCACGGCGCCGTAGGTGCCGAATATGGGTAGAGAAATAATGAACACAAAAGTAAGACCCGAGCCGGGAGAATGCCGGAGCCTCCGATGAAACCGAGGGGCAAACCAGGTGGTGTTTAAACGCGAATCCTGCGAATCCGTAAATCCTCTGAAGCCTAATTCTAACATCGCGGGTCGTTGCAACACCTTAAGGGCGAACATGATTTATAGGATTAGATGGATGGCCTTGATTCCAACAGCATCCGTTCACTTAAAATCGTAACCAAGGAACCAACTCCATCTGCAGTAGGCCGAAATTACGTTTACAGGCTGATTTTCACTATATTCATCAATCGGATTCACAGGGGCCGCATATACAGAGCAGAGGCGAAGTCTGCCGGATTTCCGAACAAGACTATGAGAACTTTTTTGACCCGGCAAGCTCCAAAGCCGGTCGCATTACACTAACAACTATTGAATATTTATGGAAAAGAAGTGGAAAGGAATTAAGGTTGAAGCTGAAGGTGAAGGCATCTCGGTTTCCTTAAGCAAACAGGTAAATCTTCTGGGCGCACTTATCGGGCATGCGGTACAGGATCAGGCGGGCGAGGAATTATTTAAGCTTGTTGATGGGCTGCGCGAAAAATGTAAACAAGCCTACAAGCCAGGCAACGAAGGTTTACGGGAAGAGACCAGAAACACCGTTAGCGAACTCGAGCTCAGCCGTATCGACTGGCTGCTTAGAGCCTACACCGCTTTTTTCCACATGGTAAACAAAGCCGAGCAGCAGGAAATCGTAAAAATTAACCGGGAGCGCGAGCTTTCTTCCGATGCCGACAAACCCCGGGCCGATTCTATCTCCGAAGCTGTTCTATTGCTTAAGCAGTCCGGCCTCACGTACGAGCAGGTAGTCGAAGTTTTATCCAAAATCGACGTACAGCCCACGCTAACCGCTCACCCTACCGAGGCGCGCCGGCGCTCGGTTCTTCGTATTCAGGGGCGTATTTCAGACGCTTTGGGCAAGCTGGGTTCGGGGAGCCTCACCCCAACCGAAGAGCGCTTTGAAATTGATGAAATCTACCGCCAGATTAAGCTTCTGCTCAATACCGATGATGTACGCAGCTCGAGACTTACGGTTTATGATGAAATCAAAAACGGCCTGTACTTTTTCACCAACACTATCTGGAAAACGCTGCCTCTCATTTACCGCGACATGCGTGCCGCGCTTGAAACACATTATGGTAAATCTCCGGATATGCCCGCATTCATTCGTTATCGCTCCTGGATTGGAGGCGACCGCGATGGAAACCCCAACGTTACTCCCGAAGTAACCCGTCGTACGCTTCAGGCCCAGCGCGATGCCGTGGTTGAGCTCTACCATGAGGCTCTTGTGAACCTGCGGAGGGAGCTCAGCATTTCTTCCAGGCAGGTCGAAATTCCCCAAACGCTTACTGCTGCCATCAGCAAAGACAGCGAACTGGTTGAGCTCACCGAAGAAATCAAAAAGAATCATACGTATGAGCCTTACCGCATTCGAATAAGCCAGATTATCGCCAAGCTTGAAAAAGCATTTCCAACTGGCGAACAAGCTATGCTCAGACCCGCCAAGCCTGAAGACGACGTATTCATTTATACCCTTGAGGAGTTTCTGGCCGACCTCAAACAAATACAAGAAGCGTTACGCGAACAGAATTTTATGGAAATGGCCGATAATGGCCCCATTTCCACGCTTATTATGCAGGCCCGTACTTTTGGTCTTTCAATGGCCGCGCTGGATATCCGACAGCACAGCTCAATTTATGAACAAACCGTAGCCGAGCTGCTGAAGCATTCCGGCGTAAGTAAAAACTACTCAGAGCTAAGCGAGCAGGAAAAAATCGATACGCTTAGCAACGAGCTCAGAAACCCGCGGCCGCTTGTGCGTTTCAGCGCGGAACTGCACGAGCTCACGCAGCAAACACTGGATGTATTCCATACCATCCGGAAAACGACCCGAATTGACAAACAGGCCATTGGCAGCATCATCATTAGCATGACGCACGACGTTTCCGATATGCTAGAGGTTCTCATCATAGCAAAGGAAACTGGCCTGTGGCAGCTCGTTAACGGCAAGGTTACGTCCGGAGTGGATGTTGTTCCTCTTTTTGAAACTGTAGAAGATTTAGAGCAAAGTGCCACTTTAATGGCACAGCTTTATGAGAACCCCGTATACAGTCTCCACATGAAAGCCCGAAATCACTTTCAGGAAATCATGCTGGGATATTCCGACAGCAACAAGGACGGCGGGTACTGGATGGCCAACTGGTCGCTGCATCTAGCTCAGGAAAGTCTGGCTAAAGTTTGCCGTAAATACGATGTTGATTTTCGACTTTTCCATGGTCGCGGCGGCTCGGTTGGCCGTGGCGGCGGCCGCGCAAATCAGGGTATGCTTGCACTGCCACCTGTATGTCATAGTGGGCGTGTACGATTCACAGAGCAGGGTGAAGTGATATCATTCAGGTATGCACATACCAGCGTAGCGCACCGACATTTGGAGCAGATTATGAACGCCATGCTGCGCTCAACGGCATCGGGCCTGGGCTATCATACAGAAACGGCACAGAGCCTACAGCAGGATGAAGCCTGGGATAAAGTGATGGATCAGATTGCTTCATCATCTATGAAGGCGTATCACAAGCTTATTCATCACGATTCATTCTGGCCTTGGTATACATCCGTAACGCCGATTGAGCATATATCAAGGCTCCCAATCGCATCCCGGCCGGTATCGCGCAAAACAGGCAGTGAGGTAGACTTCAGCAGTTTGCGGGCTATACCGTGGGTTTTTGCATGGACACAAATACGGCATAACATTCCCGGATGGTATGGGGTGGGCAGCGCACTGGCTGAGCTTATCAAAACCGACGATGGTCTTCATACGCTTCAAACCATGTACAAAAAATGGCCTTTCTTCGGAGTGGTGCTGGATAACGCACAGCGAGAAATGGCCCGCGCCAACTTCCCGATAGCGCCTTATTACACCGATGTGAGCGATATCACCATAATACCTGAAATGATTCGCGAAGAATTCGATCGCGCCAAAGAGTCTATACTTAAAGTCACGGGTCAGAAAAATCTTCTCGATAACAATCCGGTTATACAGAAGTCCATACAGCTGCGTAATCCGTACACCGATGTGCTAAACATCATACAAGCCGACCTGATGAACCGCTGGCGCAGTCTCGAAAGCGATACCTCGCCCGAAGGTGAACATATGCGCTATCTTCTGTTTACCAGTATTAACGGTATAGCAGCAGCTATGCAGAGTACAGGGTAAGGTCGCTGCGCTCCCGGTTTTGAGTTTTGAGCCTGCCTGTCTTCGCCTCGGCAGACAGGACATAATCAGCGCAATTCTGCGTCCTGCATTCACAATTCACCATTCTCAATTCACCATTCTCACCGTGGTTTTTACGGGGCAGGACTCTTATCATGTACACATAACATTTTCCAATCCGATTAACATCAGTCAGCCATGAGCATTAGTCAGCACAAACTCAAAATCGAAGGTCTTTACACCGCCATAATTACGCCGTTTACAAAATCCGGTGAGGTGGATTATGATGCCTTCAAACGGCTTCTGAAAATGCAGGCTGATGGCGGCGTTGCCGGTGTCGTGGTTTGTGGTACAACCGGCGAAAGCCCAACCGTTACCGACGATGAGTTTTCGAAACTGCTGGAAATAGCTGTACAGCTCAGCAATGGCAAAATGCAGGTTATTGCCGGTACAGGTACTAACAGCACAGACAAAACCATCACCAAATCCAGACTTGCTCAGAAGCACGGAGCCGAGGCGCTTCTGATTGCATCACCCTACTACAACAAGCCTTCACAAGCTGGTCTGCTTGCGCACTTCCGGGCCGTGGCCGATGCTACCGATCTTCCGATTATAGTGTACAATGTACCTGGCAGAACAGCCGTAAATATCGAGACGCCAACGCTTAAGCAGTTAATGGATCACCCGAATATCGTTGCTGTAAAAGAGGCGAGCGGAAGCATAAATCAGATTATGGACGTTATTGAAGCCGCTGATAACGATTTCGCGGTGTTATCAGGCGACGATGCCATCACCCTTCCCATGATTGCTGCAGGCGGGAAAGGGGTTATTTCGGTGATTTCCAACGAGGCGCCCAAACGCTTCAACGAGATGGTACAGTTTGCCCTCAAAGGCGACATCGCTAAAGCGCGTGAAATTCATTATGAGCTGCTCCCGCTCATGAAGGCCAACTTCTGGGAGAGCAATCCCACCATAGTGAAACTGGCTCTGCATAAAATGGGAATGATTGAGGAGGTTCTTCGCCTTCCTCTTGTTCCCGCCGGAGAAGAGCACAACGAACCCCTCCGGAAACTACTCCAGTCTCTAAAACTCCTTCCGTAGATAGACGAAAGACAAAAAACGAAGGACAAAAGTCTTTTGAAGTCTGATGGATGTTTTATGATTTCTGATTTCTGATTATCAACCCAATTCACCATTCACAATTCACAATTTCCCTGATGAAATCACCGGTACTCCTACTCACTTTTCTGCTCGCCTTCACCTTTCTGCCGGCTCCTGAGACTTCGGCTCAGTCCGTTTCTTCACCCGAGGAGTTTCTGGGCTATTCCATGGGAGACCGCCTGACGCCTCATCACCGGGTAGTTGATTATCTGGAGCATGTTGCCAGCTTCAGCGACCGCGTGCAGCTGGAGTACTATGGCGAAACGTATGGCGGCCGGGAGCTTCTGATTGCATACATCAGCACGCCGGCCAACATTGAGCGTCTGGAGGAAATCCGGACCAATAACCTTCGCAGAGCGGGTTTAGCAGAAGGTAATTCCACAGATCTGGAATCAAAAGCCATTGTTTGGCTGAGCTACAACGTGCACGGAAACGAGATTTCCGGCACAGAAGCCTCCATGTTCACACTTTATGAACTGGCTCGCCACGACAATGCCGAAACCGGATCGTATCTTGAAAACACGGTTGTTATAATCGATCCTCTCCTTAATCCAGACGGTCGTGACCGCTATGTGAACTGGTACCACTCCGTTGCCGGTCGAAATGCCGATCCGTATCCGGGGTCGAGAGAGCATATTGAGCCGTGGCCAAACGCGAGAACCAACTATTATCAGTTCGACCTTAACCGCGACTGGGCGTGGCAAACACAGATTGAAACCCAGCAGCGTCTTGCCTTGTACCATCAGTGGATGCCGCATGTTCATGCCGATTTCCACGAAATGGGCTTCAACGCACCCTATTATTTTGCACCTGCAGCCGAGCCTTTCCATGAGGTAATTACCGACTGGCAGCGCGAGTTCCAGACTACTATTGGCGAAAACCATATTCGCTACTTCGACGAGAACTTCCGCCTGTATTACACCCGCGAGGTATTCGATCTGTTTTATCCAAGCTACGGTGATACCTATCCAACGTATAACGGTGCCATCGGCATGACCTACGAGCAGGCCGGCAACACCCGTGGCGGTCTTTCTGTAATCACGGCCGAAGGCGACACCCTCACCTTCGAAAGGCGGGTTCTTAATCAGCATGTAGTTGGTATGTCTACTGTGGAAGTTACGGCCGAGCATTACGAGCGCGTTGCCGAAGAGTTCTACCGCTTTTTCAGCGAGTCGCGCCAGAACCCGTATTCGGATTTTAAAACCTATGTGGTTTCCGGCGAAAACAGCCGCGACAAAATGGAGCTGCTCACCAGCTACCTCGACGCATGGGGTATAGAGTACGGACGGGCGCCGTCACGCCGGTCAGTTAATGCATTCGACTATCAGTCGGGCTCAACACGCTCCGTTTCTCTAAGCGGTGAAGAGCTGCTTATAAGCGCCTATCAGCCTAAGTCTGCCCTCATGAACGTACTGTTCGAGCCACAAACCACCATCGTTGATTCCCTTACATACGATATCACAGCATGGGCGGTTCCCTATGCGATGGGTCTTGAGGCTTATGCGCTGGAAAACCGAATTAATCCGGACGGCGCCTGGATGAACTCAAGCAGTGCGGTTAATTTTGATGACGCCCCGGCTCGCCCTTACGCCTACCTGGCCAAATGGGACAGCAAGCAGGATGCATTTTTCCTTTCTCAATTGCTTCAAAATAATGTTCGTGTCAGGTTTGCGTCACAACCCTTTTCGTTTGATGCAGAAACTGAATACGAGCGCGGTACGCTAATTATCACCCGCAGGGGTAACGAGCATTTAGGCGATGATTTTGACAACATCGTTCGCAATCTTGCCATCGAGCTCGACCGCCACGTTGATATTGCCGAAACCGGATTTGTACGAACCGGTCAGGATTTCGGATCCGGTGGTGTGTCTGCGATTCACGCTCCCCGCGTTGCTCTGATTGCGGGACCCGGTGTTAATCCGAACAATTTTGGCGAGATCTGGCACTTCCTCGACAGGCAAATTGAGTATCCCGTTTCTGTATTTGAACACAGTAGCCTTCGTTCTGCCGATTTAAGTAACTTCGATGTAATTATTTTTCCCGAGGGCGGCTATGCCGGCAACATCAGTAATGGTGTACAGGAAGATATAGGGCGCTGGGTTCGAGCAGGAGGCAGGCTCATCACCTTTGGAAATTCGGCAGCGGGTTTAGGTGACACTATACCGTCACAAACGACGCGAGATCGCAATGAGCTAAGTGATGACGAAAAAACCGAACGGGCTCTTATTCGCACTGAAGACCGTAGAAGAGACAGCGCTTCCGACCTGATTACAGGCAGTATCTACTACGTTCACCTGGATAACAGTCATCCGCTGGCATTTGGCTACCCGGATTTTTACTACAGCCTCCGCAGGGGCGCAACAGCATACGAATATCTGGAAAACGGCATGAATGTTGGCACGCTCCGGGAAGATGCTCACAGGGCCGGATTTGAAGGCAGCAGGGTGAAGGATCACATTAATAATTCACTTGTATTTGGCGTGCAGCGCCATGGTTCTGGTCAGATCATTTATCTGAACGACAACCCGCTATTCCGCGCATTCTGGCACAACGGCGCCCTCATTTTTGCGAACGCGCTTTTCTTTACGGGTCAGTAACAGTTTTATGAAAATCTACTTTTCGGGTTCCATCCGGGGCGGCAGACAGGATGCCGCCCTTTATCGCGAGCTGATAAATGAGCTCGGAAAATACGGTCAGGTTTTAACCGAGCACATAGGCGCAGAAACCCTCGACGAGCAGCTCAGCGACGAGCAGATTTACGAAACGGACATGAACTGGCTTCGGGAGTCTGACATCATAATTGCCGAAATAACCACGGCTTCCCTCGGCGTTGGTTATGAAATTGGTGAAGCCAGAGCCCTGGGCAAGCGCATCGTCTGCCTGTACAGGCCCGATGTAACCCCACGCCCTTCAGCCATGATAACCGGCGCACCGGATATCGAGCTGTTTCCCTATTCCGGGATTGAAGAGGCCCGGGAGATCTTGCGGGGGATTTTTGAGAGTTGAGCGAAGCGAAATCCCGACCCCGCAGGGTGTCGGGGCTGATCTTTGATTGGGTGGTTTGTAAAGTGCCCCCCCCTGAAATACAACCGTGATATCTGATACAACCTTTGTGCAATCAAGCCAATCCTTTCAATCTCATAAATCATGGTCAGCCTTTAAATGAGCTGCTAAATAATTCGATCTTTGAGGATTCAGGTAAATCACCATCTGATTTTTGGCCTTCGGGTACACCCAACCTTCGGCATCATATCGGCTCAGGCCTTGTTTTATTTGTAACCATACCCCGGGTTCCCATTCGGTCACCCGGGGCTATTGTTATTTGACTCCTTCGGAGTCAGAGAATTTTTGATTGCTAATCTTTGAATGGGAAGAAACACTCGTCAATTGTCTGAACGGTTTGGCGATTGTGCGGTGATTCGACCCATTTTCCAACGAGCCCGAAGCCAAAACGAATCCGCACAGCCTGCCCCGACTACTCGGGGAACCGCTGGTTATGTGTTCGGTTCATAGTTCCAGGGATTGATTACCTCAACTCCTGAACCTTCCATATCCTTCGAGTTTCTGGTAACAACCGAAAAATCATGCACCAGAGCTGTAGCAGCAATGAATGAATCAATTGCCGGAAGGGGTCTGCCATTTTTATCTGCTGCAGCCAAAATTTCACCCCATTTATTGGCGTCTTCTAAATTTATGTTGAGGATTCGGTTTTTAAATCGGTGCTTTAGATCCTCTTTTACCCATCGATATAACTGTTTCTTCTTTTTCGAATCGGGTAATTTTTCAATCCCTTTTCTCAATTCGCCAAACGTAATGACGCTTAAAAACATGGAGAGTTCATCCTGATCGGCGAACCATTTCACAACATTTGGATTTGGTTTCTTTTTAACCAATTCGGAAATGCAGCAAGTGTCAATCAAATAGCTCATAGGTCAACTTGACGGGAAAGAGATTTATCTCGCTTTAGATCAATCTCAACCTCTGAAAGGGGGGATGTTTGAAAAAACTCAACCAATGACGTTTTCGGTTGTTCTAATTTTCGATAATCTTCAGCCGAAAGCACGACCACGCTGTCTTTTCCATGCTTTGTAACCGTTTGAGGCCCCTCTTCGGATGCCTTACGTACGACTTCGCTAAATCTGTTTTTAGCTTCCTGTAATTGCCATTTTTTAGATTTTGTAATCATAAATACCTCCAATTTCATCTAGTCTGTCTAGAAACTACAATTTTATAACAGAAAATAGAAGTGAAAATTGCCTGGACTTGGATAGCGCCCGGTATAATCATAGTAAATCAGTTTAATCAGCGACAATCAGTGGTTCAAACATTAAGCTGACTACTGTCCGGCAAAAATGCAATCTTGGTCAATTAATACCTAAGTGGCAAAGTAGAAGCCAATTTCTAGTTCCTTTTTTAAACGAAACCCAGAATGTCTAATCAAATTGAGTGGATATTCAATCGAAGTAATCATCCTTTACCTTTTGTGCGGATACGCCGGTAGGCGCATAGACGTCAGGTAACCAAAAACCGCTGGGCTGGAATAAAAATCGGCTAAACCCCCGATGAATCGGGGCAGGCTGTACTGCGTTCCGCTAAAAGAAACCAAAGCTCCCCAACTCTCAGAGCAATTTTATGAATTTCTCAGCGGTAGGTTTTTTTTTAACGCTCCACTCCGCCGCGCTTCTTAACGCTTTTTTTTCCATAGGCCGGGTTGATTAGTTACAGTTTTCACCTTTTGTGTTTTTGGTCTTTTCTTTTTTTGTGTTTTTATTCACAGCCAGATTGTTAAATCAAATCACTTTCTCCTGATAACAGTGCATTAACATGATTAACTGTGATTTTGTCCGAGGTGGCAAAATTGCCTCGGTTTAAGTAACGCCCGGTATAATCACAGTGAATCAGCTTAATCAGCGACAATCAGTGGTTCAGACATTGATGTAATTT
>PWID01000334.1 GCA_003555145.1 Balneolia bacterium | reverse complement strand
TCCTGCCGAAGCCGGCTTACATCATTCCAGGCGGACTGATAGGCTTTTAGCAACGGCATCACCTTTTCGCGCTCGTCGATTACTTCGCGATGATGCTCCTCATTTAGCAATAACTGATGATCGTGCTGACCGTGCAAATCAACAAGCAGTTCGCCAACCTGCCGCAAAACTGTTAACTGCACCGGCGTATCGTTTATAAACGCCCGGCTGCCGCTCTGGCGAACTTCCCGCCGGAGGATGGTTTCCTCAGCCGGCTCCACCCCGTTTTCCAGAAGCACGGCATGGAGCTTATCATCCTTTCCGGTGTGAAGCACAACCTCAGCAATGGCCTTGGCCGCTCCCTGTCGGATCGATTCAGTTTGTGCGCGTTCGCCCAAAAGAATGTTCAGAGCGCCAATAATGATGGATTTACCGGCTCCCGTTTCGCCGGTCATGATGTTCAGGCCCGAATCAAACGTTGTCTCGAGTTCGTCGATCAGCGCAAAATCTTTAATATATAATGATGTCAGCACGGTTGAGGAAACGCTTTAGTATGATTGTTAGGAGCTAATTAAACCCAATGAAATCGACAATAATGTAACGATAAACAGCGTGAAAATTAACCGCCATTATAATACATGTCCCGAAATTCACCTCAGCCAGGAGACTCGTTAACAGAATCTTTATAATGGCCTTTGTACACGTAAAGGGTGATGGCATCCAAACTTTATTTAAATCAGGGGGTGAAGTAATTCGGGTTAATAAAGAAAGTGCAAACCCGTATCTTAATTGGTTAGACAATTAAACAGCCGGATGCGATCGGCATCACCTTGCACTATTAATTAATTGAAACCGCATCCCGCAGCTATTTTTATTTTTAAACCCGTACATCGTACCGTATGAACATCAAGCCTGTTCCGGAAACAGAACTCAACGACGGATTCCCGGATTCCATACCCGACGAACTACCTGTTCTCGCCCTGCGCGATACCATTGTTTATCCTTCCACACTCTATCCTATTCTTGTGGGCCGCGAGGGTTCCCTTGCTGCTGTAAACCAGGCCATAGAGAGCGGAAAGATGATACTTTTGGTAGGTCAGAAAGACCCAGAACTCGAAGACCCCGCAGGAAAAGATCTGTATAAAGTGGGCACTGTAGCCCACATCACCCAGGTACTCCGACTTCCGAATTCGCTTATAAAAGTACTCGTAAACGGTATTGCCCCTGCCGATGTGAAGTCGTACAATACCAAAAACCCGTGGCTCTCTGCAAAGATTACCACACGCGAAGAATCCGGCAAAAAGCGTATATCCGATAAACTTGGAGCGCTTATTCGCAAAACACGTGAGCAGTTCGAGCGCTACGTACTTCTTCACCAGGACCTGCCCGAAGAAGTACTTACCGGCTTCGACAACGCGGCCAACCCGCAGCAGGGTTTGTATCTGATGGCTTCGTATCTGGATCTCGATCTGGAAGAGAAGCAGCGTTTTCTGGAACTCAACACGCTTGAATCTCAATACAAGCTGCTTCTGGCCAAAGTTACGCGTGAGCTCGAGCTGCTTGTTGTAAGCTCGGAAATCAACGAGAAAGTGCAGGATGAAATTCAGGAAACCCAGCGCCGCTTTTTTATTCAGGAGCAGATTAAGGCACTGCAGGAAGAGTTGGATGAAGGCGACTTTGCCGATCCCGAGCTTTCAAAAATTAAAGAACAAATCGCCGCGGCTAATATGCCCGAAGAGGCGCTCGCCAAAGCCATGGAAGAACTCGAGCGCCTGAAAAAGACCCCGCAAATGTCGCCCGAATACGGCGTGGGGCGCAACTTCCTGGACTGGATGACCAGCATTCCGTGGTCTGAAAGTTCAAAAGACAATCTGGATATTACAGGTGTGCAGAAGTTTCTGGATAACGATCATTTTGGACTCGAAAAAGCCAAAGACCGGATTCTGGAGCACATTGCCGTCCTTAATCTGGTAGAAAACATCAAGGGCCAGATTCTGTGTTTCGTGGGCCCTCCCGGCGTCGGAAAGACCTCTATGGCGAAATCAATTGCTAATGCCCTCAACCGGAAAACGGTACGCATTAGTCTGGGCGGCGTAAGCGATGAAGCCGAGATTCGCGGTCACCGGCGTACCTACATCGGCTCCATGCCGGGCCGTATCATACAGGGCATGCGCAAAGCCGGCCCCATAAATCCGGTAATGATTCTGGATGAAATCGACAAAGTGGGTCACGATTTCCGCGGCGATCCGTCTTCGGCCATTCTCGAGGTGCTTGATCCGGAGCAGAACAACACCTTCAACGATCACTATCTGGATATCGATTACGATTTGTCTAAGGTGATGTTCATCGCCACCGCCAACGTGGCCTCTTCCATTCAGCCGGCCCTGCTCGACCGTATGGAGATCATCAGCCTGCCTGGATATCTGGAGCACGATAAAATTGAAATTGCCAAGCGCCTCCTGATCCCCAAAATGCTGAAGGCACACGGACTCAAAAAATCCAATGTTAAGTTTTATAAAGACGGCATTCTGCACATGATTCGGAACTACACTTCCGAAGCTGGCGTGCGTACGCTGGAGCAGCAGATTGCCGCCGTCTGCCGAAAAATCGGCCGGATTTACGTACAAAAAACGGCTAAAGGCGAAAAGACCGACGTTTTCAAAGTAAATGAAGCCATGGTATCCGAGCTGCTCGGTGTGCCCAAATACCGCGACCGCGCGCCCGACCGCATCGACAAGCCAGGCAGCGTAAACGGACTGGCATGGACCAGCACCGGCGGCGCAATCCTACAGATTGATGTAGCCGTGATGGAAGGCAAAGCCAATTTCCGCCTTACGGGTCAATTAGGCGATGGGATGAAGGAGTCTGCTCAGGCCGCCCTCACCTACATCCGCTCCAACGCCAGGAGATACGGAATCGAACCGACCTTTTTCGACAAGCATGAGGTCCATATCCACATTCCCGAAGGCGCCATTCCAAAAGACGGGCCAAGCGCCGGTATGGCAATGGTGCTCGCGATGCTTTCATTAATTACGGGCAAACGCGTTCGTCACGAAATCGCCATGACGGGTGAGATTACCCTGCGCGGTGAAGTTCTGGCAATAGGTGGCCTCAACGAGAAGCTGCTTGCGGCCCAAAGAAACAAAATCAAGAAAGTTCTCATCCCTAAAGACAACGAGCTTGACCTGATTGAAATCCCGGCCAAGATTAAGGAAGGTCTGGAAATCGTGCCGGTAATGACCGTAGATGAAGCCCTTGAGCACACATTTAAAGATAAACTGGATACGGCCCAAAAAGCCTGAATTATGAGTGATCAAAAGAGCGGATACGAAAAAGAAATTAAGGACATCAGGCTAACGGTAGCCCCCGGGCAAACTACGCCCGTGCGTATCGACCGCTATCTTACCGAAATGGTGCAAAACGCCACACGAAATAAGGTACAACAGGCCATATCCGAAAAGAGAGTACTGGTTAACGGAAAGCCTATAAAGCCTTCTTACATCGTTCAGGCCGGCGATTTGATTGAAGCAGAAATGCTGAAGCCGGTTGTGCCCGATTTAGAAGCCGAGGATATTCCGCTGGACGTTATTTATGAAGACGAGCAGCTGCTTATAGTCAATAAACCGGCTGATATGGTCGTTCATCCGGCATTCGGAAACTGGACCGGAACCATGGTAAACGCGCTTATGCATCACACTGCCGAGCTCTCGGATGTAGCCGATGATGAGGATAAGCGCCCCGGTATTGTGCACCGAATCGACAAGGGTACGAGCGGACTCCTGGTTGTAGCCAGAAACGACAATGCGCATCACCTTTTGGCTAAACAGTTCGCCGATCACAGCACCGAACGTACGTATCAGGCGATTGTATGGGGTACACCACCCGAAGAAGGCACTTTCGATAAGCCAATCGGGCGGAATCGGAGTGATCGCAAGCGCATGGCCGCTATGGAGGACGGCAGCGGGAAGCGAGCCGTTACGCATTATAAGGTAATTGAGTATTTCGATCACCTCGCCCTCATTGAGGCCCGATTGGAAACCGGACGCACGCATCAGATTCGCGTTCATTTTGCCCATGCCGGTTTTCCTCTTTTTGGTGATGAAACCTACGGAGGCACATCCGTTCGCTACGGTCCAAATACCGGGTTCCGCAAGGACTTGTTCAAAAGGCTTTTTACTAAACTCGGGCGACAGTGTCTCCATGCTAAAACGCTCGGCTTTATTCACCCTGAATCCGGAGAGCGTGTAACCTTCGACTCCAACCTGCCGGAAGATTTCGAGTACACGCTAAAGGCCCTGCGGGAGTACTGCAAATAGAGCGAACCTCTGAATTCCTTTTCAAAAACTGAAAAACAAAACCGACTTTATTTATTATGGCAACAACAAAGAATATTGATATCTCCATCGAGCTTGACGACAAACAAGTACCCGAAAAAATCACCTGGAACGCCGGTGATGCCGGTCTAGACAAACCCGCCGACTGCCGCGCCATGCTGCTTTCCCTGTGGGACAACGACCAGAAGCAAACCCTCAAGCTCGACCTCTGGACCAAAGACATGACCGTGGATGAGATGAAGCTGTTCTTCTACGAAACGCTGGTCACCATGGCCGACACCCTGGAAAGCTCCACCAAAGACGAGCGTATCTCCGGCGACATGCGCGATTTCTGCGACTACTTCGC
>PWID01000093.1 GCA_003555145.1 Balneolia bacterium | reverse complement strand
TATCTGTTTCCGAATGAAGAGGCCGGAAACGACAGTGGTCAGCAGCTTACGGATTTACTTTTCCAGGCCGATCAGATCCGGGTAGGCATGACCGGAAACCTTCGTTCGTATCCGTACATCAACCGTGATGGCAATTCTGTTGTGGGATTTGATGATATGATTGGTTTTACCGATTTGCCGCAGGAGTCGATTAACTACATCGACAAGCACGATAACGAAACCCTTTGGGATAATACTCAGACCAAGCTGCCGATGGATATGAGCATCGATGACCGCGTCCGCGTGCACATGCTCAGCCTGGCTATGATAAATTACGGTCAGGGTATTCCGTTTCATCAGATGGGCTCGGATTTCCTGCGCTCCAAATCGCTTGACCGGAACAGCTTCGACTCCGGCGACTGGTTTAACCAGGTTGATTTCACTATGGAAACGCACAACTGGGGCAGAGGATTGCCGCCGGCCTGGGACAACCAAAACAACTGGGAGCGTCAGGCAGAGTTTCTGCGCAATGATAACAGCCGTCCCGAAAAGCATCACATGGAGCTGTCGCATGAAATCTTCAAAGATCAGCTGAGGGTTCGTTACAGCAGCCCGCTGTTCCGTCTTGATACCGCCGAAGACGTAAACCGCAGGGTGATGTTCCACAATACCGGGCCGGACCAAAAGCCGGGCATTATTGCCATGACGGTTTCCGATGGAAGCTGTGCAGGTGACCCGCTCGACAGCGAGCTGGACGGGATGCTTATTATTTTCAATTCACACGTTGAGTCGCAGGAATTTGATTCCGGAATTAACGGTCTCGAGCTGCACCCGATGCTAAAAAATGGAGCAGATGAAGTGGTTAAAACCGCCAGTGTAAGCGAATCAGGCCTGATTACACTCCCTCCATTAACGGCTGCCGTTTTTATTAAGAAAACGGTTGGTCATCAGGCAGAATTTGTGTGTAATGTAATCGAGTAGGGCAACAACAGCCCGTGAGTTATGTTGATGATCTGAAAAGCCACCCGTGAGCCGGGTGGCTTTTTTTTATGCCTTTAATTCTGCATAAACATCAAGAAGGCGCTGCTTCTCGGCATCCCAGTTCAGCTCCCCAGCTGCTTTTTTGAGCCCTTTTCCGAATGCGCCGGGGTTGTCGCCGAACTCTTTCATACGTTCCGCTACAGATTCTGCCGACAGCTCCTCCGGCGGAATTGTTATTCCCACCGAGTAATTATTCACGATTCTCCTGATTTCCGGAAGTCCGGTCGCCAGAATCGGAAGCCCCGCCTGAATGTATTCGGTTAGCTTGTTCGGCAAAGAGTAATAATGGCTAAGCCCAAGCGGCTCTGTTAGCAAAAAACCAAGCGTACAGCTTTTGGTAATTGTGTTAATTTGGCTCCTGCTAATCATCCCGGTAAACAAAACGCGGTCTACACAGCCGTGCTGTCGGGTCAAATCTTCAAGCTGCTGCCTGAGCATTCCGTCGCCGCAAATAACAAGCGACCAATCGGGGAGGGCCGCCACTGCCTCAATCATGAGCTCAACCCCGCGCCCGGGCTGTAGCATCCCCTGGTATAATGAGATGTATTCTGTATTTGGCAGGGTGATGGCTTCTGTGAGCGCATCACCATTCGGGTTAGTTGAAGATTTTTCCGGGGGATTGGTGAAGTTTCGTACCACACTCGGCGTAGACTCAAGGATATAACGCTGCTGAAGAAGTTCAGCAATTCCGTCGGATACGGTAATGATTCTATCCGCATTTCTGATGTATTTTTTCTCCAGGAATTTCCAAATGGCTTTGGTAAACGGGCGATTCTGGAGTGAATGAACCTCGGTATGAAGTTCATGACTGTCGTAAATCAGCGGTATTTCTCTGGCCTTTGCAAAAGCTGCTACAGCTATAAGGGCATCAAGATCGTGGGCGTGAAAGACATCAGGAGCTGGCAGGGCATGAAGTGTTTTTCTTGTTTTTCGAATCATCTCGAAATAACGCGCTTTCCCGCTTTTCTTATCAAGCTTTATGCAGTGGATTATGGCATCATCAGCAGCGTCGACGCAAGATCTTTCAAAGCCAGGAGAAAGAGCGATCACGCTTAAAGAGTAGCCGGCCGAGATTAGGGCTGAGGCTTCTCTTCTTACCCGGTGATCATGGAAATAGTCGCTGTGAACGACCATTGTGACCTTCATCCCGTGGGCCATCATCCTAAATCACCCTACAGGTTAAAGAAGTACTGCAGACTGATGGAATGCACCGAGCCGAAGCCGGTTTCGAAGGGGACAAAAGCGTAGTGAAACCTAATCGGCTCCACGTTTATGGATGCACCCATGCTCCAGTGTCTTACGGTGTTTCCTGTACGGTAGCCGCCGCGAACGCCAATCATTTCATACAGCTCAGCCTGTAGACCAAATGCAAAGAAGGTGTCCGATTCGATAGCGTTATCGATAGTGGTATCAATTTCATTTTCGAGCGGCACAATTACATCACCGCTCAGGTTAATTACGACCGGAATCTCGGCGCCCGAAAAAGCTGAAATCTGTACAGCGTTCACATCAAAGCCGGCGCGCCAGCGGGTTGGTACTTTAGTACGCTCTACGTCGAGGCGGGACATTTGCCCGGTGTTGGTAAGCGCCGTACCTATTCGGAGACGTTCATCGAGCAGTTCGGCCGTGGCGCCAAATGAGAAAGCAAAGCCGGAAGCATTCTGCTGAAAGAGCTGCTCGTAAAGATAGGAAGCGGAAACGCCGGCAGATATGAATGAAACCTGACGGGCGTAGGCACCACTAAGCGCCAGATACTGAACGGAAAACGTGCCGCCAGACTGACCCGGAGTATCTCGTTGTTCGAACTCGTCAATTACCGAAGAGAGCACGCCGAAGGCAAAGCTGTCGTTTTCGCGGCGAATAGCAGCCGAAGCCTGGGTATTCTGCGTATCACCAATCCACAGCGTGTAGGAAAGGCCCAGACTAGACTGATCGGAGAGCATCAGATTAGCCGGATTTGAGAAAAGGCTGTTCGAACCAAGCGGAACGGCAGTATGTGCTTCCGATACAGATAGTGAATGTGCATTAGGGCCAATATTCAGGAAGTCGAGTCCGGTTTGGGCCTGTGCCGTTTGAGGCTGAATTGTGCTCAGTACAAAGGCTGAGGCAAAAAGAAAGGTAAAAAAAGTAGTTCTCATAAATCAGAGTTGGACGCGCAGGGCAAAAACGTGCATGTAGGAAATTCCTTCGGGCTCGCGAACGAAGGTGTAATCAATATACGAATCGAAGTTAGGAACGGGCAGCCAAAGTGAGAAACCGGCCGAGGCCCGCTGTGACTGAGAGATTTCGGTAAGATCACCGATATCAAATCCTGCGCGCAGGTCTATACGCTCATGTACGCCATAGGAACCACCCAGTCTGAACTGAGACGATCCGGTAACAATATCCTCGCGACTGGTAATAACGCCCGGTCGGCCCGTATCGGTATTTATTCGTCGGTTAATTACCTCTGAGCTCTGTGAGCGGGTTTCAATATCGGCCGAAATCAGCAGGTCGTAATCCTGAAATTCATATGCTGCTCCAAATTTGAAACGTGTAGGGAAGCTGTCAGTGCGATTGGCCAGGGAACCACCAAACACGCCTGAGGTATTCCAGCTGTATGAAGAGAAAATGTCCTGCACGGCAGCGCCAAATGTGAGCTGTGATGATGCTTTATATAAGAGACCAATATCCATACCAAAGCCAAGCGGACTATCGACATTATCGAAGTAGTCGGCGTAAAGCAGCTTTGCAGAAAAGCCTAGACTCAGTTTTTCGCCCGGATTGAGCCCGAATGCGAAAAACAAGGAAAATTCATTGGTGGAAAACTGATCGGTCGGCACACCGCTTGTTGTACGACCATCAAAATCGCTGACGCCCGCATGAAGTAGCCCTATGTTAATTCCCGCATTGGGTGGCAGCATGAACGCAACGTTTGCCATGTTCAGGCTGCGGTCGAAGCTCATTGATGAGGCAGAAAAGTCGAACTGAGTCGATTCCACGGTAGAAGCTAAAGCCGGGTTATAGTGAGCAAACACTCCGTGCTGATGCACGGCCGTCATGGCGTTACCCATACCCATGCCGCGCGGACCAAATCCCATTCTGGTATAAGCGCCGGCGAAACCGCCCGACTGTGCCATTACATCACCGGCAAAAAAGCAGCTGATGAGCAGCAGGAGAGAAGCTGTTTTCATAAACGGCTTTCCAGCGTATTGAAT
This sequence comes from Balneolia bacterium, assembly GCA_003555145.1. Lineage (GTDB taxonomy): Bacteria > Bacteroidota > Rhodothermia > Balneolales > Cyclonatronaceae > Cyclonatronum. The sequence goes on along the minus strand of PWID01000093.1, from coordinate 444 downwards.
TAGTCGTTGGCATGAATTTGTGATGTTACGTTTCATTCTATTCATATTAATCGAGTACAAGGATTTTGCCGCGAACTTCGGAACCGCCCACGTTAATCACATAAAAAACCGGTCCGTTAGCCACCTGTCTGCCGCCGCCATCGGTGCCATCCCAGACGGCTTCATAATTCTGCCCGCCCGTAACAGGAATGCCTGAATCCAACTCTCTGATCAGATTCATGCTGAAATCGTAAAGACGAACCCGGGCGTTTCCGCTGGATGGGGCCTCAAACTTGATGCGCACGATTTCGTGTGCCCGCTGTGAAAAAGGATTCGGATAGGCGTAGGCCGAAACAGAGCGTGCGTCTGGCGAAAACTGATTGCCGCCCTCAAGCGGAAAGTTGACTCTGGTGAGCTGCCAGGTTTCGCCACCATCGTCGGTAGAGGCGAGTCCGTCCGTTGTGC
>PWID01000004.1 GCA_003555145.1 Balneolia bacterium | reverse complement strand
TTCATAAATCGATTGCCTTAATTTCTGATACACTATTGACTTTGAACCTCTTGAAATACAGATCAAAACTAATTGTTTATTGTTAATTACTTATTGTTCATTCCCCTGCAGCTGTAAAATGTATAATGTATAATGTATAATGACATACTGTTGGCACTGCAGCCCTGACATACTGAGATACTGCTATCCTGTCGCTGTAAAATGAATAATGAAACTGATACCTGATACCTGATACCTGAAAAAACTGATGATATACTCTATAGACGATTCCAAACTTGCGAGAAAACTGCTAACCCACAGCTGTGAGCTGAAGAAGGGTGAAAACGTGATGATACAGCTGGTGGGCCTCAACGGCATCGGGCTTGCCCGTGCGCTAACCGAAACGGCCCGTGAAATGGGGGCGCATCCGTTTATCCGCATCGAGGACAGCGAAACCAACCGCATGCTGCTCGAAAAGGGTGATGCTGAATTCTGGAAAAATCAGGCTTCATCCGATCAATTGCCGCTCATGAAAAACATGCAGGCCTTTGTTGGTATTCGCGCATCCGAAAATATTTATGAAACCAGCCGGGTTGGCAAGGAGCAAAATGCAGCCTATGCCGAGCATTTTCTGCAGCCGGTGCATTTCGATCAGCGGGTGAACCACACCAAGTGGGTGGTGCTGCGCTATCCGTCGGCGGCCTTTGCCATGAACGCAAAGATGCCGACCGCCGAGTTTGAGCGCTTCTATTATGATGCCTGCCTGCTCGATTACAACAAGCTTCAAAAAGCGATGGAGCCGCTCGAGGCCCGGTTACGCAAAGCCGACGAGATTCATCTCAAGGGTGAAGGCACCGATATAAAATTCTCCGTTAAGGGTCAGGAGTGGATTCCCTGCTTCGGCGAGCGAAATATTCCGGACGGTGAGCTGTTCAGCTCTCCGATCATTGATTCGGTCGAGGGTGAAATAACTTACGCACCGTCGGTTTATCAGGGCAAGCCGTTTGAATTTGTGAAGCTGAAGGTAGAAAAAGGCGTTGTTGTGGATTTCGACAGCTCCGACAACGATGCGCTCAAATCCATTCTGGATACCGACGAAGGGGCCCGCCGCTTTGGGGAATTCAGCTTCGGAACCAATCCGGTAATCGAAAAGCCGATGTACGATATTCTTTTTGATGAGAAAATTTACGGCTCGAACCACCTCACTCTAGGTCAGGATTATGAAATTGCGCCAAATGGCAACAAGAGCAGCATCCACTGGGATTTGGTGTGTATTGGGGCTGATGTTTTTCTGGATGGCGAACTCATCCGCAAAGGACGCGAATTCGTTAAGGATGATTTGAAAGTACTTAACCCTGAACGCCTGATTTAGGCCCGGAATACATCACCCGGACCGGGTGAAATGAAACGGGGCAGCATATCGTTTAAACAACTGAGGCATAAAGCAAAACCGGGCCAGTGTTCGGTCTCAGATATTTAAAGGAAGCATTGATACAGAGCATCCGAATAAATATTTTACTGGCTTAGCTATAAATCAGTAATAAGGAATCAGGGGTAATGCCAGAAGCGAAGGTCACATATAATTTTAAGCTCAACGAATATGAGCTTGCCGACGTGCAGCAGAGTGATCTTGCCAAGCTGCTGGAGCTGTGCCGTGAAAACATGAAGGACCCTGATGAGCATCTCATTGAGCGGGCCTTTAAGCTAACCTTTCTGTCGCACGACGGCATCACCCGGGCATCCGGGGAGCCGTATTACCTGCATCCGCTGGCCGTTGCAGAAATTATTGCCGAGGAAATCGGTATGGACGATGTATCTGTGGCAGCTGCTTTGCTTCATGATACCGTAGAGGATACAGACATCACCCTGAAGGATATCGAGCGTGAGTTTGGGCCGGTGGTAATGCAGCTTATAGACGGCCTCACAAAGATTTCGGGTGTATTCAAGTCTAAAAACGTGAAGCAGGCCGAGACCTTCATGAAGCTGCTCATGTATATGGCGGAAGACCTTCGGGTGGTGCTTATCAAGTTTGCCGACCGTCTGCACAATATGCGCACCATACATCACCTGCCGCGCAAAAAGCAGCTTGCTATCGCCACGGAGACTATCGAGCTGTACGCACCGTTTGCGCATCGTTTTGGTCTGTACAAGATTAAAAGCGAGCTCGAGGATCTGTGTTTTAAAGCTACAGACCCGACCGGATATAAATTCATTGCCAGAAAGCTGAAGGAAAAGAAAGAGTCGAGAGAAGAGTTTATCGACATTTTCATGGAGCCCATCAGGGAGCAGCTCGAACGCTCCGGCTTCAATTTTGAAATTAAGGGACGGCCGAAGCACATCTATTCGATTTACAAAAAGATGATGCGGCAGCAAAAGCCGTTCGAAGAAGTATATGATCTGTTTGCCATACGCATCATCCTGGATGAACCTCATACCAAGGAAGACTGCTGGCGCGTGTATTCCTTTATAACAGATTCGTATACGCCAATACCGGAGCGCTTTCGTGACTTCATTTCTGTGCCAAAGGCCAACGGCTACCGCTCCCTGCACACCACGGTAATTACAAACCGGGGTCGCAAAGTTGAGGTACAGATTCGTACGCGCCATATGGATGAAATTGCCGAAAAGGGACTTGCCGCCCACTGGAAATATAAGGAAGGGGCCGAGAAGCAGGGTACGGAAGCCGGTTTCGATAAGTTTGTAGACTGGGTTCGTGAAGTGCTGGAAAACCCGCGTCCGGATGCAGCCACTGAATTTGTAGAAGATTTTCAGCTTAATCTGTACTCTCAGGAAATCTACGTTTTTACGCCTAACGGCGAGCTTCGCACTTTACCACAGGGCGCCACGCCAATCGACTTTGCCTTCGACATCCACAGTGAAATTGGCGAACGAGCGATTGCAGCCAAGATAAACGGGAAAATGGTGCCTCTTCGCAACAAACTGAGCAGCGGCGATCAGGTTGAAATTATTACAGGAAAGACGTCGAACCTTAATCCGGACTGGATTAATGATGTGGTTACACATAAAGCCCGGTCGCGCATACGACAGTATATTCGTCAGGAGGAGCGTAAAGTATCTGACGAGGGCCGGGAAAGCTGGGAGAAAAAAGCAGAGCGCTACAAGTTTGAGCTTTCGGATCAGGATCTTGCCAAAATTGCCAATAAGCTGGAGTTCCCGTCTATACAGGCCATGTTTTTTGCCATTGGCTCCGAATCCTACGATGTAAACCGATTGGTTAAAGCTGTGCGTGGTTTCCTTAGCAAAGGCCGTATTGAAGGAGAGGAAGAGGAAAAGCTGCAGAAAGATGACAAAAAAGGCGGTTCTTATGATGACCGTATTATTGGTGATGCGCAGACGGCCAACAAGCAGATGCTTACGATGGATGGCAATCTGGACAACATTAAATATTCGTTTTCGAAATGCTGCAACCCGATTCCGGGCGACGACGTAGTGGGGTACATCAGTCGCAGCGGGGGGTTAAAGATACATCGCACGAATTGTAACAATCTGAAACATCTGATCAAGACCGAGCCGGAGTACATTGTAGACGTTTCCTGGTCCAAGAAATCTGGCAATCAGTTTATTGGCGCTATCAAGATTATCGGGGAGGACAGAGTCGGATTGATTAACGACATCTCCAACATGATTTCGACATCATTAAAGACCAACATGAAAAGCATTAATGTGTCTAGCGATACCGGTGCATTTGAGGGGACCATCATACTGTATGTAGACGACTTAAAGCATCTTGAGAAAGTGATAAAGAGGGTGATGAAAATAGAGGGAATAAAGCAAGCTTACAGATACGAATAGGGGTTAATCAAACGTTTAACTACGTAGTAACACCGATGTTTAACACTTTTGTAAACAAACGTTTATCTGCTTCTTTATAATATTTAACAATTACAAACGAGAAAACTGTCTTATATTAAGCCACAGTTAAGAACTCGTGGAATTAAACACTACATAGAATCAAGGAAAGACTATGACCTATACGAAACGTGATATCGTACGCCGCATCTCAGAAAACAAAAATCTACCGATGGTTCAGGTTGAACCTTGGGTTGATGATGTAATCGTTGCGATTCGCGAGACCATGATGGACGCAAATCCTACCTGTCGAATTGAGATACGCGACTTCGGTGTTTTTGAAGTGAAAATTACCAAGGCTAAGCCTAAGGCAAGAAACCCAAAAACAAACGAAGTTATTTACGTGCCTGAGCACAGAAAAACACACTTCAAGCCGAGCAAGCTTCTGAAGGAGTTTCTGCGCCAGCCTCTCGAGACTGTTGATCAGGAATAATAAATTTTAAAACCTTGTTGAAACACAATCGCATCCTCGCTTTGGATGTTGGAACAAAACGTACAGGTTTAGCCCAATCGGACCCGATGAATATCATCGCGAGTCCGATTGGTGCTTTTGGGCAAAATGAGATTTTCGATAAACTGCACGAAATAGCCCGGAACAATACAATTACCACTTTCGTGGTGGGCTGGCCGATTGGCCAGAACGGACAGCTGGGCGCCTCTACCCGGATGGTTACACAATTTGTAAATCGCCTGCGAAAACTCTTTCCCGACATCCCTGTTGAGCTGATGGATGAACGTTTTACATCCATTATGGCTAAACAGCAGCTAATTGATAGCGGTATAAAAAAGAAAAAACGGCAACAAAAAGGTTTGGTAGATGCCACTGCTGCCTGTATTTTACTGCAGGAATTTTTAGATCAAAAAACAAACACATGAGTATTTTACCAATCGTTACGTATAACGATTCCGTGCTTAGGCAAAAAGCTAAAAGCATACCCGAAAACAGCGAGCAGATACAAACGTTAATCGACGACATGTTCGAGACCATGTACAATGGTCAGGGCGTGGGAATAGCAGCGCCTCAGATTGGCGAATCCCTTCGCTTATTTGTGATAGACGCCGATGCATTTACCGCCGAAGAAGAAGACGAAAAAGATTGCGGACCGCTCACGTTCATTAATCCTGTAATGAAAAAGCTGGAAAGCGAAAAGATTGCCATGGATGAAGGCTGCCTGAGCATTCCCGGCATTCGCGAAAGCGTAACCCGCCCAGACAAGATCGAAGTTACCTGGCTCGACCGCGATTTTAAGGAGCAAAAGGAAGTCTTTTCCGGATGGGTAAGCCGCGTGATACAGCACGAATACGACCATATCGAGGGCGTGCTTTTTATCGATTACCTGGGTTCTTTCCGCAAGCGCCTGCTTCGCACAAAGCTTGGACAGGTAGACAGTGGCGAAATGCCGGCGGATTATCCTGTGATGCCAAAAAAGAACGTGCTGAGCTGAGATTCGAATCTTCTCGCAGCAAGACGCAGTATTTGAATACTAAAAGCCCGTAGTACCGGAAATCCGGCTGCCGGGCTTTTTTTGTTTAGCAGAAGGCTTCATAACTTACAAAAGCCATCACCCTTGTAAATAAACACCCCAAACCTGACTATCACACTATGAAACGCCTCCGGATTGTATTTATGGGCTCGCCTGAATTTGCCGTGCCATCACTGGAAAAGCTGGCAGAGGATGCAAAGCATGAACTTGTGGCCGTTGTGTCGGGCACGGATAAAAAGCGGGGCAGAGGTTCGGCTCTGAGCCCAACTCCGGTAAAAGCCAAAGCGCTTGAGCTGGGAATAGCGGTGCTGGAGGCCGATTCGATGAAAGACCTTTCTTTGCACCAAAAGCTGAAGGAGCTGCATCCGGATCTGTTTGTGGTGGTCGCGTTTAAAATTCTGCCTCAGGATATGCTGGCCATTCCGAAACTGGGCTCAGTAAATTTGCATGCTTCTCTGTTGCCAAAGTATCGCGGGGCCGCGCCAATTCATCACGCGGTGATGCGGGGCGAAAAGCAGACGGGCTGCACCGTGTTCAAGCTGGATGCCGGTGTGGATACGGGTGGCATCATTCTGCAGCATACGATCGATATCGGCCCTGATGAAACAACGGGATCCGTTTACGAGCGGCTGATGACGGCCGGAAGCAGTGCACTTTCCGAGGCAGTAAACCAAATCGCTGACGGCTCGGCAACCTACACAAAGCAGGATGATGCAGGCGCAACCGCCGCACCCAAACTGTTCGATGAGCACTGTGTGGTCGACTTTAATCAGCCGGCAGCTGATGTTCATAACCATATTCGCGGACTCAGCCCGTTTCCTACGGCCTATACCTTGCTCGACGGAAAGAAGCTTAAGCTGATGAGCTCAAAACTGGCTTCAGAAGATCAGCCGCATGATGAAACCGGTGTTATTACGGAGGAGGAGGATCAAATTTTGGTGAGCTGTAATCCGGGAACTGTTTCACTTGGTGATGTGCGCTATGAGGGCAAAAAGCAGATGCCGGCCGTGGATTTCTTTAGAGGATATCAGGGAAGCCGGAAGTTTTCATAGTAAGCAGTAAGCAGTAATCAGTAAACAGTAAAATAATTTTGCGATAATTTGCGCCTGCCTGTCTTCGCCGCGGTAGACAGGATATAATCGGCGTTGTTCTGCGTCCTGTTTGGTCGAAGGTCGAAAGTCCAAGGTCGAAGGTCCATTTATTCAAAAATCATAAGTCAGCAATCAGATCTCAAAAATCCCCCGGCGCCGTAGGTGCCGAATATGGGTAGAAAAAAATGAATCTAAAAAATGACGGCCTGTCTGCCACAGCGAAGCCAGGCAGGCCTGTCTGCCGAGGCGAAGACAGGCAGGCCCGAGCTTGAATGGTGACGAAGACCTGGAGGTTCCGAGGGCCAATATTCAGATAGAATCTGGGCATCCCGGATGAAAGGATGGGCAGGATTGTTTGTTTTAAAATCCATCAAGGCCCGCAGGGGTAGGGGCAACGCATGCGTTAAACCTACCCCTGCGGGCACGAATCAGATCCGGGAGGTTTGTCAGCACCCCGTATATCATAACTCTGATCCCAACTAGCCGGGAATGAATTCCCGGTTACAATATTGGTCGTCCGCTGGGCGGACTGTTCATAGTGAACATTCGTGCAAAGTCCAGGACCAGATTTTTTTCGTATTTCAGCCTTCAGTTTCAGAAACTGGATTTTTCAGACTTTCAGACTTTCAGACTTTCGACTTTCGACTTTCGACTTTCGACTTTCGACCTTCGACCTTTGACCTTTGACTTTGGACCTACGACCTTCGACCCTTCATCCTTCGCCTATCTTCCATCCTGTCATCAAAAAAAGTAGCAGATTTGGATTTAGCTGATTACTTTCAGGGTCGGTAGCCGAACGACTCGGATTAATTAACCAAACTGTACTTTATGAAGTGGATTAAAGCAGGAGGGGCGCTTCTTATTACGCTGGCCCTTGCTATAGTATTCAGCAGTCAGCTGGGCCCGGTTCCGGCTTTGGGACCGCTGTTAAATCCGGTGAGCGGGTTCTGGCAGAGCGACGGACCGCAGCATAAGCCGCATCACGTTTGGCTTACCGGCATGGGGCTTCAGGACTCTGTTCTTGTGGTCTACGACGATCGCCGGGTTCCTCATATCTTTGCCCGAAATAACCACGACGTTTACTTCGCACAGGGCTACGTTACTGCTCAGGACCGTTTGTGGCAAATGGATATTCAGGCCAGAAGCGGCGCGGGAACACTGGCCGAAATCCTGGGTGAAGGACTGGTTGAAATCGATAAGGAGCAGAGGCGAAAAGGCATGATGTTCGGCGCCCTCAACAAACTTGAAGTCTACGAGCAGGATGAGCTGCTCATGCCGACTCTCACGGCCTATACCGATGGTGTAAACGCCTGGATTAATCAGCTGTCGCACCGGGATTATCCGCTTGAGTACAAGCTTATTGGCCACAAGCCGGCGCCATGGACACCGCTTCACACACTGGTTATGCACATGAATATGGCCTCAACTCTGGCTAGCGGAACCTCTGCCGCCGGAATGAGCAATGTACGCGAAGCGTTGGGTGATGACTTCATCAATCGATTTCTGCCCGCATACCCGGCCGACATGGATCCCATCATCCCGGAAAATACCCAATGGCCGTTTAACCCGGTAAGTCCGGCCGAGGTCCCCGATGCCTTCAGCCCAGTTACGCTTTCCGATGCAAACTACGCATTCCCTAGCCCGTACCTGGGAAGCAACAGCTGGGCCGTAAGCGGCTACAGAACTGAGTCCGGCCGGCCGCTGCTTTCCAACGACATGCATCTGGAGCTGTCGCTGCCATCGATATGGTATGAGGTTCAGCTGTCATCACCGGACATGAACGTGTACGGCGTTTCTTTGCCCGGAGCGCCTACGGTAATCGTGGGTTTTAACAGTGATGTGGCCTGGGGCGTAACCAATTCCGGTGCCAACGTGCTCGACGTGTATGAAATAACGTTCGAAGACGAGTCGCTGTCCCGCTACCGCCACGACGGGCAGTGGAAAGAAACCAGCTACGTCGTTGAGGAAATTCCCGTAGCCGGCGGTCATGCCGTAATTGATACCGTTTGGTACACGCATCACGGGCCGGTTGGATTTCTGGATCGCGAAAACCTGAAAGGCCAGGCAACCCAGTGGATAGCCCACAGGGCATCGGTCGACCTGCGCACCTTTTATGAAATAAACCGGGCCGGAGGATATACAGAGTTTGTTGAAGGTCTTCAGTATTTCGACGTGCCGGCACAGAACTTTACCTACGCGGATCGTGAAGGTAATATCTCGCTCTGGCATAACGGGCTTTTCCCTGTTCGCTGGGAGGGGATGGGAGATTTCATAAGCGATGGTTCAGATCCGGCCTACGACTGGAATGAGTTCATCCCGAGAGATCATGTGCCGAACATCACCAATCCGGAGCGTGGTTTTGTGAGCTCGGCTAATCAGAATCCAACTGATCCGGAGTACCCGTATTTTCTGGGCCGCTTCTTTGCAAGCTATGAGCGGGGTGCCAGAATTAACGAAGTGCTTTCGGAGCGTTACGATTTCACCTATGCCGATATGCTCGGTCTCCAGCTTGATAATGTGAGCCTCACAGCACGCACGGGACTGCCGCTGTTGCTAAGCCTGTTTGAGGAGCATTCATCATACGAGGAACTGAGCTCAGAAGAGCAGCAGTTTATTGAGCAGCTCAGAAGCTGGAATTACGAAATGCTGGGTGATGCCATCGAGCCGACACTATCGCGGCTGTGGCTAACTAAAACGCGCCGGAAAATCTGGGATCAGGTGTACAGCCGTACCGACCGCAGACCCGTACGCTATCCAGACAACAGCCGTACAATCCAGCTCATGGCCGATGCAGACGATTACCAAATGATGCTCAACGATTTCGCGGGTGGTAACGGAAGTCCGCTGCCGGAAATCGTGGCACAGGGGTGGAAGGAAACCATCAGTCAGCTGCGGGAGGAGCGCGGAACGCCCGACAACTGGAACTGGGCCGATGTGCAGAACGTGCGCGTGGTTCACCTTGGTCGTATCGATGCGCTAACCCGTGCCGGAATTCAGACGCACGGGGCCAGTGAAGCGCTCAACTCCAAGCGGGGCTCTGTAGGACCCTCATGGCGTATGGTTGTGAGCCTGGAGGACGAAATACGAGCCTGGGGCGTGTATCCGGGCGGACAGTCGGGCAGCCCCGGCAGCGTGCACTACGATGATTTTATACAGCCATGGGCAGACGGGGAGTTTTTCCCGCTTCACTTTTTCGAAAGTGGTGAAGAAGCCATCTCTTGGATTCAGCAGGGACATCAAACACAGAGGGTATCACCATGAAAGCATCAGTTGTAATAATCGTACTCGGAAGCTGGGGGCTGATGCTGTTTCTGCCCTGGTGGACGATTATTTTCCCGTGTTTTATTGCGGGTCTCATTGGCCCGGATCGCGGCTATAAAGCGTTTGTGGCCGGCTTGGTTGCCTCAGGCGGGCTGTGGCTGGCCCTGGCCCTGTTCGCTGATTTCCAGAACTCCGGAGTGCTAACCGGGCAGATGGCATCCGTAATGGATCTGCCGGTTTGGGCTGTTTATGCCGCCACGCTGTTTGTGGGTGCCGTTACCGGAGCTTTTGCATGCCTTGCCGGGTATCTGGTACTTGGCAGAGGTCGCTAAAGGTCGGGATATTCATCAATATTATTGTTATTTTCACGCATCAAAATGGCGCAGTGGCAGTTATGGCCAAATGCGCCCAAAGCCCGGGCTATATCGGGCTTACGACTGTTATTTTCAACTCAAGCGAGTGTAACCTTTAAAAATTATTAAAATGGAACGCAACGTAGTAATTATTCCCGGTGATGGCATTGGCCCTGAAATCACGGCATCAGTAAAGAAAATATTTGCCGAGGCGGAAGTGCCCATCAACTGGATCGAAGGATTTGCAGGTAACGAAGCATTTGAAAAAACCGGTAATCCCCTTCCTGAAGAAGTAATTGAACTCATTAAAGAGCATAAGGTGGCATTGAAGGCCCCGCTTACTACACCGGTCGGCAAAGGATTCCGTTCTGCTAACGTAACTTTGCGTCAGCGCCTCGAACTGTACTCAAATGTACGCCCTGCGCTATCTCTGCCGGGCGTTAAGTCGCCTTATACAGATGTTAACCTGGTAACCTTTCGTGAAAACACTCAGGGTTTGTACATCGGCAAAGAGCGTATTATTGAGCCGGACAGCCATATTGAGCTGGTTGGCGTAATCACACGTATAGCCTGTGAGCGAATTATCCATGCTGCATTCGAATATGCACGCAAGCACAAGCTTAAAAAAGTTACCCTTGGTCATAAGGCCAATATCCTGAAAGAATCTACCGGTCTGTTCCTTAAGATCGGTGGTGAAATTGCCGCTGATTATCCGGATATAAAGTTTGAGGATATGATTATCGACAATATGGCCATGCAGATGGTAATGCATCCGCAGCAGTTTAATGTAATTGTTACAACCAACCTGTTTGGCGACATCATATCGGATCTGGCTTCCGGCCTGGTTGGCGGACTTGGCGTTACGCCGGGTGCCAATATTGGTGATGAATATGCCGTTTTTGAAGCCGTACACGGCTCGGCTCCGGATATTGCGGGACAGAATAAAGCCAACCCAACCGCGCTGCTTTTCTCTTCTCTGATGATGCTTCGCCATCTTGGAATGGACGATAAGCACGACCTTATCCGTAATGCTGCGCTTAAAGTCCTTGCAGATCCTGAGCTCCGCACAGGCGATCTGGGAGGCAAAGGTTCAACCACTTCCTTTACCGATGCCATCTGCCGCGAAATTGCCGCAAGCAAATAAGCGCATCTGTTCAGAAAAAGCTCATTGCAAAACAAAAGCCCGCTGTTCTCAGATCAAGAGCAGCGGGCTTTTGTGCTTTAAAGGATGATGGCTTCAGTGGCCGGATCAGGTTTACGTGGTTTCTTCTTCATCGTCTTCCGTGCCTTTCACCTTTTTGAGAAAAGCCACAGGGATTTCCACGGAAAGAACAGAAGCCAGCTGGTCGATCTGTACTGAGACGTTATACTTCGATTTATGCTTCAGCCAAATGCCTTTAAGGCCCTTGAGAGGGCCCTGTATAATTTCAATGGTGTCACCTTTTTCGAATGTCTGCTCGGTAATTTCGTACCTGAGCTCGTTTTCGGCCACCTTGCGGATGAAATCGATCTGCTCGTCGGGTATTGACGAATACCTGCCGCTGAAGCGTACAAAATGTATGGCCCCATCATGTTCGAGCGCTTTCACAAAATCACTGCTTACGGTTTTAACAAAAATATAGCCGTTAAACATGGGCTCCTCGACCCATTTCTTACGGTCGCTCCACTGGCGCAGTTCTTTTTTAAGCGGCAAGTACGTATTCAGACCCGAAGCCTGAAGACGCTCGTTGAGCTTCTTTTCTTTTCGCGGACCCGTTTTGAGGGCATACCATTTCGGCACTTCGTTTTTATTCCGAAGCTCGCGTAAAACGGTTTCTCTTGATGGTGTATTTTTACTTTTCATTCGTGATGCAGACAGTTTTTTTGTGATGTGATGTCTTTACGCAGTCCTGTCTTTTTTAGTAGCCAAAGCTACGAAGGAAGGTCTCACTATCACGCCATTTTTCGCGAACCTTCACAAACAGGTTCAGAAATACTTTTTTATTCAGGAAGGTCTCAATTTCGATCCTTGATTCCGTGCCCAGTTTTTTGAGGGCCGCTCCGCCTTTTCCAATCAGGATGCCCTTCTGACTGTTTCGGTTCACAACAATTTCGGCATCTATCTTTATGATGCTGTCTTCTTCCTTAAACTCGATTACGTTTACCGTGCAGGAGTATGGGATTTCGGCCCGATAGAGAGCGAAAAGCTGCTCGCGAATCAGTTCGGATACAAAAAAGCGTTCGGGGTGCTCGCTCAGCTGATCCGGCGGATAGAAGGGCGGCCCCTTGGGAAGCGTTTCGAATATTTCCTCCACCAGCTGATCCAGCCCCTGTGCATTCAGTGCCGAAATAACGTGCGTTTTTGCCGGGTTAACAATTTCATTCATATGCTCTCTTGCATGCTCAATCTGACCTTCACCAAAACGATCGGCTTTGTTGATCATCAGAAAAAGCGGCTTGCGGGCGTAGGGTTTGTACCATGCCATTTCCTCGGGCTCGGGCAGGTCGGCCGGATCCAGAATGAAGAGCACCAGGTCGGCATCCTCCACGGAGCGCTTTACGGCCTGCATCATCTTTTCGTGCAGCTTGTAGCGGGGCTCAAGAATACCGGGCGTATCCAGAAATACAATCTGTCCATTATCATCCGAATGTATTCCGGTTATACGGTGGCGCGTGGTTTGCACCTTTGGTGAGATAATAGACAGCTTTGTGCCCAGAATAGCGTTCAGAAAGGTGGACTTCCCCGCGTTTGGTTTTCCGGCAATAGCTACAAAGCCGGACTTATAATTTTCCGGAAGGGAAGAGCCAATCGGAACGGTAGATTCGGGCACGTCGGTCATAATATCAGGAGTTGTATTCGTTGAGAATTGCTACCATTTCGCGTACCGAGGTTGGCATACCACGCATAATGGCGTCTGCCATCAGGGCGTGTCCGATACTTATTTCTTCCAGATGAGGCACATTTTCCAGAAAATCGCGGATGTTATTAAAACCCAGTCCGTGTCCGGCGTTTACCTTAATTCCCAGCTGATGCGCCGCTTCGGCTGCGTCTTTGAGGCGGATAAGCTCATCTTTCTGCTTTTGACCGGTTGCATTGGCATAGGTACCTGTGTGCAGCTCAACAACAGGCACGCCGAGCTCGGCGCAGCGTTCCATATCGATTATAGTAGGCTCCACAAAAAGGCTGACGGGCACGCCGGCTTCGGCAAGTTTTGGCAGCACGCGGGTGCGGTAGTCATCCATAATGAGGGGCATATTCAGGCCTCCTTCAGTTGTGATTTCTTCCCGCTTTTCCGGAACCAGTGTGCAGAGCTCTGGCTTCATGCGGCAGCAGATGTCTATCATTTCGTCGGTGGCGCCCATCTCGAAGTCCAGCAGGCCCCGGACGGCTTTTTTCAGGCCCCAGGCGTCGTCATCCTTAATGTGGCGGCGGTCTTCGCGCAGGTGGAAAACGATCCCTGCCGCTCCGTTGTCTTCACAAATTCGGGCTGCTTCCACGGGGTCAGGGTAGCCTTCCGACCGCGCGTTACGAAGGGTTGCTACGTGATCTACGTTTACGAGTAATTTCATGCTTATGTAATAATAGTAGGTTGAAAAGTCGAATCTAAGCTTTCAGTTCAATAAAAGATGAAGAAGCGGAAATAGTTTGTTCTCTTACAGAATGTAATGAATTCCTGAGTGTGCTTCATCATTCCCGCAGGTCATCACCCTTTAGGAAAAACTATAACACGCGCCTTGCCCGGATAAATCTGTCGCGCCAGTATTTCTGGTTCAGGTCATCCATAATAACGCCCTGCGAGGTAGATGCGTGCATAAAGCGGCCGTTGCGCATCACTATTCCCACGTGCATGGTGTTTCTGCCGGTGCGGAAAAAGACCATGTCGCCAACCATTAGCTGTCGCGGATTTACGGCTACACCGGCGTTCATCTGATCGCCGGTGGTTCTCGGAATAGTAACGTTGAACCCATTCTTGTACACATTCATAACAAAAGCCGAGCAGTCTACTCCGCTTTGGGTGAAGCCTCCTAACCGATACGGAACGCCCCGCCACTGCTCGAACTGCTGTAGCAGACGCTGTTCTATCTGCGCCTGGTTTCCGCCCGGCTGAGACGAGCGGCAGCCGCTAAGCAAACTCAGGCTCAGCAGCATCACAAATACAAAACCATAAGTTGAGGAAACACTCGACACTTTTTTTCTCCGGTATCAGGTGCGGGATTTGAGGCCTGTTTTCATCAGGTCGAGAAGAGTAATGACCGGGCTCGGATTGGCCATCACATAGAAATGAAGGCCTTGTACACCGTAATTAAGCAGCTCGTTGCACTGCCCGATGGCCCATTCAATACCAATTTCTTTCGCCCGGTCTGGCTTCAGCGATATTTCGTGAGACAGGCTTTCAGGCAGGTTGAGGTAAAACGAGCGCGGAAGGGAAGTAAGATGATTGTAATTGGTAATGAGCTTTAGTCCGGGGATAATCGGGACCGTTATTCCGGCTTCGCGGCATTTATCCACAAAGTTGAAGTACACCTGATTATCAAAAAACATCTGCGTTACGATATAATCGGCTCCGGCATCAACTTTTTCCTTGAGGCGCTTTACGTCCCAGTCGATATTGGGCGCTTCGAAATGCTTCTCGGGATAGCCGCCAACGCCAATACAAAAGTTGGTTTTATCGGCATCTATAAGCTGTTCGAGATACATACCGCTGTTCATGCGCTTAATCTGGCGCACCAGGTCTACGGCGTACTCATTGGTGCCCCTGCTTTTATTGTAGGGCTTGGAAGTTCCCTGGTCGTCCCCGCGAATGGCCAGCACGTTCTGTATGCCGAGATAATTCAATTCGATGAGCGCGTCTTCGGTTTCTTCGCGCGTAAAGCCTTTGCAAAGCACGTGGGGAACCGGCTCTACGTCGTAGCGATGCTTGATGGCTGCACAAAGCCCGATAGTGCCCGGACGCTTTCTTTTAATATGCCGCTTTACGCTTCCGTCTTCGAGTTCCTCATAATAAGCTTCGGCTGCGTGAGCTGTAACGTCGATGAATGGCGGCCGGTAGGGCATCACCTGATCCAGGGCCTCAAAGATTCCGTTTATGGATTTTCCGCGGCGGGGCGGAATAATCTCAAACGAAATAAGGGGTTCATCAGACTGCTCGTAAAATTCTATTACTTTCATTGGTAAACGGCGTTGTTATTAATTAATAAGGTTGAGCCCGGAGAAGTACCTAATCCAAAAACAGACTTTTCAGTTCTGGCGTTGGAATGCGGCACTCATCTTTACGGCCGAACCATTTGTAGCGGTTTCGGGCAATAATGTTATAAACCAGATTGCGTAAAAAAGGCGGTATGATGATGAAGCCATACAAAAGCGGCCAGGCTCCGTCGAGCTTTCGGGCAATCCGGAGCGCAGCTGTTGATTGTGTAAAGAAACGGTCGCCTTCATCCAGAATAACGGAGTCGAAATCGGAAACCGACTTCCCGTGCTTCTTCAGAAAGCGCTGACCCGCATCAGACTGAAGCGGAGCATATCGGAAATAACGATCCGAATCCCGGTCAATTACAAAGTTGACCGAGGCATTGCACAGATTGCACACGCCGTCGAACATAATGACGGCCTGTCCTTCCTGCTTTTCAGTATGTGAATCGGCTTTGCTCATGCTTCATTTAACAATAAGAGGCCGGTTTTCAGTCCGAAGCGCTGATGCTCCGGACTGGAAAAAAAGCGGGTTCGCTTAATCCTGTGGTTTCCAGGAGCGAATGTTGTCGTGTATGTAGCGTTCGAGCGCGTCTATAGACACGCGTTCCTGCTCCATGGTGTCGCGGTGGCGAACCGTAACGGCATTGTCATCAAGGGTCTCAAAATCGACCGTAATGCAGTATGGCGTACCGGCTTCATCAAGACGACGATAACGCTTGCCAATAGAGCCTTTTTCGTCGAAAAGTACCTTGTAGGAATCCGAAAGCTCATTCTGAATCATGCGGGCTTTTTCCATGAGCTCGGGCTTCTTCATGAGCGGGAAAATACCGGCTGTAATTGGTGCAAGCTTAGGATGCAGCTTCATTACAATCCTGGTTTCGGTTTTGCCTTTATCGTCGGTTATTTCTTCTTCGCGATAGGCATCACAAAGCGTCATGAGTACACAGCGGTCCAGACCGATAGAGGTTTCGATTACGAAAGGAACGTAGCGCTCCTGTGTTTGCGGATCGAAGTATTCAACCTTCTTGCCAGAAAACTCCTGATGCTGTGAAAGGTCGAAATCGGTGCGGTTGTGGATACCCTCGACTTCCTGCCAGCCGAACGGGAATTTGTACTGAACGTCTACAGCGCTTTTGGCATAGTGGGCAAGCTTGTCTTCCGGGTGATCCAGATAACGCAGGTTTTTCTCGCGAATACCGATGCTTTTGTGCCACTCGAGGCGGTCGTGTTTCCACGTATCGTACCACTGATTGTCTTCTCCCGGCTTCACAAAATATTGCATTTCCATTTGTTCGAATTCCCGCATGCGAAAGATAAACTGTCGTGCAACCACTTCGTTACGGAACGCCTTGCCAACCTGAGCGATACCAAACGGAATCTGCTGGCGCGCGGTGTTGAGCACGTTCGGGAAGTTTACAAAAATACCCTGTGCCGTTTCCGGACGCAGGTAAACTTTGGAGTCTTCTCCGCTGGCGGTAGCTCCGAACTGTGTGTCGAACATCAGGTTGAACTGGCGAACTTCTGTCCAGTCGAAAGCGCCAGAATCGGGGCCCTGAATTTTCTCTTCAATTATGATGTCGTACAAATCTTCGGTGAGACTTTTGCGCGTGCCGCTGGTATCGAGTAATTGCTGCAGCTCTTCCGCACGTTCGGTTTCTCCGGCTGATTCAAGCTTCATGATGTGATCTTCAATAAGCATATCAGCACGGTAGCGGCGCTTAGAGGCTTTGTCGTCGATCATAGGATCGCTGAAGCCATCCACGTGCCCACTGGCTTTCCAGACTTTCGGGTGCATCAGAATAGCGGCGTCGATTCCTACGATGTTGTCGTTTTTCTGGGTCATTGCAGTCCACCATGCCTGATTCAGGCGACGCTTGAGCTCTACACCGAGGGGGCCGTAATCATAAACAGCGGCTAAACCGCCATAAATCTCAGATGATTGAAAAATGAAGCCGCGTGATTTTGAGAGTGATACAATTTTGTCAAGGCTGGTTAAGTCAGACATGCTGTGTGTGTATGCGTTTTGGAGAATGAATAAATAAAAATCGTGTGTTGCTTTAGGATGATGCGCCCCGTGATGGAATCTGGTTCTCATAGCATAACGGAATGGCTGCATCAGTAAACTTGGCAATATACGAACTTCAAGCCTTTTATAATGATGGAATTGGGTGCCCATCAGCCTGTCTCATCAATGCATTAAGCCGGTACATATTGCCGCCATGCAGCTGTAGTTCCGTTATGCAGGCGTTTGGTGTATGCAGATGGGTAAAAGGGCTTTTTTAATCACAAAAAACAGGTCCCCGTTAATAGCTTGTAAGTAAGCGTATTAAATTGTAAATGGCTCAAACCAATCCCGATGATTTTTTGTAATATAGGCGTCGATTTTAAGGCATTTATTTCCATAAAAATACTCTGAAACGTTTATAACATATATTAACCGCATCATCTTTATGAAAATCATCATCGGTAATTACTCATTTACAGCAGGCCTGCTATTGGCCTTTGCCCTCATTTTATCATCCTGTGGCACAACAAATATTGGCGGACAGGCCGATATGAGCGAAGTTAACAACATCACTGTCGAGAGCGATAGTTTCGAAGTATTTCAGGCAACGCTTGGCGCTCTGAACGAAACCGGATTCGTAATCCGTACCTCAAACTCCAGCGAAGGAAGCATAAGCGCAGATTTTATTAATCAGGGCGGGGGAGGCAATGAGAATCGCTTCTTTGGCTACAGCTCAAGAGTTTCACGCCATGTAACGGCCGAATTTAACCTTGTACGTGATGAGGACAACGGTCTGACCCACGTAATTTTAAATCTTACCGAAGTGTTTCCTCCATCTCCATCTCAGTATGGAAGCATCAGAACAACCGATACTACGCGACAGGTGAGGGACCGAAAATATTACGAAGGTTTGTTAAAAGAAATTGAACAACGTCTCAATATGTGATCTTACTGCATAGATACTGCGCAAAAAAGGTCCTTATGGGGCCTTTTTTCGTTTACAGACATCATCAATCGCGAAATTCGTATTTTCAACCATCAATTTAAAACCAACTGTAGAAGCAAAAGCTATGAGAACATTTAAAGTCGGAGTTTTAGGCGGTACCGGAGCTGTTGGTCAGAAGTTCATCCGGCTTCTGAGCAACCACCCCTGGTTCACAATTCAGGCCATTGGAGCATCAGAGCGTTCGGCCGGTAAAACATACGCAGAGGCTGCCAACTGGGTGGAAACCAGCGAAATTCCTGTGGGAATTGAAAACATGGTAGTGCGTGAATGCAAACCGGAAGCTATGGGTGATGTCGACTTCGTCTTTTCCGGAATGGATGCCGCAGTGGCCGGCGAAATAGAGCGGCGCTTTGCTGAAGCCGGAATCCCGGTAGTAACCAATGCCCGTAACTATCGTCGTGAGGCGCACGTGCCCTTACTGGTGCCGGAGGTCAATCCGCATCATATAGAGCAGATTAAAAGGCAGACCTTTCATCCGGAAGGCAAGGGGTTTATCGTTACGAATCCGAACTGCGTGTGCGTGCCGCTGACTCTGAGCATGAAGCCGTTAGTAGATGCTTTTGGCGTGGATTCCGTTGTTGTAACGAGCATGCAGGCCGTTTCGGGCGCCGGTTATCCGGGCGTACCGAGTATGGATATCATGGGAAATGTGGTCCCCTACATCGGCGGTGAAGAAGAAAAAATAATGTGGGAGCCGCTAAAGGTTCTAGGTGAGCTAAAGGGTGATGGCACCGTGACCAACGCAACCCTTGGGATTCACGCTTCAGCCTATCGCGTACCGGTTATGGAAGGCCATTTGCTGTCGATAGTGGTGAAGCTGAAAAAGGAAGGCATCACCGAAGAGCAGGCTAAACAGTACGGCTATAAATTGGAGATATCGATCACTCCT
>PWID01000343.1 GCA_003555145.1 Balneolia bacterium | reverse complement strand
TGGAGAGTTCAGTTCCGCGAAGAGGGCAGCTCCACGTACAGACTTTACCGGCCGCATGAAGTCTTTTCCTACTCTAAGGATGGTGGATACAGGTACTTCAGCGTGGAGGGTGATTTCGAGGAAGACGGCCTTCAAACCGTGTTTATGCGTGAAGATATTAAAGGTGATGTTACGCTGTACAGCACCATGCTAACCAGAAACAAGCCGGCTTTTTTTGTAAGGGGAACCGACGGTCGATTAGCCTATTTACAATCGCAGTTCTATATCGATCAGCTCCGCAGCCTGTTTCACGGCTGTAATGATTTTCTGGAAGGTGGGGACCGGATAAGCCGCCGCTATCGCCTCAACCATGAAGGTATGTACAGCGTCTTCGATCGTTATTACGAATGCGCTGAATCTGATGCTGTATGGCATGTCGAACGTGAAGAACCGAAATCCGGAGTACGTTTTGGCATTACCGCCGGGTTTAATACCAGCAACATGCGCGTTACAGGTTCGAACAATATTTACAGGGGCGTTGCTTTCGACTACGTACCCGGCTATACCGTTGGTGTTTATCTTGATGTGCCGGTCTGGAACGAGAACGTGTTTTTTAAGCCCGAAATTCTGTTTACAACACGCGGGGGTGAAGCTACTGTACGGTATCCGGGACCACCTCCAAGTGCTTTTCCAATAACCGACGACGAGCTTGAAGCCAGCTACCAGTATGTTCTTTTTAACTTACCGGTTCGCTATGAAATCTCAGTATTTGGAATAAACCCATACGTCTCTGGCGGGGGAATGCTGGGGCTGCTCGTTGGTCGTGAAACTTCAGCCAGCCGGTTTGCCATCCCGGCAAACGCCGAGAACGATGAAGCCATTCTTTTCGAAGATGAAATCTTCCAGCTTTATAACGACATCTCTTTGGGTCTGAACTTTGGCCTGGGTATCCGTATGCCTCTTGGCTCTGTAGATCTTTTCGCCGAAGGCCGGTATACCCGCATCTTCTCAAATCTGGACGACAGCGTGGATAGCTTCAGAACAACAGCGCTGGAAGTTTTGGTCGGATTCTCCTTCTAATTACCTGATTTCAATATTTCGTATAAACGACAAAAGGCCCGGTATTCCGGGCCTTTTGTCGTTTTAAAGCATTTGCGTTGATGAGTTGGAAATTACATCAGAAGTTGAGCGTAATCTGTGCCAGCACGTTTCGCTCGGCCTGCGGATAGTAGTAGTTGAAGCGCTGCATCTCGCCACCAGCCACAAAACCAAAGGTGTAGCCATTTGTCTCGTACAGTTCGTTGAAGACATTATTAACCTGGAATGAAGTCGTCATAGACTTAACCAGCGGCATTTGGGTGGTGGTGTAGCTGAGCCTCAGGTCCGTAACGAAATACGGGTCGATGGAGCGGTTATCATTCGAGGTGTTGTCCAGATACTGTCTGGAAACGTACTGACTCATTACATCCGCCGTAAAACCACGGTGCGAGAAACGCAGTTGTGAAGCCGAAATAACGTTTGGTGACAATGCTATATCGGTGTTTTCGTGAGTAATGACTTCAGGAACCCCGGTATCAAAATTGTCGATGAACTCGGTAAATTCATCAATCTTGTTTTGACTGAGGGTTACGTTTCCGCTCCATTCCAGCCACGGCAGAAAACGGTAGCCGCCTTCCAGCTCTATTCCGGCACGGTAGCTGTCCGGCACGTTGGTGCGGATAGCCTGACCAACATCATTAATCTCACCGGTCAGGATCAGCTGATCATCATACAGCATGTAGTACAGGTTTGCGCCAAAGAAACCGCGGCCGAAGTCGGCTTTGTAGCCTGCCTCAACATTGTACAAGGTTTCCTTGTTGGGGCGTGAATCGGGCGTGGAGCGTGTATACTCGCGTCGGGTTGGCTCTTTGCCGGCTACGGAAAAGGAGGTGTACAGGCGCTGATTTCCAAATCGGTAAACCAAGCCCGCTTTTGGATTGAAAAACCAGAGCTCATCATCCTGAGTAACATTGGTGAGGTCGCGGTCGAACCCGAGGAAGCGGTAATAAATGCGGCGCACCTGAGCATCCCCATAAACGGTAAAGCGGTCGGTTAGGTTATAGCTCAGCTTGGCGTATGCGTTTCCATCGGTTTTGAAGCCATTGTTATCGTAATAGCGCTCGCGGATGTCACTGTCTCCGGCGAACCGCGCCCAGATGACTTCACCAAAGTGATCCCCATCATACTCGTTATACCCACCACCGGCAACTAATGAGAAGCGATCCTGCGTCCATTCGGTTGAGGCTACAAATCCGTAAAAATGGTTATCCAGCCAGCGGCGACGGATGATGTCGGAGCGGTCGATAACCTCATCACCTATTGTAACCGGATCAATCTGATAGCTGCTCAAACGATCGTTGGCACGAAACTCCTCGAAGTAGCCGCGGCCGTAGGTGTAATGCAGAGATGCGTTGGCCAGCCAGCTATCGGTGAGGCGGTACGAGTAGTGCATTTGATAATGATCCTGACGGTAGTTATCCGTCTGATTATCATAGGTGAACTCGTTCATACGGCGGTTATCATCCAGCTCGGATTCCGGAACCCCGTTCCATGCCTGATAGGTTTGCTCACGTCCGCTCAGCACGTTCACTTTCAGCAGGCTGCGTTCGCCATAACGGCTTGCGGTAAGCGCGTAGGATGAAAGGTCTGAAAACGCCCGGTCGATATAGCCGTCTGACTCAATCTTGGACAAGCGCGCATCGAACGACCAGCCGTTGTCGAGCAGTCCGGTTCCGGCCAGAAGGTTATGCCGGCGGGTGTTGTAGCTGCCAACCGCGTTGGTTACGGTCGCATACGGATTCTGATTGAGGCTTCCGGTTTGGATGTTTACACTCGCGCCGAACGCAGCCTGACCGTTAGTCGATGTTCCCACTCCCCGCTGAATCTGCAGGTTCTCGATGGATGAAGCAAAATCGGGCATATTCACCCAGAAAACGCCGTGTGACTCAGAATCGTTGAGCGGAATCCCGTTCACGGTTACGTTGATGCGGGTTGGATCCACGCCCCGAATCCGGATTCCGGTGTAGCCAATTCCGCCTCCGGCATCGGATGTGGAAACTACCGAAGGCGCCATTTGAAGCAGAAACGGTAAATCCTGCCCCAGATTACGCTCTTCGATTTCTTCGCGGGTAATATTGGTGAAGCTCATCGGGGTGGATTCGTCGATCCGGAGACCGGCTACGACCACATCATCGCTCAAATAGGAGTCGAAATCCAGGTAAACGGATAGATCTGAAGTCTGACCGGAGCGGATCCGGACTTCACGGGTTTGGTAACCCACGTAGCTTACCTCAATCCTCTGAGCTTCGTTAGGTCGAAGATCGAGCTCGAAAAAGCCTTCCTCGGTCGTTGAGGTCCCGTTTGTGGTATTCGACTGCAGAATGGTGGCTCCGGGCAGTGGTTCCTGGGTTCTGGAGTCCATCACCGTACCGCTTATGCGCGTTTGGGCATAAGCATCGCTCCACAAAAAAAGCAAAGAAAGGGTGAAAAGTATGATGGGAATTCCGGAAGATTTCCGGACAATCGGGTTGTTTCGACCCGGTTCATTCGTACGCCTTGGTGACGCAGCTGTTTTAAAAAGTGACATTTAAGTCCTCCTAAAATGTTATGAATAACAGATTTGGAGGTGCTTTAACTAACGGTGAGCTCGTTCGCTGCCGGTCTGTTCGTCAATCATCATATAAAAAGTTAAGTATGATGGCATTTGAAACAGAAAGGCTGCAAGGTTTCCCTACGCCGGTATTACCCGGATCAGGTTACGGGGTATGATCTCAGCTCGCTCATGCAAGCACCCCCAACCTCAATGGTTGGTGTGAAGGGCTTAAAATAAGCAGAATCGGGTAAAAAGGCGAAATTAGTTGACAAAAATCCAAAAACTCATCAAGGTTTTAAAAACCTTGATGAGTTGGGAAGATTTAATAATTGCGACAATCCGTTTTTAACTAGTAGAAACTGGTTAATCAGGTGATGTGGTCAGTTTTCGGGCGTCACGAATTCAGGCAGACTGCATTTTCTGGGTTGCCTTTTTCTTTCGTTTTGCAGATTTCCGTTTGAAACGATCCCGGATGATGACCTCCAGACTTGGTGTACACTTATCGAACAGGCGGCTTATAGTTGCCCTGCTGAAGGTTACATCCAGAAGGCCGTCTCCATCTATGTCCAGAAAATCGCGGCCTACGAGAATGCAGCCAAGTGTATCGTGATAGAAATTTCCGTAATGGATCAGGATTTCACTGCGGCCTTTTACGCCAAACAGAAGAATACAATTCCCAAACCGTGGCGAAGAATGGCGCATAGCCTGATATCTGCCTGCCGGAATTCGGCTGATACGGCGTTTATTGTCTTTCCAGGGCAGTTCCAGCGTTTTGCAGTGGAAAATGGTTTCTCCGGAATCAGAAATAAGGCGCAGTAAACCTTCCGTCTGGATATCGTTCTGCGCGATGCGGTCGATGATGAGATGCATGGGACCTCCGGTGTTTAATGAAGATCGGTAGTAGTGGGCTGTCTATTAATATACTTTATTATTGTATGCGGGGCTACCGAGAAGTTCTTGCTTTTACATAATTTAGGGTAGAATTTTTCTAGGTGAATCCAAAACTCATCAAGGTTTTAAAAACCTTGATGAGTTGGGATGTTGTATTTTGATGAAAGCCTGACACCTACAGTCCGAAACCTATTCCAAGTGTTACCCATACTGATGGTTTAGCACCTTTGAAATGAGATCTATTTGATAAGCAGTAGATTTACTTATAGGTAAAATATAGGCGAAACTATCGATTTTTAAGGCCCAAATGTTAATGTGGGTAAATATTAAATTGTTTTTAATAATCTTAGTCCCTATAATTTTACCCAAGTGCTAAAAAAGCAATCTAAAGGGAATCGGAAGAAATATTTCTCTTTAAGACTATCAAAACAACAAATCAGACTTACTATGACGTACAGATATATACTATTTCTGTTAATAAGTTTTTTCCTCTTAGCGGAAAATGCCTATGCACAGCAATCTACCCTTTCGGGAGTTGTAACAGACAGTCGCTCTGGTGAAGAATTAGTTGGTGTAAACCTTTTTGTAGAAGAGACTGCAAGTGGTACCACCACTAACCTTGAAGGGCGTTACGAGCTTACTCTGAACCCCGGGACCTATAATTTGCGAATAACTTATATAGGCTACAGAACAAAAAATGTTCAGATTACTATAGAAAGTGATATCAAAGCCAGAGATTTTCAGATGGTAGCCGACCGCGTAGATCTTGATCAGGTGGTAGTGGTAGGATTCGGGACCAGATCGAGGCGGGATGTAACAGGATCAATTTCTTCAATAAGCGGTGAGGAAATTCAAAATACTCCGGTCAATACAGTAGAATCTGCTATCCAGGGGCGTATAGCCGGAATCGCGATTCAAAGAGAAACAGGTAAACTTGGCGGTGCTTCACAGGTGCGGATTCGTGGAGGGTCATCAGTTACCGGAAGTAACCAGCCTTTATATGTTGTTGATGGCATTCCTATAACAATGGACGATCTGTCGATTAACGCATCGGCTACTAACCCACTGTCGGATTTAAACCAAAACGATATCGAATCCATAGAAATACTCAAAGACGCATCAGCAGCAGCAATTTATGGTTCCAGGGCTTCCAATGGTGTAATCCTCATTACTACAAAACGTGGACGTGAAGGTCGCACACAGTTTAACTACAGCTTTCAGGCAGGTTTCAGTGAGCCGACCAATAAACGTGAGTTCCTGAATACGGCAGAGTTTTTTGAGCTTTATGAAGAAGCAGCAAGGAATCGGGCCATAGACGACGGGGAAGACCCTCAGGTATGGATCGATATCTTGTATGATGAAATTAACTTTTTATCTGCAGGGGAGTTTCGCCAAAACTCTGAAACCGGAGAATGGTTCTGGAGAGACGGAGTAATAGATACAAACTGGGAAAATGAAGCCTTCCAGAACGCTGGAATGTTCAAACACGAGCTCTCTGCAAGAGGTGGTAGCGACAAAACCCGATTCTTTTTAAGTGGTGCCTACTCCGATGAAACCGGGATTCTCATAAATAATGATTTCGAACGAATTAGCGGGCGAGCTAACATCGATCAGGATGTAAGTGATCGTTTGCGTATAGGTATGAATCTGAGTACTAATCGTAGCGTAATGAACCGTTTGTCGTCAGACAATGCATTTGCTACACCAATGCAGCTGGTTGCCCAGCCACCAATTACGCCAATACGGGACCCCCGAACCTGTTTTGATGAGAATGAAGAACCTATTCCCGGATGTACACCCCAACTGAGTGGTGATTTTACCGAGTATTATAATGGTCTTCTGCATCGCGATTTTTCGTCGTTTGAAACTACCATTTTCCGCACAATTGGTAGCGCCTATGCAGACTTTAATATTTTGCCTGAACTTGCGCTAAGGACAGAGTACTCGGCCGATATACTTACTCAAAATGAAGAGCAATACTATGGCGCATTAACAGCTCGTGGAGTCGGCGGGAATGACGGTGAGGGGCTCGGAGTGAGCCGCTGGGTTCGTGTTCAGAATTGGCAGACACAAACGTATGGTACCTACCAGAACACCTTCGATGATGTGCATAATGTTGAAATTGTGGGTGGATTCAGCGCTCAACGGGTAACTGATAGCCGCTCGTTGGTGGAGGGCCGCGGTTTTCCTAACGACAGTTTCCGGAGAATCGCGAGTGCTGCTGAAATTCTGGCCGGTAGTTCTTCCGGATCAGAATACTCATTTGTTTCGGTCTATTCTCGTGCCAATTATGCATTCGACGAGCGTTATCTGCTATCGATTAGTGGCAGGGTCGATGGCTCTTCACGTTTTGGTATTGATAACCGTTATGGCTTTTTTCCTGCTGGTTCAGTTGGCTGGATTATTAGTGACGAGGGTTTTATGGATGACGTTAATTTTGTGGACTTCCTAAAAATTCGTGCCAGTTATGGTCTTACCGGTAATGCTGAAATTGGCAATTTTGCTTCCAGAGGGCTATTTGGCGGCACTTCATACGGAGGCTTTCCTGGTATTAATCCGACCCAATCGCCAAACCCGGATCTGCGTTGGGAACAGACCAGCCAGTTCGATATCGGTCTGGACTTTAATGTGTTAGGAAATAGAGTACGTGTGGAAACCGACTACTACGTTCGTAATACGAGAGATCTTCTGCTTAATGTTAACGTTCCTGCTACCACCGGGTTTACTACACAATTAAGAAATGTTGGTCAGCTCGAAAACAGAGGGTTTGAGTTTACGATAAACACCATCAATATAGAAGGTGATTTCCAGTGGACTTCAAACTTTAATTTTTCTACCAACAAAAATAAGTTAACCGATCTGGACGGCCAGGTAATAACCGGTGGATTCGTAAACAGGGCGATCGAAGGTCAGCCAATTGGGGTATTTTTCACCCGTGAATATGCTGGGGTTGACCCTGAAAATGGTAGAGCTCTGTATTTCCTGAATCAGGGAGATAACCCAAGAGACACAACCGTTAATCCGAATGATGCTGCAGAGGTAGTCGTAGGCGATCCGAACCCGGATTTTACCGGTGGTTTTTCTAATAACTTTTCATTCCGCGGATTTGATCTCAACGTTCTTCTGCAGTTTGTGAGCGGTAATGATATTTACACTGCCAGCGGCCGTTTTATGAGCGCAAACGCATGGTTTTTTGATAATCAAACCCGCGATCAGCTCAATCGATGGAGAGAACCCGGTGATGTTACTGATGTGCCAAGGCCTACTCTGTTCCGTGCAAATGGTACAGCTCCATCGAGCCGGTATATTGTAGATGGATCTTACATAAGGCTTAAGAATGTAACTCTGGCTTACAATCTTCCAAGGTCTTTCCTGAACCAATATGGAGTAGAAAGAATGCGCATCTATACTACAGGTATAAACTTGTTAACCTTTACAGGTTATGATGGATGGGATCCGGAAGTGAATACAGACTTCCTTGCAGGAAATATTGGTCTCGGTAACGAGTTCTATTCTGCCCCGCAGGCTCGCACGTTTACTTTTGGTATCGATATCGGTTTCTAATTGCTCATCTTTAAGGATATATGATTATGAATTACAAGAAAATAACTTCTGCAGTATTCGGGTTTCTTTTATTAATAATGCTGGTCTCCTGCGATGCTTTGCTCGATACAGACCCACAGCAATCTATTAGTGAAGAAGAAGCCCTTACCACACCCGGCAACGTTCGGGCTGCACTTATAGGGGCTTACTCCCTTCACCGTGCTTCAACGCAGTACGGCGGTCGATATATGTTTTTACCCGACCTCCTTGCTGACGACGGAGACGTAAACTGGACGGGTACATTCTTTCAGCCCAGAGAGGTTTTCGACAAAACCATCTCGCCTGATAACAGCTTTACTCAGTCTGTTTGGACTGGAAGCTACAATACAATAAACCGGGCGAATAACGTATTGGACGCACTCGATGTACTGGACGCAGCAGAAAGCGTTCGTGTAGAAGGCGAGGCTCTGTTTCTGCGCGGATTAGCACATTTTGAGCTTGTTCGCGTGTTTGGACGGGCTTATAATGATGGGGATCCGACCCAAAACCCCGGTGTTCCAATTGTAACTGCACCAACAAGAGGTATAGGCGATGATGCGCAAATACCCAGAGCTACTGTGGAACAAGTGTATCAGCAGGTCATCAGTGATCTGGAGGATGCCCGTGATCAGCTACCAGCCACAAACGGTATCTTCGCAACAACATATGCTGCCAGCGGTATGCTTGCGAGAGTTCACCTGATGAGGGGCGATTATGAAAACGCAGCCATTGAAGCTAACCGGGTTATTGAATCAGAAAGATTTAGTCTTATGCCTTCATTCGAAGAGGCGTTTAACCAGGAGACTAGTCCTGTCGAACACATTTACGCTACACGTGTAACAGTTCAGGATGGAGCCCACGAAATGCGGTTGTATTATGCCTCATCAGATTTCGGTGGCCGTGCTGATATTGATATTTTGGATCAGCACCTGGAGCGGTATGAGGATGGTGATGAACGCGCTGACTTCTTTTATTCAGGTGGCGGTGCTCTTCGCACACAAAAGTGGTCGACTTTCACCAATATCCCAATTATACGGTTATCTGAAATGTACCTGATACGGGCTGAGTCGAACTTAAGAGAAGGAAGCTCATTGGGAGATTCTCCAATCAACGATTTAAACAGAGTTCGTAACCGTGCTGGACTCGACGATTTTGATGATGATCTTTCGCTTCAGGTTATACTCGATGAACGCAGAGTCGAGCTTGCGTTTGAAGGCCATCTCCTTCATGACAAAAAAAGAAACGGTGAATCCGTTGGGAGCATCCCGTTTGATGCTAACCAGCTGGTTTATCCAATACCACTTCGGGAGCTAGAGGTAAACCCGAATTTAGAACCAAATCCTGGCTACGGTCAATAAAAAACCGCTAAAAGAAAAACTTCAAAGGAGCTGTCTGTATCAGGCAGCTCCTTTTTTTTGATTAAAACGGATATTCCCCAAAACCTGGATGGGTTGGAATGTCGAAATTTAAAATCAGGAGTGAATAGTCGGAGAACCGGCCGATTGCTCGCCTGCTGATCCCGGCTATAGAAGTAGCCCAAAAGATAGGTTAAGTTTTCTATGAAGCACCATTTAAAACCTGCCTGCTGCAGGCAGGCTCAAAACTCAAAACCCAAAATTGCGAGCGATTGCTCGCCTGGTGATCCCGCCGGGACTTCCCGAAGGTGTTCGGGATAAACTTCTCGTCCCGCCTCAGGGTAGCAGCTATCGGGGTTAATTGATTCCCTGAGATTTCTAAACTATCCCCAATAGTGATCCCGCCGGGACTCGAACCCAGATCTAAAGCTTAGGAGGCTATCGTTCTATCCTGTTGAACTACGGAATCTCAGATGCGTTTTTAAATTATCGGATAACGCAACCGGGGGAACAAATTTACGTATTCACCTGCTAAATTGCCTGACGGATTTCGTATCCTGATAAATCAAATTTATTGGCAGCCGTTCCTAACAAAATCATTCAATCAGACTAAATATTCTGTGAAGTCAACCCGGATTCAGACCTTATCCCCACCTTTTTGTACTTTTGTTTTAATGATGGCGCTGCTGGTGCTAGCTATGTCTATGTGGTCACCATCACCAGTTATCGCAAACCCGGATGGATTCAGCACTGAGAACGAATCCGGCTATATCCTCACCGGTCGCCTTGTGGATGCGCAAACGCGCGAATCGCTGCCGGCTGCCAATATTCAGGTGAAAGACACCTTCCGGGGCAGCATCACCAATAATCAGGGCTTTTTTGAAATCCGCGTGAGCGAGCTGCCCGTAACGCTGGTGTTCCGCTATATCGGCTACGAAACGCAGGAGGTTGAGTTTACCGAAGGGGCGACCGATAAAATCGTGGAGCTGATGCCCTCCGCCGTTGAGCTGGACGAGCTGGTATTCACGGGTGAGGATCCTGCCATCCATATTATGGAGCGCGTAATTGCCCGTAAGCAAATCTGGCGGCAGGAGCTGGATTCCTGGAAGGCCGATGCCTATACGCGACAGTCGCTGAGCAACGATACCGAAATTGTAACCATCACCGAAAGCCTGTCAGAAACGTGGTGGCAGCGGGGAAGAGGCTTCCGGGAGTACATTGTGGATCAACGGCAAACCAATAATGTGCTGGCCGATCAGAACTTTGCAGGGACCAGCTACCTTCCGAATTTTTATGATGATGAAATCGAGGTGGCTGGTTTTCGTGTGATTGGCGTTACCCATCCGAATGCATTTCGTTACTATGATTTCCGAATCGAAGATCGCCGGATTCTGGACGGTCAGACCGTCTATGATATCCGTGTAGTGCCCAAATCGCGTCTTCAGCCGGTTTTCGAAGGCATGATTTCCGTTTTGGGTGATGAGTATGCCCTGATTGAAGTAGATCTCGTGCCCGGTGAAATGATATTTTTCCCGCCTCCGGTGCAGGAGGTTAACCTTAGCTACCGGCAGCAGTTCAGCAATTATGGCGGAAGCTTTTGGCTGCCTACAGATGTGCGTATCAGCGGTAAGCTGGAGATCGGACTGCCCGGATTCCGGATTCCGGAAATCAGGTTCAATCTGGTGTCATCCATCACCAATTATGAGGTGAACATGGCCGTGCCCGATTCGGTTTTTGGTCGTCAGGCCCAAATTTCCAGGCTGGATGATGTCCAGAGAGAGCGTTTAGGCAGAAGCTTTGAGATTCAGTCCGAGTTTATTCCACTGAGTGATGAAGAGCAGGAAGCGTACGACACTATCGATTCCACCCGAAGCATTCAGGATGCGTTTCAACCCACGGGGTTTCTTGCACGCCTGGCCGGTGACGGCAGCGGTTCTGAAAGCGGAAGGCAGCGCTCGGGCTTCAGAGACCGGCTTTCGATCAATCCGGACTTGCGTTACAATCGCGCGGAAGCGTTTTACGGAGGGGTAAATCCGGGATTCAGAATTTCCCGAGATATAAGCGTTTCAGCTAAGCTGGGTTACGGAACGGGCCAGGAAGAGTTTTCCTATGGCGGCGGAATCGACCTCCGTGTCCCTGGAACGTCGCGACGCCTGAGCCTGGGGTTGACATACGATTACGATACAGCTCTGAGGATTTCATCAGCTAATTTCATACCGCTGTTTAGCTCAGTTAACATGCTGGCGGGCTTCGACGACTATTTCGATTACTATAATCGTGAGCAGTTCAGGGCAGACGTTCTTTACCGCATTCCCTCGCGGGTTTTAGGAATACGGCTGGAGCCAGGCCTTAGTTTTTCAACTGAACAACATCGTTCACTAGAAAAAACAACAAGCTATTCCTTTCGTGGAGGAGTGCAGCAGCGCGAAAATCCCGCCATTGATGAAGGCCGGCTCAACGCACTTGCGTTTTCTCTGAGGCTGGGCGACACGCCTGCTCCGTTTGGCATTGCGGGAAACAGCGGTGCATTAGTTCGTGTGGAACACTCTGACGGCGGCTGGCTCGGAAGCGATTTCGACTTCACGCGTTATACTGCATCTGTTGATCTGCGCATCGATACATTTCTGCAGCGCCGGTTCTTGTCGAATACGCTGGATATCCGCCTTCAGGGCTTCACGCACTCCGGTGATCTGCCTGTGCAAAAATTTGGCGGCTTCGACGGACGTCAGGCGCTGTTCACACCTTTTGGAGGTTTCAAAACAGCTTACAACCGCATGCCGGAGGGAGAGCACGGAACGGCAGTTTTCTGGGAGCATAATTTCCGGACGATTCCGTTTGAGCTGCTCGGTCTTATGGGCGTCGCGCGCTCCGGGCTGGGGCTGATTGTACACGGCGCGTCTGGCAGAACCTGGATTGATGACGAGCGCCTGCAGAGCCTCACTTTCGAACCATTCTATGATGACGGCTGGCGCCACGAAATCGGCGTTTCGCTAAACAGTATATTTGGCATAATGAGGCTGGATACCGCGTGGCGACTCGATCAGCCGGGCTTCTATATTGGTATAAGCGCGGCCCGGATATTCTAAAACAGCCCAAAAAGAGAGCTACTTTTTGGTGTAGAACGGATTCGTTTCGTAGGTGTCCACGCGCAGGTAAGTACGGCTGTACTTCACGTAATTATCGGAGTAGTCGGTAATCGACTTTATCTCCTCTTCTGTGAGCTTTCGGACCGGCTTGGCCGGGCTACCCATGCAAAGCCATCCGGAAGGCATCACCTTGCCCGGAGCGACAAGGCTTCCCGCGGCAATAATGCAGTCTGATTCAACTATTGCTTTGTCCATTACGGTGGCCTTCATCCCGATTAATACGCGGTCATGAATGGTGCATCCGTGAATCATGGCACTGTGTCCGACAGTTACCTGATTTCCGATTTCTGTTGGCCCGTCCTGATTCATAACGTGCACGCAGCAGTTATCCTGAATGTTGGAGCGCTTGCCGATTTTGATGTAGTTCACGTCACCGCGGATGGTAGTATTGAACCACACGCTGCTTTCTTCACCGAGCTCTACATCACCAATAATATCGGCGCTGGGTGCGATGAAGTTGGTTTCGTTATAAACGGGCTTGCTGTCGAGGAACTGGTAAATCATGTGGCTGAATAACTAAATAATTAGGGTGATGTGGGTTGAGTACGGACTTAATGTACAAAAATGCTTAATAGTCTAATAGAATCCGGAAGGTGACGGATTACCACTGATATTACAGGGATTAGCACGGAAGACAGTTATTCAAATCTGAGGCAACTCCGACCAATCCTGAATCTGAAATCTATGTCTTTAAGCTCAATTCCTTATATAACCAGTGAAACTTTGTGCCTTAGTGACCTGGTGGTTCAAAAATAATTCTTCGTCTGAATCCCAAAAAATAAGGGAGCTACCGGTCAGAGGAGCTCCCTTAAATAATGAGGGGGTTTGATACTTATAAAACGTTATTTGTCCGTTTTATTGCGTTCTCCCTTTAATTTCTTACGCTCTTCCATTTTTTGTTCTTTAGCCATTTGGCGCGCTTTTTTCTTATCAACGGTTTCCATCATCTTAACGTGATCGATTTGCTTGTTGATGAGCATCTGCTGGCCAATAGACAGAGCGTTGTAAATCAGGTAGTATAAACTCAGACCTGAGGCAAACTGGTTGAAGAAGAAGAACAGCACAACCGGAAGCACGTACTGAAAGACTTTCATTTGCGGGTTGGAGGCAGCTCCGGAGCCGCTGATCTTCATTTGAACCACCATAGTGAGCGACATCAGCAGTACAAAACCACCGATAAAATCACCCAGGAACGGGATGGTAAACGGAAGCTGTAAAATTGGATCGGGCGCAGATAAATCCTGAGCCCAGAGGAAGCTTTCCTGGCGTATTTCAATTGAGTTCTGGAAATAGCGCCAAAGGGTAATAAGTACGGGTGCCTGAAGCAGGTTGGGTAAACATCCGCCGAGCGGGTTTACTTTAGCCTTTTTGAAAAGCTTCATGGTAGCTTGCTGCTGAGCCTGCGGGTTGTCCTTATATTTCTCCTGCAGCAGCTTCATCTCGGGCTGAAGCTCGCGCATTGCCGCCATGCTTTCGAAACTCTTTTTGGTAAGCGGGTAGAGCACTATTTTTACTACAAGAGCAAAAAGGATGATGACCAGACCGTAGTTAGGCAGGATTCCGCCGAAAAAGACAAAGAACGGAAGTACGACCCACTTCACAAAAGGATCGGAGAACCAGCGCAGGAAGCGGAAGCCGGTATCCACCATGTCGTAGGCCGATTCGTCGAAGCGGTTCAGATAGACGTGGTCGAGCGGGCCAACAAACAGATTGAAGCTGCTGCTGCCATCGGCCGGTATAACGGACCGGAGAATAGAGCGGTAATGAGTGCGAATGCCGTCATTATCTCCGGTGACGTCGGCCATGAGGATGGCACCGTCGGTATCACCTTCGGGCTTAATGATCTGGGTGAAAAATTTGGTCTTGGTTGAAACCCAGCCAATATTTCCGGTTATGGTTTCGCGTTCAGAACCTGAAGATGTGAGGCTGATGCTCTCCATAGCGCCGCCGGCGTACACATAAGCAGCCGAATATTGCGCCTCCTGATCACGGGAGCGCTCTGTTGTGCGCATTCGCGGCTGCCAGCCCAATTCGTAGTACGAGCCGCTTATAAGTTCGCGAACGCCATCGAAATAGATATTGAGGCTCATTTGATACCCGTCTCCATTAAGCAGGTATTCAAACGTGAGCGTGCGACCATCTTCCAGAACGAGATCGTAAACTACAGAGCCTGTTTCTCCTTCACCAATTGTAATGTTATCCGAACCGTGGCGAGGTATGAAGAGCAGCTCATTGGTATCTATGTTGTAATTCTCGGTAGATAGAAAACCGAGATTGTAGGCCGAACGGGTGGTATCGGCAAGAAGCGTAACGGTATCACCATCGAACTTGCTGTGCCTTAGAAGCTCGAACTGAGCAGGGCCACCGCCAAGACTTGTGAAAAGAATCCTGTAGTAAGGCGTTTTAACGGTGGTAATAGTGGTATCTGCAGCCTGGGAGGTGGCAAAAGCACCACGGGATGGTTCAGGCGTATCAGGACGAAGAATACCGTTAAGATCGCGGCCATTGGCATCAAAATCGTCGATTTGCTCAATCGCGTTGAGGCTGTCTTGTAGGGCACGCTGCTGTTGTACACGCTCGAGTTCTTCCGGAGAAGGAGCGGTGAAGTACATCCAGGCGAAGAAAACGATTGAGATCAGGACGATCCCGGTGAGTGTATTACGATCCAAAATGTGTGTTCGTTACGAATTACGTGTCGGTTTTCGGTTGGTCGTCGTGCATATGCTCTTTAGCTGATTCGGTTCCCGGAACCGGATCATAACCGCCTTCACTCCATGGATGGCAGCGGCCGATTCGCCTGGCGGCCATCCAGCTTCCCTTGAGCGCACCATGCATTTCTATAGCCTGCCTGGCATAGGAGCTGCAGGTCGGCTGATGTCTGCATGAAGGCGGGAAATATGGTGAAATCCCAACCCGGTAGACATCGATAAGAAACATGAGAATGCGTTTCATGAAAGCGAGTGCTGGTCAGTAGGTCATGCTATGCCCGTGAGGGCAACAGCAGAATCAAAGAGCGTGTTGCAGTTGTTCCAGATGGCTTTTTATGTCGTTCTCGACAGATATAAAATCCGGCACACCCCTTCGGATGGCAAAAACGACATGTATATCGGCAGTGAGCGGACTTTGGCGCAGCGTTTCTGCAAGCCCGTGCCTGTGGAGGCGGTAGGCCTCACGCATCAGTCGCTTGCATTTGTTGCGGTACGGGGCATTACCCGTTTTCTTCCCGGCAACAAAGCCGGCCTTTACCTGTTGTGTACCATCCTCTATAATGAGAAAACGGGTATCAACAATGGAGCCCGGAAGGCGTTTCCCATTACTGAATACCCGGTTAAATACACCTGTGCCCCTGAGAATACAGCTTCTGGGAAGCGTGTTGCGGCGGTCGTCCGTATTATTTGGACGATCTCGCATCGCTCACAGTAAGGCGATGACGCCCTTTTGCACGACGGCGTTTAAGTACTTTACGTCCGTTGGCAGTCTCCATTCTGGAGCGGAAACCATGCTTATTAGCGCGTTTGCGTCGACTTGGCTGGTATGTGCGTTTCATTGTTTAATTCCTGACTATGGTTGTTTACTTCTGAAAAATAATGGTGTGATTCCGGTTGGCCTGCGAAGCCTGCTCCACTTAGCTATATGGCATATGGCTGTCGGGTACCGTAAAATCAAAAGACCATAAAAATAAGATTTATTTAGATGAATCAGAAACGTTTTCCGCCCTTTATTTTAGGCCACTCTCCGCCAATGCGCCACGCCGGTAAAAAAATACAATTAACTGAACATAGAAGCGGGTTTGCTACGTTAAGGAATTAAATTGAACAGACCATATAATAACCGTAAATTAAAAATCTGATCATTTTACGGGTATAAATGGCCCATAGCACACATCATTATTTAACGATATCACATGTTAGACAACATCATTAAAAGCATCTCAACCATTTTCGGAACAAGCAGTGACCGGGATATTAAGAAGATACAGCCCATCCTGGAGGAAATTAAAAGTTATGAGGATGAGCTCAAAAATATCTCCGACGATGAGTTGCGCGCTTTTACCGATACGTTCAAAAAAGAAATTCAGGACGCGACCACCGAAATCGACGTCGACATTACGCGTGTAAAAGACCGCCTGAACAGCGAAAAAGAATCCATTACCATTGAAGAACGTCGCGGTTTGTCGGAAGAACTCGACAAACTCGACGAAGAGTGGCTCGATATTATTGAAGGCGTTCTCGACGATATTTTGCCACGTGCGTTTGCTGTTCTTAAAGAAACCTGCCGTCGTTTCGTGGGTAAATCCTGGAAAGTAGCTGGTTCCGAAATCACCTGGGAAATGATCCCTTACGATGTGCAGCTAATTGGTGGTATTGTGCTTCACCAGGGGAAAATCGCAGAAATGAAAACGGGTGAAGGTAAAACGCTTGTTTCTGTATTCCCAACCTATCTGAACGCTCTCGTAGGCCGCGGTGTGCATCTTGTTACGGTAAACACCTATCTGGCACAGCGTGATGCCGAATGGAACGCGCCTATTTTTGAATTCCATGGCCTGAAAGTAGACTGCATTGACCGCTATGAGCCGAACACGCCCGATCGTCGTGCGGCCTACCATGCGGATGTTACCTATGGCACCAACAACGAGTTTGGTTTCGACTATCTGCGCGACAACATGACCCACAAAGGTGAGCAGCTTGTGCAGCGCGGACATCACTTTACTATTGTGGATGAGGTCGATTCCGTACTTATTGATGAAGCCCGTACGCCGCTCATTATTTCCGGTCCCGTGCCTCAGGATGATCAGGGTGCAAAATACATTGAGTTCAAGCCTCGCGTTCAGAACCTGGTGGAAGCCCAGAAAAAACTCATTACACAATTTGTGAGCGAAGCTGAAAAGCTGATTGCTGAAGGTAAAGAAGAGGAAGCCGGATTGCGCTTATTCCGGGCCAGCAGAGGTTTCCCCAAAAACAGAAAATTTGAGAAGCTGAAGCAGGATCCCCATATACAGCGACTGATTCAACAGACCGAATATTTGTATCTGCAGGAGCAGGGCAAAAACATGCCGTTTGTAGATGAAGCCATGTACTATGCCGTAAACCTGAAGCAGAACTCTATCGAGATGACCGATATGGGCCGGGACTTCATCACAAAAACAGGAGAGGATGAAGACTTTTTCGTAATTCCGGATATTGGTACAGAAACCTCGCAGCAGCAGGAGCAGTTTGAGGCCGATAAAGCCGCAGTCGAAAAACGCCTTCGTGAAGACACCTCCATTGATGCCGAAACCCGCGAGCGCAAAATCGCTCAGGAAGTTGAGGACCTGCGTGCTAAAATGACCGAGGTGAAGCAGGAACTATATCAAAAGTTTGCCGAACGCAGCGAACGTATTCATACGGTTAACAACCTGCTTCGTGCTTACACCCTGTTCGAAAAAGATGATGAGTACATCATCCAGGATAACAAAGTACAGATTGTGGATGTGCACACCGGGCGTGTGTTGCCCGGACGCCGCTACTCAGATGGTCTGCACCAGGCGATTGAAGCCAAGGAAAACGTAAAGGTTGAGGCCGCGACGCAAACCTACGCGACCATCACCCTGCAGAATTACTTCCGTATGTACCACAAGCTTTCCGGTATGACCGGTACAGCCGCCACGGAAGACACGGAATTTCATGAGATATATGATCTGGATGTGGTTGAGATTCCAACCAACCGCCCGATTCAGCGTCAGGATTTAGACGATCTTCTCTTTTATACCAAGCGTGAAAAGTACAATGCCATCATCGAGCAGGTTCGCGAGAATCAGCAGAAAGGGCAGCCTACTTTGGTTGGTACAACAAGCGTAGAAGTGTCTGAAACCCTTAGCCGGATGCTTCAGCGCTCCGGAATACAGCATAACGTTCTTAACGCCAAGCAACACGCCCGCGAGAGTGAAATTGTATCAGAAGCAGGTAAACGCGGAGCAGTAACCATTGCTACTAACATGGCCGGTCGTGGTACGGATATTAAGCTGTCGAAAGAAATACTCGATCTTGGAGGTCTGGCCATTATCGGTTCTGAGCGACACGAATCCCGCCGTATTGACCTTCAGCTTCGTGGTCGTGCCGGTCGCCAGGGAGATCCCGGTATCTCTCAGTTCTACGTATCGCTGGAAGATGATCTGATGAAGCTTTTCGGCTCCGACCGGATTGTAAACACGCTCGAGAAGTTCAAGCACGAAGAGGGTGAAGTAATCCAGAACAGATTCCTAACCAAGCAGCTTGAGCGCGCCCAGAGTAAAGTGGAGCAGAACAACTACAGCAGTCGTAAGCGCCAGCTGGAGTTTGATGATGTTCTTAACAACCAGCGTAAGGTGGTCTATGGCCGTCGCAGAAATGCGCTGCTTGGAGACCGCCTCACCAGCGATATTCTGGACATGCTCGAAGATCATGTATTTAAGGTTTCCGAAGAGCATTATCCGAAAGGTGAATATGAAAACATCCAGGAGAAAATGCTTCGCTCACTGGGTGTGGTCGTGGAAGTCGATCGCGAAGTTTGGGCCGGCAAAGGCGTAGACGGCGTTGCCGA
>PWID01000105.1 GCA_003555145.1 Balneolia bacterium | reverse complement strand
TGATTACCAAACGCAGGCAGACGTTACGGTTCATGTGGTTGATTACGAGAGTCAGGCGGACCTGCTTGTTTACAGGGTTCGGTATCCGTCTCAGGCCAGGGGCAACGAAGGGAAGTGGTACTTCACCCGATATGGCACTCAGGCGCAGAGAAAGGTTTTCTTTACCGACTTCCCAAACCAGGCTCAGCTCAAAATCTACTTCGTCGACTACCCCAGCCAGGCCCGCTGGCGCAATAATTCAAAGAAGCATTTGATGTATTGAGCTGGTAGGGAAAAAACCTCTGTTTAAGACGGGCAGGTTCGCCAAACGGGCATTTGTTCAGGAAGAAGCCCGCTTCCATCTGCAAAACCAGGTGGAGAAACAATAGTGAGCACACACCATTGGCTCAAATCCTGGCTAAATGCTGAAGCATTGAAGAACATACCATTAAAATTGAAACCATTACTGACATTCCAACTGCCAATATCCTGATTAAATATAGTGGCATTAGAAAACATATTTTGCAGATATCGAGCGCTTCTCATATCCCAGCTGCTAATATCTGCATTAAATGCTGAGGCACCACGAAACATATCGCCAAAATGGGTCACCCTTATAACGTTCCAGCTATTAAGATCCTGATTAAATGAAGAGGCGGATCGGAACATTAAACCCATATCTGTAACGTTGCTTACATTCCAGTTTCCAACAGGCTGGTTAAATGCAGATGCGTTAAGAAACATACCCTTCATACTAGTAACATTTCTGACATCCCAACTGCCGAGGGGCTGGTTAAATTCTAAAGAAAGTGAAAACATGAACTGCATATCGGTAACATTGCTAACGTCCCAGCTGCCAATGTTCTGGTTAAACACCGAAGTATGCTGGAACATCCCGTACATATTTGTAACCCTGCTCACATCCCAGCTGCCAACATCCTGGTTAAAACTTAGCGCGCCATAAAACATCTCGGACATATCGGTGGCATAGCTGACATCCCAGCTGCCAATGTCCTGATTAAATCTGGTGGCACTAAAAAACATCATTCTCATTGTGGTAACGCTGCTGACGTCCCAGCTGCTAATATCCTGAGTAAACTCCGTTGCCTGGGCAAACAGATAGCTCATATTCCTTATCCCGCTGGTGCAGGTAGTTGCGAATTCAGGATTATTTTCGTCTTCATCTCTTAAAGCATTGAGCCCATCACGGTCACGCTTTGTAAATTCGACATCGGTGCCGTTTAAGTTCACTATACCTGTTTCCCCAACATCGGCAGCCCGGCATATTACTGTTATTCCATTATCAGCCAGAAAAAAAGGACCTTGGTTACTTGAAGTCGGGTTATTTTCGCTATTACACGAGAGTACAAAACCAATAAGGATTATAAAGACAAATAGTTTATTCATTATAATTTGATATAAAGACTGTAGACGTGATTGCTGTAAAAAAACGTAGCCAAAGTAGTGGTTACATTTAAAATCTCCAAAGAGATTAAAAAACTTGAT
Organism: Balneolia bacterium; assembly: GCA_003555145.1. Lineage (GTDB taxonomy): Bacteria > Bacteroidota > Rhodothermia > Balneolales > Cyclonatronaceae > Cyclonatronum. The sequence continues at coordinate 3,214 of PWID01000105.1, read as the reverse complement.
GTATTGAGATGGTGGGGAAAAACCTTTTTCTTAAGACGGGCAGGTGCCCCAAACGGGTTTGGGTTTATTCCAGTTTGGGTTTGGTATATCCACGTCTGGAGTATCGGTACTGTCGAAACCATACGGCCGGTCTGGTATTAGCGAAACACACCACCTGGAAAGGTCCTGATTCATTGGTGTTCCAATAAACATAGTTACCATATTTGTTACCGAACTAACGTCCCAATCTCCTATAGGCTGATTAAACTCACCGAACCCAAACATTTCCTGCATGGTGGTTACTGAACCCACATCCCAGTTTACAATGGGCTGATTGAAAGGAGTACCCCTAAACATCCCGACCATATTAGTTACATTACTAACATCCCAGTTTCCTATAGGCTGGTTAAAACTGCTCACATTAAACATTAGATTCATCGTCCTAACCGAGCTTACGTCCCAGTTTCCAACAGCCTGATTAAACCTTCCCAATAAAAACATACTATTCATATTTACTACTGAGCTTACATCCCAATTCCCAATGGGTTGGTTGAAATGTGACCTGCTGAACATCCCGGCCATATTCGTTACTGAGCCTACATCCCACCTATGAATAGATTGGTTAAATGGTGAATCTGCAAACATGCCAACCATATTTGTTACTGAGCTTACGTCCCAGTCTCCGATAGGCCGATTGAATTGTGACTCTTTAAACATTTCTCTCATAGAGGTAACAGAACTAACGTCCCATTCTCCAATAGAATAATTAAAATCTGCATTTAGAAACATCCTGTCCATATTGGTTACCGAGCTTACATCCCAATCTCCAATAGGTTGATTAAATCTCCCCCTTCCCGACTGCCCTTTTGAAAACATCCCTTCCATGTTCATTACAGAGCTCACATCCCAATTTCCTATCGGCTGGTTGAACAGAGTACCCAAAAACATCTCCGACATATTTGTAACCGAACTTACGTCCCAGTGCGCAATGGGGCGGTTAAACCGTGCATTGCGGAACATTCTTTCCATAGTCGTTACGGAGCCTACATCCCAGTTTCTTAAGGGCTGATCGAAATCCCAGAGAAAAGGATTATTAAACAGGTTCGACATATCGGTAACGTTGCTCACACATACTGTTGCCAAGTCGCTGCGTTGCTCAACCTTTGCTCGCAGCAAATCCTCATCTACGGCCGTGTACTCAACCCCGAATACAGAACCGGTATCACCAGCACTGGCGAACGGGCATTTTATTGTGACACCATTATCTGCAAGATAAATAAGAGGGGCAGTACTAAAGGTGGCCAGAACTACATAGTCTTTATCCATCGTAAACGTAATCGTATTGTCGTTCGAAACCAAATCGCCCTCCCAGCCCGAAAACTGAAACCCATCTGCAGAAACTGCTGTGATCGTAACGGATTCACCCTCAGTAAAAACTCCCGATGCTGGCTCAATCGATCCGCCTTCCTCCGGCGAAATGGAAACAGTAAGCGTATAAGTTGGCTTATTTTCAGTTCCGCAGGAAAGAATAAAACCGAGGATAACAGATATGATAAATAGTTTTTTCATGTGGGGCTTATTAAAAGAAGAATTTACAGGGGCTACGGGCTAAGACGGGCAGGTGCCCCATACGGGTTTGTTTTCAGGAGTAAGTGGAGAACCCGTAGAAAAGTTGTTCGGCTCGGTTGATATATTGGCTACACACCATCTGTTTAAATCCTGATTGAAATGTGTACTTTCGAGAAACATTGAATCCATACCCAAGACGTTGCTTACATCCCAATCACCTATGTGATGATTGAATTCAGATCCAGCGAACATCCCACTCATATTTTCTACTGAACCTACATCCCAACTTCCTATGTTTTGATTGAATGATGTATTTTGAAACGTCCATTTCATATTTGTAACTGAACGCACATCCCAATCTCCTATGGGTTGATCGAATTCAGCTCCAGCAAACATCCCCTGCAAATTGGTAACATTACTCACATCCCAATCTCGAATCGGTTGATTGAATTGGGATATCAAAAACATCCCACTCATATTTTCTACTGAACTCACATCCCAATTTCCTATGGGTTGATTGAACGGGGCAAAACTAAACATCATACTCATATCCTCTACCAAACTAACATCCCAATCTCCTATAGGTTGATTGAAGTCTGATTCAGCAAACATCGCATACATATCAGTAACAGAACTTACATCCCAATCCCCTATGTATTGATTGAATGGGGAATCATAAAACATACTTTCCATATTCGTAACGGAACTCACATCCCAGTTTTCAATAGACTGATTGAATGAGGACCCCCAGAATATTCTGTTCATATCTATTACATTACTGACACAAACTCTTGATAAATCAAAACCTTCATCCCTTCTTTGCCTAAGTAATTCCCTGTCCACTGCTTCGTATTCAACACCATCAACCATCCCCTTTTCACCTATTCCAGCATCTGGACACATTATGGTTATTCCATTTTCAGCCATATAAAAAAGCGGCTCATCACTGAAAGTAGCAACAATATCATAGTCTTTGTTCATAGTTATTGAAACGGTAATCTCATCCGATTCTACTCCACCCTGCCAGCCTGTAAATCTAAATTCACCAGAAGGATTCGCGGTAAGCGTAACGCTATCCCCCTCTGAATAAACACCTGATGAAGGTTCAACTGTACCACCATTCGAAGGTTCAACAGTTATATTAAGCGTATAAGTTGTCTTATTCTCAGTCCCGCAGGAAAGAATAAAACCGAGGATAACAGATATGATAAATATTTTTTTCATGGGAGCTGACGAAGAGGACATTAAGCATGGCTTTAGAGGCAACAGTCCAATATAGCCGTCACTTATTTTTATAACAAAAAAATATGAATAAAATGTCCATGTCCTGCTTTCTGACATCATGAAGCTGTTAACGAAAATACATTTGGCCGAAATAAAGTAATTCAATAGATTAATTAAGTCATTTAACAAATGTAAATATTCATCATCTCAGCATGATAAGAACGCTACTTACTCTCATCTTAATCACCCTTACAACCACTTTATATGGACAATCCATAATCATCGATGAAAATGGTATTGTGAAATGTGAGGGTGTCCCCATTGGCACTACGGAAACGATCTCTGGCGACACCTATGAAGGGGTAGACAGGGAGCTGCTTATACAAAGAAGAGATGAGGGCGCAGACCTTACTCTGGTGTGTGTGAGTAACGTTACGGATAT
>PWID01000302.1 GCA_003555145.1 Balneolia bacterium | reverse complement strand
GACCCACGCGCCATTATACCTACGACGGCTCTCTGCCCTACGAAGCTCGCGTCGATTCTGTAATTACATGGCTGCAGCTTGAAGACGATAGCCGCCCGGATTTCATCACCCTGTATTTCTCGCGTGTCGACAGCCGCGGACACTCGCATGGAGCCTACTCCGATGAAGCCCTCGAGGCCCTGACTTATGTGGATGGCGTTATCGGTCGGCTGGTGAGCCGCCTGCAGGAAGAAGGCTACTGGGATGATGTCAATATTCTGTTCACATCCGATCATGGTATGGCCGATTTGTCTGATGACAGACTGGTTTTTCTGGATGAAATCATTGATCTGGATGATGTTAACGTAATTAACTGGTCGCCGGTGGTAATGATGCAGCCACTTGACGGTAAAAAGATGGAAGTGTATGAAGCCCTTAAAGCTGCAGAAACCAACTACACCGTATACCTGAAGGAAGACTTACCTGAGCGCTGGAGATTCGGCAACCACCATCGGGTGCCTGATATAGTTGCTGTGGCCGATTTGGGCTGGACCATCACCAGTACCTCATTTTATGAGCGTCGCGGAATACTTGCGGCAACGCATGGCTTTGATAACGCTTACCCCGAAATGCACACTTATTTTATGGCGGTAGGGAAAGATATTAATAGGGGTGAAGTAATCGCGCCATTCGAAAGCATCCATATATATGAACTCATGAGCTACATGATGGGGCTCGAACCGGCTGAAAACGACGGCTCTCTAAACGTTCTTCAGCCTATTTTGAGCAATCAGTAGTTGATTTGCCGGTTTTATGAACGGATTTGAATTATAATTGCTTCTAAGTGCCTAAGACAATACATTCTATCTTCTTAATCTGAAAAATTAAGCTCAGCATTGTTGAACATTATAAACTACTACTAACATGGCTTACGTTGTAACAGAACCCTGTATTAATTGTAAATATACCAACTGCGCTTCTGTTTGCCCGGTTGATGCTTTTCGTGAAGGGCCAAATTTTCTTGTAATCAGTCCCGACGATTGTATCGATTGCGATGCCTGTGTTTCTGAGTGCCCGGTTGAGGCTATTTTCCCCGACGATGAAGTGCCTGAGAAGTGGGAACACTACATCGAGTGGAATGAAAAGCTTACCGAAAAATGGGATGATCGCGTCATAAATGAAACCATCGACCCGCTTCCGGATGCCGATGAATGGGCCGACAAAGAAAAAACAGTCGATGACATTAAGCAGGACTGGGAATAAAATAACACCGGTTCTGAGTATCGATTAGCATTTGAAAAGCCGCTCCGAATACTTCGGGCGGCTTTTTTGGCATTAGTCTGGGAGCGCTTCCCGTCCAATTGATTCACATCATCAAATCAGAAAACCGCAGAGTATGAGCACAACAAACCACCGACCCAAATGGCTATCAGGCCCCTGTGTGATGGGGGTGCTAAATGTGACGCCCGATTCTTTTTCAGACGGAGGAAAATTCAACTCGCAAAAAAAAGCGATGATGCGCATAGAAGAAATGGCGAAACAGGGAGCTGCCATTATCGATATTGGCGGTGAGTCTACACGGCCCGGTAGTGATCCGGTAAGCGCCGAAGATGAAATCGCCAGAGTTGAGCCCGTATTCCGTGAAGCCGTCCGTGTATTTCCGGAGCTTCTTTTTTCGGCAGACACAATGAAGACTGACGTTGCCAAAGCGGCCCTCGATGCCGGGGCGCAAATAATTAATGACGTTAGCGGACTGCAGCGGGACCCTGAAAAAGCATCCCTTGCTGCTCAATTCAACGCATCACTGGTAATTATGCACGCGCAGGGTGTGCCCAAAACCATGCAGCAAAACCCCGTTTATGATGATGTGGTTGCCGAAGTGAAGCAGTTTCTCATAAACCAATCCGAATTAGCTATTAGGCTCGGCGTGAAAGAAATTATAATTGATCCGGGAATTGGTTTCGGTAAAACGCTGGAGCATAATCTGGCCCTGTTTGCCGGTCTCAAAGAGCTTGCCAACCTTCCCTATCCACTGCTCATGGGGGCATCACGGAAATCCATGATTGGAGCGCTGCTCGACGGCCGGGCAGCTGAGGGCAGGCTTGCCGGAACAATTGCGCTTCATTACCATTCACTTATGATGGGCGCCAAAATTATTCGCGTACATGATGTGCAAGAAGCTTCGGATTCAATTCGTATATTTAGCGCAGTACACGGCGCAGGTCCTTCACCAAACTGACAGAACTGAGGAGTAAGTTTGACCTTTTTTGGTTTTTTAGATTTCGGAGTAAAAGAGCTGATTGAAACTCTGCTCATTGCGGGAATTCTGTACTATTTGTACACTCTTATACGCGGTACTTTTGCTATCTCCGTTTTTTTCGGACTTATTATCATCTTTTTTGTGAATGCGTTGGTAAGCGTGCTAGGGCTAACGACCATCAACTTTATACTGATGCGCATCACCGATGTGGGTATTCTTGCGCTGGTGATTCTGTTCCAGCCGGAAATCCGCAAACTGCTGTATCGTATAGGCCAAAACACCACCCTGGATCGTTTTTTCAAAACCAATGAGTCCAACACCCTCATTGAAGAAGTTATAGCAGCCGTTAAAAATATGTCTCGCGTTAAAACGGGAGCTCTTATTGTTTTTGCCCGTTCATCTTCACTTCAGGATTTGGTGGATGTAGGTAAAAAACTTGATGCGGTGGTTTCATCCGAACTGCTGGAAACCATTTTTAACAGGGAAACCCCGCTTCATGATGGTGCGGTGGTGATTCGTGATGACCGCATTGTGGCGGCAAGCTGTTATCTGCCTATCAGTCAGAACCCGAACATAAGCTCTGTGTTTGGAACGCGGCACCGGGCGGCTGTGGGTATCAGCGAGACAAATAATGTGTTTGTGCTTATTGTATCGGAAGAAACCGGAAGAATTTCAATTGCCAAAAATGGTTCCCTAACCAGCGGGCTTACCATACAGAAGCTGCGCAAAGAAATGGAAGAAAATATCGGCAAGGAGCCACAAGGCGATACCGTATCTTTTTCGGAGTCCAAAAAGGATTAAAAACAGCTTCGCTACACGACAGGCTCAATCAGTGCTTTGTGGTTGTTGGAAGCTTTGTTAACCTCGTCGCTTATCCGGAATACGCTCATCAGCTCGGTGGGGTAGGGCTTTAAAATCTGCTTTAATCCTTCGATATCATCATTCATAGGATTCATCCAGAAATCGTAGTGCTCCTTATCCAGAATTACGGGCATTCGCTCATGCAGAGGCTGAAGCAGCGGGTTGGCTTCTGTGGTGATTATTGAGTAAGAAAAAACATCTTCGTTTTCAGGACTCACCCACCGTTCAAAAATACCAGCAAATGCAAAAAGCTCCTGGTTCAGCAGCCTGATGTAGAACGGGAGCTTGTTTTTAGGTCCCAGGTTTTTCCACTCATAAAAGCCATTAGCGGGTATCAGGCATCGTTTTCGCTGAAACGGTTTCCTGAATGATGGCTTGGTGTCGATGGTTTCCGAACGCGCGTTCATCATCTTGTATCCAACTGATTCAGAATCGGCAAAGGAGGGGATTAAACCCCATTTCATAAGGGTGATGCCGGGCACGCGGGCTTTGCCGTGCAGAACAACCGGGTTGTATGTGCCCGGGGCTACATTGTAACTTTCGCCCGGAATCTCTCCCGTTTTGAAAGGAGCCTCAAAATGAGTTTCGATTTCAGTTTTATTCGAATAAAGCGTGTATCGGCCACACATGGAAATTCCGGAAGTTAAGTTCAGGTCTGTTTTCTTGTTTATACAATCTATAACCCGTTTAGTTCAGCGAATCGTTTAATTATATGAAATGACTGGTGACCGCGAAAGTATTTTAATTATTTCTGGTTGCAGTTCGAAAATTTTGAGTTTTGAGTTTTGAGTCACTACTGTCCGGAGAAAATATACTGGCCGTGAGGAGAAACACTAAAAAAGGAAAGCCTGTCTGCCGCGGCGAAGACAGGCAGGCGCTAAAAATCACTATAGGTGAAAAAAGGCACCAATCAATCCCGCCTATGAAAAAAAAGCGTTACGAAACGCGGTGGAGTGGAGCGTTAAAAATAAAGGATATAAGCTCCGATGATGCTGGTTTCGACTCCGCTCAACCAGCGTTCATTGTTATTCACGGACACTAATTCACAATTTAAAATTCAACACCTGTCTGCCGCGGCGAAGACAGGCAGGTTCAACATTGGGAGCGAATGCGACCCTCGTCCGCACAAAAGGTAAGAGATATTTACTTCAATCGAATAAGCACTCAATTGAATTCGACAATAAGGGGTTCGTTATTAGATCGTGCTTGAAATCGGCCCATAATTGATTTCAAAAGCCCTAATTTGATTCGGTTGAGTTTTTACCGGACACCAATGAATGGTGAATTGTGAATTTTTGCGGCCTGAATTTTACCCCATCACCATCACTCCATCTCCCTTAACCTTCTTCGGTTAATCATAATCAAAAACATGAGGCTAAAAATCGAGGCACAGAATACTTGCAATACGATTGGGTAAACCTCTAACCCGAATTATTCACGAAAAGGTATATTTATATAAATAAGTAATTGATTATAATATAAATACATTAAAATAGCCGACACCCAAATTTGAGTGTCGAACATTACGTCGCACCGAGCGAAGCGATTCCCACGCAGTGCTATTTTCTCGTGAGCTTCGTTGAAGTGAAAAAAGCTTACTCAGAGTACCAAAAGTACTCTTCCGTCGCTT
>PWID01000329.1 GCA_003555145.1 Balneolia bacterium | reverse complement strand
CCGATATACCGCGTGTGAAGGATAGTACGCCTGCTATTCCAGCAGCAGTACCCAAAGCGATATCGCCAAAGGAAACTTCTGTGCGGGAAAACAGCTCCGGTGTTTCAATATCGAACTGAAGCAAGAATCCCATAATAACCGATAACAAAAGGGCCATAAAAAATCCACTCGTGAGTGATTTTAAAGAGCGTATTAAAAGACGCTGATCACCCAAAGTAGTTGACAGGCAAAGCCCGACATTAGGCCCCAGCAGCGGGGCAATAACCATAGCCCCAATTACAATTGCTGTGTTGTCGCGCATCAGGCCTGTTGCAGCAACAACGGTACTCATTATCGTAAGCGTGATATAAACCCAGGACAAGTCGACCATTTCCTTGACGTCTTCATACATCTCAACGGTAGAGATGCGATGGACTTTATCGTTTTCCTCCGGCAGTTTGGGGTATCCGGAAGGTCTGATTTCTGGGCCACGATTTTTCTTATCATTTTCCTCCTCCTTATCCTCTACCTGCACTTTGGGAATAGTAGCTTCGACCGCGAGCAGCACAACCCTGAAATCATCATAGCCCTCACCAATATCAGAGGCCTGACTCATAAGCCCCTCGGAGTATTCCACTTCACACAATATCCTTATAACCTTTCCACCATTGTCGAGGTTAGTGATCCACATATCGACCATATTATCGCGTTCGAGTGCTTCATCGATGTCGGGTTTTTCCGGGGGAGCGTAAATCTCAATAAATCGAAGGGCCATATTTTAGGCAGTGCAATTAAATGACGTGTAATAGGTTAGGTTAGTTACCAAATGCGTAAATTGGGAAATCAGTTAGCTACAGTTTAGAACCATGGTGAAATCAGCTGTATGTTAATGATTTTACCTCTCATAATTAACTCAATTTTTAATTCATCTTACCTGTATTATATGAAAGCTATTACACAATCTTCGTTTTTTAAAGTGATCTGCATCATATCGATGCTTGGAGTTGCCGGATGTTCAGCAACCGGACAAGGCGCGCTTATTGGCGCGGGTGCCGGTGGGGCAGCAGGCGCAATTGCAGGTGCCGCACTCGGTGATACTGCTAAAGGTGCCATTATTGGTGCTGTAATTGGTGGCGCTGCCGGCGCCATTATCGGATCCCAGATGGATCGTCAGGCTGAAGAGCTGGAAGACGAAATTGATGGTGCATCTATCGAGCGCGTTGGTGAAGCCATCGCGATTAAATTCGACTCCGGAATGCTTTTCGGCTTCGACTCCTCCACACTTTCACCAACTGCACAAACAAACCTGCAGTCTCTGGCTAACAGCCTTGACCGTTATGATAACACCGATGTAGTTATTATCGGCCATACCGACTCTGTAGGTTCAGCCACCTACAACCAGGGGCTTAGCGAGCGTCGTGCTAAATCTGCTGTAGACTATATGGTTTCCATTGGTGTTGACAGAAGCCGCCTTGTTGTTGAAGGCCGTGGCGAAACCGAGCCTATTGCCGATAACGACACCGACGAAGGCCGCGCTCTGAACCGCCGTGTTGAGATTATTATTATCGCCAGCGAAGAATTCCGCGAAGAAGCCGAAAACCAATAATTTCAAAAATTTGCATAAAACAAGGCCGATTCTGAATGATTCGGCCTTTTTTTTGCGTTATTGGGAACGTTGAAGCTGATTAAAAAGCTTGCTATCTTTAGTTGTTGTTTAAACAACTAAATTATCTCCCTCAATTTTTAAAAATTTATGTTTTTCTACTTTTCCGATACTGTACGTGAAATTGGCTACCTGATAATCCGGGTTGGCATTGGCACAATGATAATGCTGCACGGGTTTCCCAAAATTATGGGCGGCCCTGAAACATGGGCTTTCCTTGGAGGAGCCATGGAAAATTTTGGTATAACTTTCGCACCTGCGTTCTGGGGTTTCATGGCTGCGTTCGCAGAGTTTGTTGGTGGAATTTTTCTCATACTTGGTTTTTTCCACCGCATTGCCGCCCTGCTGCTCACGTTCACTATGGCAACAGCCGTAATGTTTCACATTTCAGCTGGCGACCCGTTTATGGCAGCCGGTGAAGCAAACGTTGCCTATGCTCTTGAAATGGGCATCATTTTTCTCGGTATGTTTTTTATTGGCGCCAGAAAGTGGTCCTTAGACAGCTATTTTAAGAAAAAGCGGCGCTCTGAAGCCTGATTTATATCGCTAATTAAAAAGGCCGGTTTAAACACCGGCCTTTTTTGTTTCATCCTACCTTTCGAGCAGTTCCTGAACAATGCGTTCTGCCTGGTATACATGCCTCAATGCTTCAAGCATTCCTCTCGAATCAACTGATATAGCCCGGGCGGTTTCGTCGGTGTAGATAAAGTCTCCCGAAAGCGATTCAATATTACCATCAAAAATAAGGCCGATCAGATCGAGATTCCGCGACAGAAGCGGTGAGCCGGAATTACCTCCGATGATGTCGTTGGTTGTCACCAGGTTTAAAGGTGCAGACTTGTCGAATGCATCCGGGAGGTTTCGCCACTGGTACGGCAGCGCCCATGGATGTATTTCACCGTGTGAGAAATGGCGATCTAATAAGCCATAAAAAGTTGTGTATGCAGGTGCAATTGTGCCATTGTAATTATAGCCCGCAACCCGCCCGTCCTGCAGCCGTATGGAGAAGGTGGCATCAGGTGGCATACTTGTGCCGTAAACCTCGTAGCGGGCTCGTCCGAGCCTCCTGTTGAGATCATCCTCTGCGGCTTCAAGCTCTGCTATATATCCCATGGCATATTCTGCTACCGGGCCATAGAGCATGCCGAATTTTACCGCAGGATCACTGCTGTCCACTCCGTTTTGAATCAGCTGTATGGTGCCTTCAATTGTGGTGAGCGCCGACTCTTCCGATATAAGAATCGCCAGTTCGGCGGGGCTAAGACCGCCTGAAACGCGTGAAAATGCCATTGGGTTTTCGGCACCTCCATCTGTTTCCGAAATAACACCCTCTACCCTGCCGAAACTCTTCTCCATCATCATACGGTCAAGCTCTCTGGGCCATTCAATGGTTCTGGAAATCATATTCAGATAAAACCCGGCAGCGTCTTCATCTCCGTTGTTCAGGTGATTGCTGATGTTACCCACCAGCATCGCCCGCTGCAGCGTTCCGGAAGACAAGATAGTACCGGCATTCATACCTAAAAGCGCATAATAGGGTTCAAACAGCTCCGACTTTTGATTGACCACATCTTCAATTTCACTAAGCAGGCTGCCGTATTGCTGGTTCAGTTCATCAATCTGTGACAGTTCATTAATAAACGCCAGCTCCGACTGAAACCTCCGGCCCATGAACTGATTATCCTCCAGAGTCTCGAGTCCGCCGGTATAGGCTTTAACCGCGTTTTGGATCTGGAAAATATAGTTCCGTAAATCAAGCTGAGCCGCGGAAACAGGGTTATCTGCCTCATAACTTATAAAACTGCTAACGACCTCATCAAGAAGAGTGAGGAACGCCGGATGCGATACATCACGGGTGTACTCAAGCTGAGCAACGGTATGGAGACGGCTTGTTGACCCAGGATTCCCGACTACGAATACGGCATCATCTTCGGACGAGCCTGATTCCGACCATGGGAAAAAGTACTCCGAGTTGAGCGGCTGCCCGTTATCGTAGGCTCTCAGGAAGGCCATATCAAGCGTATAGCGTGGATACGTAAAGTTATCCGGATCTCCACCGAAATAGCCTATTTCCAGCTCGGGCACCATCACCAGGCGAATATCATCGTATCGTCTGAAGGTATAGGCCGAATACAGGGCACCGTTATAGAGTGCTACAACGTCGGTAAATACAGCCGGATCATCATAACCGGATTCGATACGGTCAACTATTTGTTGTTTTGCATTTTCGATGGCCTCATTAATTCCAGCGCGTCCTTCTACGCCTTCAATAGCCGCATAAACAGCATCGGTTACGTCTTCGATGGCAATCATCTGGTCTATATAATAATCGGGTATACGGCGCTCATCAGACAGGTTAAAGGCATAAAACCCTTCTTCGGTGAGGTTTTCACCATTTTGGGTTACGGCCGTCACCTCTTCCCTTGTGCAATGATGATTGGTTAGAATAAGTCCGCTGTTGCTCACAAACGACCCTGTGCAATTGGGCAATCGCACGCTTCCCATTCGTGCCTGAGTAAGCCACTCGTCGGTTAGAGTAAGGTTATACTCTTGCTGGAAATAGTCGGCCGGAGCGTGCTCGAACGTCCACATTTTACCGTTGTCGAACCGTCCCGGCTCAACGACAGGATATATGTGATCGCTTAGCTCAACCCGCACATCCGCCGCGGGTTCATTCACTACCTGTGTAGTTTCTGATGCGGCAGAGCAGCCGGCAGTCCAAAAGAGAGCGACTGCAAAAATTAGCGGTAAATAATAGCCTTTCATATTATTCAGTTTAGTTGATCTTTATATAGTCACAAATACGCATCTATAATAAAGAATAAGCAGACTAAGCGTAAGCTTAAAGTGAGCTGCTTAACATATAATTAAGTTTAATTTTTTGATGGTCACGCTCACCTTGCGATGCTTCAAATATTTTATTTAATTACTGTGTGCTTTTACTCAACTCTATGAAATTCAAATACTAATCTTATGTATACTTCTTTAAAGTTTAATATCATCACGGCGATACTTTTAGTGTCGGGACTGTTTGGTTCTTCGGTTGCCCTGGCGCAGCCATCACCGGCACAGCTTGTGGAACAGCTTCAGCGTGCAGGTGCGGACTACCTCAGCAATATTGAGCGGGTTGCCATTACGGTCGAACACGATTTTGTTGGAGAAGAAACCAGTTATTACACCAAAGAGATGATTGATGGACACCCGGTTCTTGTACCCGACGATGAGGACGATTACGAGATGATTGGCTGGGTCGGCTATGGCTCCCCGGAAATAGTTACGTTTGTGGGAGGCGCCAGCTCCATTAGCACCGAACGCGTAGATGGTAAAGCCATGTACAGAATCCTGGTAGATGACCCTGCCGTTTTTGAACAACTCGACATGAACTCGGATTTTGCTGACGACTTCGACGATGAGGTCGAGGCCGAGATTAAGTCAGCAGTCGCCTGGCTGGGTCAGGATGATATGCTCTTCTACAGAATGGAATTCACCATGGCCAACGAACAAGGAGCTGAATTTACCATGAATATGTACATGGAAGACTATCAGACATTTAACGGAATGCCTATTGCCATGAGTACACGCATGGAGATTGAAGGCTGGCAAAATATGGTCTCTGATGAAGAGATGGCGGAAGGAATGGAGGCTATGCAGGAAATGATGAAAGAGCTTGAAAACATGCCTGAAGCCCAGCGCGAAATGATTATGCAGCAAATGGGTCCGCAAATTGAGCAGTTCAAACAGATGATGGAAGGCGATGGACCTACCGGAATGACCATGCGTATAACGAATGTAGAAATAAATCCTTAATTCGTTGCTGCTGTTTACAGCTATTAGTGAAGGTTCGTTTTATACGGCCTGAGCTGAACAGAAGGCTGTCTCCTTAGCGGGGGCAGCCTTTTTTTATCCCGGAAGAAAGGGTGATGGCATTTGGATGGAAAATTACGTTTCCAATGGATTCACCCTATAAAAAAAGAGCCTGCAGAAGTTAATCAGCAGGCTCTTTTTTATTACAAATCTAATTCTGTATGCTATTCGAAATCTGTATTCAGACGATAGCGGGCGATTCTGTTATTACCTTTATCGGCCACATAAACGATACGACGGAAATAGGCTACTCCGCTTGGATCACGGAACTCACGCGGCCCGCTTCCAGTGCCACCAAACGATACGTTAATTGCGCGTGTGGCAGACGAGCCGGCCGGAGGGTTAACGCCCTCTATACCGTTGGACTGGAAAAGATACAGACTGTCTGTAGCTGCATCGGTTACAAAAATATGCGCCCGCTCATCACCGGAAAAAGCAATGCCCGACGGACTGCGGAATTTGTCCTGCTCGTACAGGAAAGAATCGGCCCGGGTTGTGTCCTGAGCCAGCAGAGATGGGTTTGAACGATATTCCAAACCATCGGGGGTTTGTACAGCATTTACCCAAAGAACACGAAAGGGAATTTCACGATCCGGGTTTCCCTGTGCAATCAGGAAGCTTCGTTCAGCCGGCACGTTATCCCGCTGTGGAGGTGTGGCAAATGAGGCGATAGCACTCAGATCAATGGCACTCAGCAGAGATGGTGTGCTGGGATTCAGTGTACGAATCTGGCTTATATTACGCATAATATCGGTTGGATTGCCATCCTCGCCCAATACGCGCGACATAAGCAGTACGGTGTTATCCTGTGCCACGGCCTGTCCTGTCTGATTACGAGGCCCCCTGCGTGTGATATAAATATCGTTATTAGCCAGAGTTGCGAGACCGGTAATCTCCACGTTCTCATCACTGTCTGGGTTGTCGTTAAGACGACCTCGCTGTGATGCTGTAGTAGAGCGGCTGGCATCCATGAACGGGTGTACCATGGTTTGGATAAACTCCAGCGGGCCTGCACCGTTTGCGTTGCGAATCTTATAGACTGCAGGTAAATCCCAGGTACGGTTGGGATCAACTGCTGTAATTACTGTATCGATACGGGCAGCTACGTAGACGTTGAGCAGACGATCCTGAGCTACAGCAACAGCGCCTCGCAGAGGAATGGTGCTGTAGTTACGACCAGCGCTGTCCAGCACGTGCAGACCATCGCTGTCGGTTACATATACAAGCTCATCGTAGCCTACAAATACATCCGTTGGCTCGTTGAAATTATCCCAGAAAGGAAGCAGAGCTACGTAGCCTACTTCCTCTACAATCAGGTTAGGATCCTGTTCGCCATCTCTGAAAATTTCGTCTGTTATGCCGTCTTGTTTGGATCCGAACAAATCGTCGCAAGCGGTGAAAATGAATGCGGAGCCAACAAAGGCGAGCAGTAATAATGCAATACGTTGCTTCATAATACTAAGCTGTAAAAATATCAAAGATTAAACTTGAGGGCGATTCTGTGCAGACTTCCCAAATACTGGCGGGTGCTGAATCCGTAGTCCATTCCCAGGCCGTAACCAAGTATCGGCAGGTCGAAGCCAACACCAAAACTTGGTAAACGGGCTTCATCCACACCAAGCTCGTAGCCGGCGCGCACATAGAATTGATTCATATACCCAAGCTCCAGTCCAAAGCTGAACTGTTCTGCGTTGTCGCTCGGGTTCGTAATTTGCGCTGTGCCAAGCAGGTCGAAATTATCGGAAGAATACAAGTCATAAGCAGCTCCCATCATAAACATTGTGGGAGGAGAAACGTCTTCGAATTCAGTTTCGATTACAACACCATCCAGGGTTTGCCGGCTGGTTTCGCCGCTTGGTGATGCATCCAGACCGAAGTTATTAAGACCGATTGCGAAGCGGAGTCCGGTGTCGCCAACGCGGTAGAAAAAACCTACATCAAACACAACGGTTTGGGACTCTACTTCTTCAATTCGCTCATCAATATATTTCGCCGTTACCCCGTAGCTAAACAGGTTCGTTAGCTCCTGCGCAAACGTAAGGCCTGCCGCAAGGTGAACGGTTCTAAATGTCTGCCCTGTACCAAATGGATTAAACTCGTTGGTTACATCCATTTCACCGGAGTCCAGATAAAAAAGTGAAGCGCCAAAAGCCATCCCTCTGTAGCGATGGATATAGCTGGCATAATTCAGCGATATATCAGCAAAGTACTGGGTATGCCCCAGGTACACCTGGTTACGATCCAGCTGTGCGGCAAGCGCGGGGTTAAAATACAGTGCAGAGCCATCTATTGCATCGGCAACGGCAGAACTGCCCATACCTGCAGAACGGGCGTCAGGATTAATTTTGAGAAATTGAAATCCGGAAGTACCCGATCTTGATCCTCCAAGACTTGGCAAAATACTCTGAGCCTGCAGGGTGTCTGTTGCACCAACCATTAGCATTAAGATGATCAGGCTTAGCGTTTTTTTCATTAGTGATGTTACTTTTTTAATAAACATGTATATATCCAGAATCAGAAATTAAATGCTAAACCAAACATGATGTGACGCTGCTGCAGGAAGTTAGCCGGGTTCAGAAAGGCCGGGCTGTTGTTATCCCGCGGATCCACATAGCGTGGGTCGCGAACGTTTTCGGGTACGTCGAATGAGCGGTCATCACGCAGTGCAATAAGTGCTTCAGGATCGGTTGGGTAATCGCTTCTGTAGGCTTTACCCGTTACCGGATTGATGATTGCAGCATTCCTGGCATTAAAGAGGTTTGTAATCTCAAGCGTTGCCAAAAGTCTGGTGCTTCCGATATTAATCCAGCGCTCGAAGTTCAGATCAAACATAACCCAGGATTCGCCAACTTCCGAGAAGCGACGGTTCGGATCGGGATCCCGTTCGTAGATCGGGCGCCAGTCTTCTTCACCGGTTACAGGATTACGCTGGTTCCCCCGGAAAACCATTGGGGTGTAGCGGCTACCGCTGCGGTATGTACCTGATAGGTAGAGCCTCATCTGGTTTAAAGGAGCAAGACCAAATAGCGGGTCGTTCGGACGATCCCACGTAAAGATGATGCTGCTCTTTATATCCCAGGGGCGATCCCAGGCAAGCGGAGTTTCGATATTATTACCAAAATCCTGACCGCCTGAGATAATGTCCTGTAGCGCATCATTAGAAGTTGAGCTCAGACCTTCGGCTCGGGAGTATGTTACGCTTAATGAACCCTGAATGAAATGTGAGTATCGTTTCAGATATGAAAGCTCAAGACCACGGACCCGGGCAAAGTCTCCGTTTACACGGAATGTACGCTCTGTTTCACGACCGCTTGGATCAACTACGTTAATACGCTCAGCGGTAATAAAGTCGTACTTATCGCTCCAGAATGCAGTAACGTTTAGGGCATCGTTAGACGTAACCTGGTAACGGAAACCAATTTCATAAGAAATATCAACCTCAGGATCCAGATTCGGGTTACCCAGATTCGACAGGAACGAGCGATCCTGGTAGAACGGATCCAGACCTGCATAAATATAGGTTGGGTGAGGCAGCTTCGATTTATGCGAGTAGTTAAAGTACATCACCATATTCTCGCGAACAGGGAAAGATACGTTAATACGCGGCAGCATTCTCAGCTTAAAGCGGTTGCCAAACAGATTGTAGGTATCATCTTTATACCCTTCGCGTACTGCATCCGGAATCGGAGAAAGAGGGTCGTCTACAAATGTGTCTACATAGTTACCAGGGAACCAGTACTCCAGACGAGCACCAATGTTGGCAATAAGGCCGCGATAGCGGATTTCATCACTTACAAAAAGGGAACCCTGAGAAGGACGCACATTCCAGATGTCGGAAGTTGCACCCAGTCGGCCGGTTTCGGTACTGGTTTCATCATCTATCTGAATCGGAGCTCCTACCCATGGGCGAGTTATATCAATCCACTGGTAGTTCATGAACTTCATTTCCAGACCTACACGCAGGCGGTGGTTGTTCTCGGTCAGGTAGGTTGTTAATGTGCTGCGGAGCGTGTACTCTTCAGCAAAGTGATCGTGCCAAAGGGAAGCTATACCCCCGTTGTTGGCAAATCCCTGCCCGGGAAGCGCATACGTAAAGTTATTACCAGCCGGGAAAGGTGTGATTGGATAGGTGATAATACTGGCTGCATCAAATTCACCATCAACAAACTCAGGGCGCCAGTTTCTTCCGTTCGCATCGGCACGAAGACGTGTAAAGAAGCGGCTGAACTGCACATCATAAAACGTAGAGCTGGAAACGGCGTGGGTCCACTTGATATACGACATGTTGCTATCGTTCGCATAGGTGTTTGCATTGTCCAGATTTTGCTCGAAAAAGAACTGATAGCCCGGACGAATTTGTACATCATCCCCGATAATTTGAAGCATTCGGGTGTTTTGATTAACCGTAAGCGAGCGGTTGTAGGCTGCTTCAATCCGCATGCTTGGCTTAATACGGTAGGTGAGCTTTAATAAGCCGCTCCAGCGGTTATCCTGGCGAGGCGACCAGAAGTTGTTGTCGATCAGGGAGCTTTGTACCTGATCGGCTGTCTGACGCATAAATTCATTGGTGACGCTCGCCTGACCCGCCATAAAGAAATACATATTACCAGGGATATCAATACCCAGAGCCGGCAGCAGCGTTTCTGTTATCGGCATCGGACCACCAAGGGTGAAGTCGTAGATGTCGGTAAAGAAGTTAGCGCTGGAACCCGTCATACGGCCCGGATTATCGCGCTTGTGTGCAAAATAACCGGAATAATTATCACCACCAGACTGGGTTTCTACAGCAACCACGCCAGACGTGGCGTTACCGTATTCCACATCCACGCCACCGGTTGTTACCTCAACGCTCTGGAAAGCATTTGCGCCAAGATCCAGGCCAAATCCTGTACCGGCAAGCGGGTTTTGAGAAGAAACACCGTCAATAACGAAGCCTGTTTCATTGGCACGCCCGCCACGTATATACAAACCCGAAGGATCGCGTACAACCCCGGCGGTCATACCTACAACTTCATCAACCTGACGAACCGGAGCGGCAGATATCTGATCACGGCTAAGGCTTGTTGATGTCGAGGACTTTTCGATATCGAAAATCGGACGCTGACCAATTACCAGAACTTCATCACCAGCAGAAACAGCCTGAAGGCCCATTTCCACATCAAGCGTGGTGGTTTCACCGGCTTCAACACGTATTCCCGTAATGAGAATGCGCTCATAGCCTACATAGCTGAATTCCAGTGAATATTCGCCCGGACGAATGTTCCTGATATTGTATACCCCGTCCAGGTCACTTGCGTCACCAAAACTGGTGCCACGAACAATTACGTTTACCCCTATCAGGGTTTCACCATCTTCACGGTCAGTAATAGTTCCGGTTATATTACCGGTGTTCTGCGCTGATGCTATTCCCCAGCCCGAAAACGTTATTGCGACGATGGCAAGAAGGCTTAATATCAATTTTTTCATTGCTGAAAACCTAAGATTTCAATACATGTTAGTTCTACGAGACGGTTCAAATCGCTTTCGGCTGATAAGTCCTGGAACCTTATTCCGAAGAACAGGATATTTTCATCAGGATTGGGGGCGGAAATCAGTTTTGAGCCATCGAAGTCGCTTGTTCCACCTATGAAAGATGGGTTCCGTGTTCTGAAATCACCTTCGAAGAGTGATATTGATTCGCCAAACGGAATAATCGGATAGTAGGAAATGAGATTACCGGCAGTCGAAAGAAACGGCGGGTTTTCAACGAAATCCTCATCAGCTTCGATAATTGTACCTGTTTGCAGAATAAAACTCTGCTGTCCGGTCGGCAGCACTTCCATACGCTCAAAAGGCAGGAACTGAAACATCGGATTATCCGGAGAGATGTTCTTGGTCGGTATGTTGATGAACATGGTTCCGCCATTATCGAAAAACTCAGTTGTTATCTCGATTGCGTAACCAATATGCCGGTCAAGGTTATCGGAAAGCCAGTAGATATGATCCCATTCAGCCATCATTTTATTAATGGTGGGCGAAGCAAGTGAACGATCCGGGAAGGCCTGTGAAAAAGGTACACGACGCCCGCCTGTGGCAAGGCCGTCAGATATGTCCATATAGTCAATCTCAGTAAGCCCCAGATCTGCTAATATGTCTAAGTGTATCTGTGCAATGTCGTTACTGTTGGTTCCGAAGTAGTCGTTCAAAAACAGAATACGCGATGTCTGCTGCTTTATGTACCATTCGTGGGTAATTACCTCACTTATAGCTCCGGCGTTATCAACCGCTCTGATATGAAACTCATTATTTCCATTCAGGTTAATGGTATCAAATGATAACGGGCTGCTGTTGAGTGCACGACCAAGAAAAACCTGCGATGTGGCTGGTTCGACTGTATCATCTATACGAACGGTTAGAAACGTAATATCTACAGGAATTTCCTGCCATTCGGTACTATCGTTAAGCGCGACTTCTATACGATTCAGGTTAGCATCGCCATCCGGATCGCTTGCCGACCATCCGAAACTAAACACTCTGAAGGTGCTGTCCGGTGGGGTTTCGTTTCTAACAAATTCAATTTCCGGCGGGGAGTTACGAATCGGGAAAACCAGGCTGGGAGGATTCGGATCCACGGCACCATCGTTGTCTATGGCACGTACAGAAAAGCGAACATCGGCATCCTCGTTGCCCTCCTCGATAGGAAGTACAAAAGTGGAATCGGATCGTGTGGTAAATACCCACGGCTCGGATTCATCACCAATCTGGAATTCGTATCCGACAACATAGCCGTCAGGGTCATCACCCCACCAGGAGATGCTAACCTGGCTAACCAGGCGTGTACCTTCTGGTAGATTGATATCATTGACGGTGAAGCTGGTACTTGGTGGCTGATTTTCGTTGAGATTGCCCTTCAGACCGGTATCGCAGCCACTGTAAAACAGTGCGGATACAGCAATGGCTAAAATAAGAGAGATTGTACGAGTGCGCATAAGCTAGGTTAAACAATGGGGATGAGCCTTAAAAGCGGCTCATCCCCTGGAAGTTTTGTTTACAATGAAACTCAAAAAGTAATTACTTAATGAGCATCATTTTCTTTGTTGAAGTAAAGTTTCCGGCCTGGATGCGGTAAATGTATGTACCGGAAGCCAGTCTGGAAGCATCAAAACTAACCGTATGCTGTCCTGCAGTCTGCTGCTGATTTACCAGCATAGCTACACGGCGGCCAAGAACGTCGTATACGGCCAGCGTAACATCTGCAGCTTGAGGAAGCGTATAGCGGATGTTTGTGGTCGGGTTAAACGGGTTAGGATAGTTTTGGCTGAGTTCGAAACCACTTGGGATTTCATCATCACGGGTGCTAACATCAAGTCCCAGACCTTCACCATTACGGGCTGTAAGCTGGATAGTACCGTTAAACTGAGATACAATAGCTTCGAGTGTGATGTTTCCACTTGGAATCGGCAGACCGATGTAGTTCACTTCATCAGCTGTGAATATCGTTCTGAAGATTCTGGATTCGCCTTCTTCAAGCGAAGGATCCAGAATATCGTAGTTTGTGCCTGCGTTAAATACGCCCGTTACACCACCGAAGTTGACCTCAGGTACGCGAACAAGCACAGACTCGTGAAGTTCAAGGTCGATATCGGCAAGCGAAAGATCTACAGCAACCACGTCGGCTGTTCCGGCTGGCACGCCCGGGTCTGTGAGCGGAATAAACTGAGTTACGCCCTGGAATACGCTTAGACGTCCGACAACATTGGTCATTACGTCGCCTCTGGCATAAAACTCAGATATACGGCCCGGAGCATCATCAACAAGGATTCCGCCGGTTTCGTCCTGAATATATTTCTGGTTTCTTGTAGCGCGGGCGAAAGTCACATAGGCTTCTCCGGTTAAACGGTATGGAGTACCGTCGGTAAGGCCTTCCCGTAGCTCAGCAATTGTAGAAACATCAATCAGACTTTCGTTAGCTACGGTATAGGTGCGCTCATTAACCGGGCTGTTGCCAAGACTGCTGCTTGTGGCAATAGCACGAACAGTAGTGGTTTCTGTTAACGTTAGCGGCGACTGATAGAGCATAGACTCTTCAGTTGGAACAGAACCATCAACCGTGTAATAAATCGTAGCGCCTTCTGTTGGAGAAGTCAGGTTAACCTGTACGAAGTCAACGAATTCGCCTGTTGGTGGAGAGAAGAGTACAGGTGAAGTAAGAGCATCATTTCCAACAAAGAAAGAACCGTCGAAACGGCCTGTAATAGGTGTTCCGTCTTCAGTTGTAATTTCAGCTACAATAGTGAAATCTACAGTGGTGAAATCATCAAAAGAGCCAAAATCAAATGTGAAGTTGGTTCCGCTCTGATTCATATCACCTGTAAAAGAAGCAGGCTCGTCTTCAGTATAGTTCAGAGTAGAGTACTCAATAGTAACGTTTTCGTAGTTGTAGTCTTCTTCAGCAAGAATGACATCAATAGAAAGAGTTACATCTTCGCCACCATTAATCTCTCCTTCAGGGGTTAATGTCAGGTTTTCGAAAACCGGAGGAAAACCAACAACAACAAGGTCGTTTGGCCAGCCTTCTGGTGCAAAACGATCAGAAGGATCATCACCATCGGTTAACCAGACAAAACCGTCTTCAAAATATGCCAGCTTAAGAGTAGACTGATTTCCGGCAACATCTGTACCGCCCGGGTTGAAGGTGTTTACAACCGGAAAACCGGACCAGTTAACTAAAGAACCAGCAGCCGGTGGCACATAAGGACCATCAACATCCGGACGACGGTAGTTGTAGCCAAGGCCCTCACCTGTTTCAGGATTAACTCCGTAATTATTACGGTCGTTTCTGTAACGAAGAGAGGTATCGTTTGATACCATCACGCTGTTACCCTGAGACGCAATCATCCACGGGCGACCTGTTGGCGCTTCAAGACGGTCAATTACTTCAGCACCTTCAATTTTTACGTAGCGAAAAATATACTTGGTATAATTTTCTGCGTTCCATTGGAATAATCCATCTTCATCGGCTGCAATATTCAATTCTTCCATGGAAATAACCGTAGGCTCAAGAAGCGGAGCAAGATCAGCAAACTCAGGACCATCATTAACATTACCAAGGAAGCCGACATCAGAGGCACTAAACTGGGCAACATTTCCGAAGAACGCCAGTTCACCAACAATATTAATAACGTCTCCGCGCCCAAGGCCTTCAAGGGTTTCACGCTGTGCACCTGCAACTACTAATTGCATAGAGTTACCGTCCAGGCCGTCTTCGATAGCATTTACGTCTGCTACAAATATATGGATACGACCAGGTATGCCTGTAGTTTGGTTTGGAGTAGCCAAACCAGAGCTTCTTGGATATGATACCACTACAGCATCGAAAGATACCGGCACACCAACGAGTGGGTGGTTTGGTAGATCGTCTTGGCTTTCAGGCAGAACTTCGTAGGTGTTGAGCTCGCGGATTGTAACCTGTTCCTGAGCAAAAGCATCAAAATACAGGAATCCGGAAATTACCAGACCTATAATCAGAAATTGTAACTGTTTCATCATTTTAGCTTGTAGGTTTGTTAAGGGTTAGCTTCAGACGGTTTGACCAAAGCAGCTTTGTTGCGTGTAAAGTTGTTATCGTGCTGTGCTTATTTAATAAGTGCAAATCTGCCGCGCTGCACATGCCCGGAATCCCGGTCACGTACGGTATACAGATACAGGCCGGTAGCCAAATTCTGGTTGGCCTCTGAGAGCAAGTCCCATGCATGCTCACCACCCGGTAGAATCCGGTTACTGCTGCTAAAATCCCGGAACCATCTGGTGTCACCAATATAAGTTTCAGAATCGTGCTGCAGCTTTGCTACAATCTCACCAGCAAGTGTGTAAACACGGATTTCCGCACGCTGAGGCAGGTTGTAAAACATGATTTTCCTGGTAAAGGACGAACCACCATCCCAGGCTGCATTCACACGATATGGGTTCGGATAGACACCTACCTTGTATTCAGGATCGTTGCTGCTGAAATTTTCGTTGGGCGCCGTTCCTGGAAATACACGAACAGCATTGGCATTTACTGATGATTCAAGCGGCGGAGAATTTTCTTCGCCTTCATCAAAAGCCGTTACAGCGAATAAATACTGCCATCCACTTAGCATTCCGGTTACATCAAAACGATAGCGATATTCGGTAGGATCGCCTTCGAATGTTACCGGCTGATCGAGCCGGATTTCATCAAAGCCAGTTCCGAAACCGGCCCCTGACTCAGGCAAATCCCACTCCCGGATCATTTGTGCCGACTGTGTAATTATACCTTCCAAATCATCACCAAGCTTGGAGCGATACAGACGGTAACCTGCAAAATCCTGCTCACCCGAAACCGGGTCAACTGAAAACTCGGCACGGTCATCCCAGTAAACGCTTGCAATACCGGCATCCAGCTCAACGCGCATAATTGGCACAGCAGGCGGCTCCGGTACAAGGAAGCGTGTACGTGTACCGTCTTCATTTTCCTGCCCGTCGTACAAACGATACGCCCAGTCTATGCTTTCAACTAAGTTTGCGCGGGAATCCTCATTATCTACATTATCTACGTTTGGCTCATTGCCAGGAACAACGCCTTGGAACTGCTCAGGCATAGCTGCCGCTACGAATGCCACATATATGGTGACAGTCTCTCCCGGCTCAACTTCAGGAAACGGACCGATTGTGTTGGACTGAATGTAGTTACCGTTTGAGGTAAAACCATCGTTGCGAAGAGCAAAACGGAAATCATCGAGTGTACGGTTGTCGCCTTCAGGCAGGAGGCTTTGTGGCCATATTCCAGTCTGACGTTCATATCGCTGAAGATCATTATTCGGCCTGCTAAATGCACCGGTTCCTGCTGAAAACAGCCAGAAGTCGGGTGACACCTCAGGTACCGGTAAACCGGCAGCCTGTACAGCTTCTGCATTTCTAGGGTGGAAGTCTACTCCTCTGTATTCAGAACCAAGAATTGCGTTTGCAGCATGGGTGTTAATACGTGGCTCATCGGTAGACCCGCGGTCGAAAACGTAGAAGGCGTAGAAATCATCGAGCCAGCCCATTCCGTTTTTGTTGAAGAAGGCCGAACCCGTTTCGATTGTGGTATTCACATTACGAACCACCATATTCGAGTAGAGACTGAAATAGAACTCCTCCCATACAAAGCCTCCGGCCTGACCGGAATGAATCTGAGAATTATTCGTAATGTCGTAACGGATGATGCTGATTCCCTCAGTGAAACCAAAGTTCCAATTGTATGTTTCCATTCGCACATCTGCGTAAAGCGGATTTTCATGGCCGGGTACCGGCTGATTGTTCCGCACCGTTCGGCGATCGGAAAACTCCGAGATCAAATCCTGGTGGCTTACAGCACTCGGAGCAAAGTTGGGACTATCAGGTAATGAAGAACGCTCCAAAATCAGCGAACCATCGTTAGTAAATTCAAAACCTGCTGCGGCTTCACTGTAACCACCTGCTCTCGTTACCGAGGAAGTTGAAACGCGGGTGTCTCCCTGCACCTGTGCTCCGAGCCAGATACCGGCTTCAAAAAGGTGTTCGGTACCCGAGTCTCTTGGGAATGCCATGCTTGGCAGACCAACAGGCTGTGAGTTAACGTTGGAACGACCAATCACACCCACGTTGGTATAAGAAATACCGAGGTTGCTCACAGTAACAGCACGACGCTCGAAAACCTGCTGCCCGTATGAGAAATCCTGTAATAATAGAATGATGGATAGTGCGAGTAGTAACCTGATTTGTTTCATTCAGCTATTTTTCAGTTGATAAGTATAAAATCTGACCTATATTCCGTTCTCTGACAGTATTCGTATTCCTGTAGATTCTGCAAGTTAGCGGTTTCCAAAGGAAATCGAAATTTCAAACGCTTCATTTTACAATTCAATAATATCGATTTGCGTTTAACAGAGTTGTTCATTCAGTCCGGTTGAATCTGCCTGCCAGAAACAAAAACTACTTTGAAACGAAGCGAACAAAGCGCTTCCAGAAAGCTAATATTCTATTTTTGAATTAGAGCAAGGGAACATAATTTACGCAAAATTTTGCTCTGTCTGAAAATGATATAACAATCTTAGTACAAATCAGCATCAATTATATAAAACCATGCCTCGCAAAGATCCCAAAAGAAAAAGAAAGCCAGTTACCGAAAAAGAGCTGCCCGTGTTTAGTAAAAAAAATTACCAGCTGATGGGCGGAGGAGCCGGTCTCGTATTCATTGGATTCGCCATTATGGCTTTCGAGAATGAGATCGATGGCTTTATTTCTTTATTTATATCTCCAGTTTTAGTGATTGCCGGCTTCATCGCTTTCGGCTTTGGTATTATGCATAACAAGCAAAACGACAAAGATTCCGAAGAGGAATAAATCAGCAAAAGCCATAATCAAATTACTAATTCTTCTATTTTGAGCAGCAAGCTTATGCATACGTTACCCAGAGGTCCCGGGCTTTTTAACCTGAGGATGCTCAATTATGCTTTTGCAGTCCTGCTTGTAATAATATTTGTACTCGCCGCCGATCCGTTTGATAAAGTCGTAATCCTTTTATCTTTTATGGGGGCGGCTATTATCTGTTACGGCGCTTTTTTGGTCAGGTCGCTTTCGCTCGACGGCATGAAAACAGCTATTCTGGTTGGCACCATCACTCTTGGTACGGGTGGTATTGAGTTCGCCGCCTATTTGCTTTTCTTTTTTTTAGGCAGCAATCTGCTTGGTTTGCTATTTAATGCAGACTCAGACGCATCTTTAAACGGCCTGGTTGAGCGCCGCAGCAGCGATCAGGTCTGGGCCAACAGCTTTTGGTTTGTCCTGTTTCTTTGCCTGTATTATATAACAGGTTACTGGCACTTTGGCATCGCTTCAGCTGCATCCATCGCAGCGGCAAATTCGGATACCTGGGCAACCATTGCAGGAAGCAGTTCTAAAAACAAGACCGTTCGTCTTATCATTAGTCCGCTCAGCAAGGTGCCCAAAGGCACCGATGGTGGCATGAGTCTTATTGGTACTTTCGGCGGAGTTGCCGGAGCCGCAGCCATTGCTGGTCTTGTGTGGTTCTTCGAAGGAAGCCACGTAACAGCAGGAGTTCTGGCTGTTTTTATATCCGGGTTTTCAGGTTGCCTTTTAGATTCCTATTTTGGTGCGCATTTTCAGCATAAAGCCAAAACCATTCGGATTGCAGGAAGAACCGTAAGGCCCGGCAATAATCTGGTCAATTTCATGGCTGTGGGATTCGCCTCTTTTTTAGCCATCATACTTTTTAATCTATTTGTACATGCCTTGGTATAGAAAACTTCACTGGCAAATTATAATCGGTCTTATTCTCGGTCTTATCTGGGGTTTGATCTCCACACAGGCCGGCTTTAATCAGTTTACGTCAGACTTTATCAGACCGGTGGGCACTATATTTGTGAACCTGCTCCAGCTTATTGCTATCCCTCTGGTGCTTGCTTCACTTGTGGTGGGTGTTACCAAGCTAAACGACATTACCAAGCTTTCGCGCATGGGCGGCAAAACCATCGGTATATACATGACGACCACGGTTCTGGCCATAACAATCGGTCTGATCTCCGTGAATCTGATTCAACCCGGAAAAGCCTTACCCGAGGAAACCCGCATCGAGCTTATGGAGAGCTACGAGGAGAACGTGGCCGACCGCGAACAAACCGCCGAACAAGCTTTGCAACGCGGCCCACTGCAGCCACTCGTAGACATAGTGCCCCAAAATCTGATAGCTTCGATGAGCAGCAACGCCAATATGCTTCAGGTCGTATTTATTGCCAT
>PWID01000018.1 GCA_003555145.1 Balneolia bacterium | reverse complement strand
GGGCTATTCTGTAACGCGGCTGCAGCGTATCCGTGTGATGAATATCAATCTGGATGGTATTGCCACCGGTACCTGGCGATTTTTAACCGATTCAGAGACAGCCTCACTGTTGGAGGCCGTAGAGGGGTCCCGTAAGGAAGCGGCCCCGCGCCGGAAAAAAAGTGCCTCAGGCGACTCGGGTTCTCATGGGAAAAAGAACAGCCGAAAACGCTCAGGGGCCAAAAATGAAGAAGGCAAAAACAAAACAAAAGGTGCCCGGAAAACTACCGGCGGCCGGGGTTCCGGCAAAAGCTCAACCCGAAACGTTAAACAAAAAGGGAAAGGCTCGAGAAGGAAGTGATGATATCTGATTTTTGATATCTGATATGCGATTTTTGAATGCCAGAGGTGATGTTAAAACACCAAAGTGAGTCGCATTAGCTTACAGTTTTAAATGTTGAGCCTGCCTGTCTGTTTTCTCCGCGGCAGACAGGACATAAACCGCGCGAATCGGCGTCCTGTTTCAGACGCTGCTGTACGTCGCATCATTCCCTTCAAAACGAATAACCCCTCACATCGCCCTCTTCGGTTGAGATGAGAATGGACCTGCTGCTGTAGTCTACGTTAAATACAGGGTTGAGCTCCACTTTTGATTCAATCTTATAGCGATTTTGCAGGGTGCCATCATTACTAAAATGATGGATCCAGAGCGGTACGCCCGGGTAGGTATAGGTGGCCAGAAACAAATCACCGTTTTCCACGCTCACGCCAGACGTGTATTTTTTTAATGGGAACATCGTTTCTGTAATTTTGAGGATTTCTTCCATTGTCTCGAAATAATCTTCTGCAATTCGGTCAATTTCCGCTATTTCCGAAACATGGACTTCCCATAATTGCTCTCCGGATGAGTTGAACTTCGCAATCCTCGGGATAGCATTATAAACCAGAAAGTACTCGTCTGGCTTCGACCGGTCGTTCACCACGAATGTATTTGACTCAAAAAATGTGGGTACCTGTCTGTTTTCAATTTCTGTTCTGAACTGCTGATAGTCTATTACGGGAGCGCTGTCGTGAGATACCACGCCAAGTGAGTCCAGCATATTTCCATCCCAGTCATAAAGCTTGTACAAAGACTGCCCCGGCTGGAAGTTATACAGTAAAACATTGCCTTCAGAAGTTATATGCGGCTGATTGTTAAAGCTGCCTAAAAGCCCCGTATGAATATACGGCAGGTCCAGTGGCGGAAGCGGTGGCGGTGGCGGTGCACCTGTAGCCAGACCCAACCTGTAGCTGAATGATGAGATAAACTCGTTGTCGAGACTGTATTTATGGATCAGCTGCTGGGCATTGTCTACTACATAAACGCCGTCATTTTCGACATAAAAATTCTGAACCCGCTGGTATTCTCCTGGTCCCCGCCCTTCACGGCCGATAGGCCTGACGTCTTTTTTGTTTAAATCCAGCTCATATACCAATCGGGTGGAGGTGTCATAGATCAAAAACGATTCAGAATCAACAATCCGGATTATGGATGGCACACCAATCAGAATATCCTCGTTTGATACAACTGTGGTGTATTCGCTAAGAGTGATGGTGTTATCCGAAGAACCCTCTTGCTCCTGCTGGCAGCTAATAAAAGCCAAAGAAATCAGAGTTACAGAAAGACAATTTCGAAATAGAATTCGCATAATGTGTTTTGTTGAATTGATGAAAAAAATCGTTGTATCGCGTGCGTTTTAGTAATGTACAATATGAAACCTATTGTTACCAATTGCACAGAGATAACCCGCCAGCCCAAAAACAGGGATCAAGTCGACAGTCCACTAATCGATCCATATCGCTATTTCCAGGTTCGAAGCAGAAATACGATTTGTCTATTTTTTTCCAAATATTCTAAGCAGCTCAGGGAGCGGATCAGAGATACGGCTTTTCAGATCTGTGAATGTCGGAACTTTCCCGTTTGTGGATTTTAAACGGCTATACACGGCACGACCTAACAAGTAATTACAGTGTTTGAATACGGGTTTTTCATAGGGTATATGTAATGCTTCGAGACAGTTAAGCATGGCAAAATCTATACCTGCGGCTTTTGAGCCTTCTAAAGTTGACCAATAGCGGGCGTTAAAATCAATTAGTTTTGGCAGTCCTTCCCGATCGTCGAAACGATAGTCGAGATGCGCAATGCCGCTAAATCCAATTTCCCGTATAAATCGCTCAACTTCGTTGTACAGTATTTCATCATTTTCAAAACATATTGCTTTTGAGAACGAGTACCCATCGCTAAGCAGTGCCCGCTGTATTGTATACGCTTTAATTTCACCATCAACTGCCAGGATACTGCAGTCTATATCCGGACCCGAGATATGTTTCTGAAGAATATAGTTTTCGTATTTACCGGTAGTCAAAAGCTTTTCAAGCGCCAATCTGTCATCAACCGATACAAAACCTCTTCCTCCGGAACCACGAACAGGCTTCATAAGACACGGGAAAAAATCTTTTGGCAACAGATCGGTATCAAGATCCTTGGAGCGGTAGGTTTCGGGTGTTTGGAATCCTTTTGATTTTAATAATTCTGCCAGCTTGTCTTTACATATTAATGAATCCAACAGTTCAACCGATGAAACCGGGGGGATCTTGACGTATTTTTTAAGCGTTTCAATATGTCTGGATACAAACCTTACGCTTTCTTCATCTACAGGTAATAATATTTCAGCTTTGGTTTGTTCAATGTGGCGTTTCACCTCACTCAACAGCTCTTCACCCTCAGCATTAGCTAACCTCTGGTGGCGTTTTACATACCTTGAATAATTTGAAATTTGCACGCTGTCTGATGCAATTGATAAAGCATGAATTGATGTACGGGGGAATACTGTTCCAATAGCCCGGATTGCTGATAATGCGACAACATCATTAGTCCCTAGAAATAGTATAGAGGAAATTTCCGGCAGTTTCATTTATAGTCCAATATTCTTTGTGGGAAAAGCTGATATTAAAAAGGCAGCTTTACTCTTATGTGATTTTTTTTTGCTGGTTTTGTTTACCGACAATTTAGACCAATAACCTCAAATAAATTATTGTATATATTACATATAGATCTATCACATATCACTTATTTCCCGAATAAATTTTTCCTTAAAGCTCTGTTATACAATCACCTAACTCAATCCCTGTATTGAAGCCATTTTTATGAATTTTTGTTCAGAAACAACTGGTAAACCATATCGCCTAAGGTCAAACGTCCAATCCCGGTTTGACTCTCTTCTCTCTTCTAAACAGCATCTTGTCCAAATATAAATAGCCAATACAGCTAGATACATGCACCCGGTATAACAATGATGGCAAATACGAACCTTATCTGCACAAAGGCAAGGTGATCGGGGATTGATTTCTGTCTCTTAGCTTATTTTTTAAACACACGAAGCAGCTCAGGAAGCGGATCGGTAATACGGCTTTTCAGGTCTGTGAATGTTGGTATACTTCCGTTCGATGAACTAAAACGGCTTAATACAGCCCTGCCCAGAAGGTAATTGCAGTTTTTAAAAGCGGGTTTCTCATATGGATATTTCAAAGCTTCGAGACAGTTGAGCAGAGCGAAATCAATACCTGCCGCTTTTGATCCTTCCAGATTAGACCAGTACCTGGCATTAAAATCAATTAGTTTAGGCTGCCGGTCACTATCGTCGAGCCGGTAATCGAGATTGGCAATGCCGCTAAACCCTATATCCCTTGTGAATTGCTCAACCTGCGCGAAAAGTATTTTGTTGTTCTCAAAACGGATTCCTTTTGAAAAAGAATATGCCTCTTTTATAATTCCCCGCTGTATAGTATGTGCTTTAACTTCACCATCTACAGCCAAAATATTACAGCCTATATCACTGCCCGGAATCATCTCTTGCAGAATAAAATCCTCGTATTTTTCATTACCTAATAGCTTTTCCAGACCGGCAATATCTTTAATTTTTATAAAATCACTTCCACCTGACCCCCGAATTGGTTTCATAAGGCAGGGGAAAAAATTCTTCGAAAGTTTACTGTAATCAAGATTTTTTACCGGGTGAGTTTCAGGACTTTGAAACCCCTTTGCTTTTAACAATTCTGCCAGCCGGTCTTTGCTGATAAGAGAATCCAAAAGATCCACCGGTGAAAGCGGGGGAAGCTTTACATGGTTTTTGAGCGCTTCGGAATTCATGGATACAAACCTGACGCTATCTTCATCTATTGGCAACAGAATTTCTGCTTTGCAATCTTTAATCCGGAAAATCAATTCATCCAGAAGTTCAACGCCCTCCGAATGTTCCAAGGTGCGATGACTTCTTACATATTTCGAATAGTTAGAAATCTGAACTTTGTCTGTGTTATTCGACAGCGTATGCAGAGATGTGCGGGGCAGTGCAGTACCAATAGCCCGGATTGCTGATAATGCAACAACATCATCAGTCCCAAGAAAAAGTATGGAGGAAATTTCCGGCAGTTTCATTTATAGTACAATGTTCTTTTTGGTATAAGCTGAAATTCAAAAGGCAGCTTCATTATTATGTAGTTTCTTTTTGGCTTTCTATTTACCGACAACTTAGAGGTATAAACCCTGATAAATTATTGTATATATTACATATAGATTTATCACTTATCACTCAATTACCGAATGTTTTTTTCTAAAGTCCTGTAATACACTAAGCTGACTAAAGACCTGCTTTAGGGTCGTTTTTAAATGTCTGTGCGCAGCCGGGGTTAAAGTGCCGGTAGTTATGAACCTTGCCTGCAAAAAG
>PWID01000139.1 GCA_003555145.1 Balneolia bacterium | reverse complement strand
GCGTTGTTTACAATAGCGCAGCCTTTTGATAAAAGCAAGGCATCTAACGTTTTTTAATACAGTCGGAATTAGTTCGGATCAGCCAGAAACCGGTTTAATGGCAACGGCTCAATATCCTGAATTATAACCCGATTGAAATCCGGATGAAGCGGGTTCAGCATCACGTTAAACTCCTGCTGTATTACCGATGATGGCAACCTTGTTCCAACAGCCCGTTTCGATTTCAGCAGGCTTGTGCCGGTATCCTGAGTAAACGAATCGTAGGGAAAACCATCCCAGTCCGACGGAAGTTCGTAATGGCTCAGCGTATTTACTTCAATTTCGTCTGGTATATGAAGGGTAACCAGCCTGAGATCAGTGGGTATATTGTTCAGCTTAACATGAACCAATACCTCGAGTGTGCATAAAGAGCGGTGTTCCGAGCAGTATAAGGCAGGCACTCCCTTATGATTCCAGCGCCCGCCAAATATTCGCGCTCCTTCACCTGAAATATCGTCTGCCCATTTTTCGGTAGTTACTCTGTAAACTTCCATGAAATTTGGCTTAACCCGGATTATTCACCAAGAGATTTTTTTGTAAGCAAGGCAAAGGGGTAAAAGCGGCGGAAGGGTACTTTTGGTACCCTGAGTAAGCTTTTTTTCTTTCAACGAAGCTCACGAGAAAATGCCGCGGCAATAGTAGGGCACTCATTTTTGGATATACGTTATATTATTGTAATTAATTTTATATGAATTGCTTAGTAATACAATAGCACCTTTTCGTGAATAATTCGGGTTAGGCCAGAATGCCGTGCTCGATACGGCCCAGCTCGTCTAATACCATATCGAGACCGAATATAGTATCGAGAAGTTCGAACGGAGAATCGCCGCTTAAGGCTGGCGTACCCTCTTTAAGCCACTGCTGAAACCGGCCGCTGTTACCAAATACAGCAAGGCCACGATTAAGCAAGTGAGATAGCCGCAACAGCTTTTCGGACTCGCCCACCGTAAAGGTATGATCTGTTTTGATGTAACGCTGCAGGCTGCGCTCGGATATACCCAGCATGAAAGCCCAGTCTGCGAGACTGAAATCGTACTCGCGGTACAGACGCAAAAAATCGGAAGATGTAACCCCGCTGCGCGATATGGCCAGAAACGTGCGGTGGCTTGTTTCTGTGAGGTATTCTATTGCTGTATCTTTGATGATATCCATGATGCTTTGTTTATGTTACTACATTACGCCAACTGTCGTAATCTAATAACATTTTGTCGCATTTTCAAGCATAACCATCAATTTTTATTAATGTTGTACTTTTACCCTGGCTTATCCCGGATTATTCACCAAGACATTTTGTTGTGAGCTTAGTTGAAGAGAAAAAAGCTTAATCAAGAACAAATACCTTTTCGTGAATAATTCGGGTTATAGAAAGCAGGTATTGAGATGCCATACTCAACCAGCAGTAATTCATAAAAAAATCCTGAAGGTCCCGCGATAAACCGCAGCAGGCTGAGACCATCAGGATTCTGTTTTAAGCAAACCTTATGTTAGCTAATTGGTGACTTTCGAGTGGAGGCCCAAAAAACTACTGTTCCCCTTCATAAATCCTTACGTCGAACTCGCCGTTTCGAATATTGATGGTAACGTTATCCTGACTCTCAGAATCCCACCCGCTTGCATCGAACTGAAAGGTACCTGCCGCGCGGTTTGCATTCAGGGTAGTAAGGGTAAACGTACCGCTTACGGATTCATAAAATATATCGCTGTTGGTCTGGCTGAAAAAAGCAAAGAAATCAGCTTCATCAACTCCGCCAATGCTGTAGGTGCCTGTTCCATTTATCACGTCCATTCCATCAAAAGCTTCAATAGAAAGAAAGTAGGTGTCATCAGGTATGTCGTAGGAATCCAGGCCCCAGCTTGTAAAACCGCTTGATGAAAAAACGACCACTTCCCCGTAACCTGCATAAGCCCCCTCAGTATGGCCGCTAACGGTGAAGCTCACGTTATCGTCAAAAGGGTCGTTACTGCTTCCGGAGTCGTCGGAGCAGGCATATATCATAAATGATGACAAAAGTATTATAACAAGTATATTTTTTTTCATTGGTTTGATAGATGATTGAATTTAAGTTTTAGTACTAATTATCAGGATTTACGGGCACCTGAAACGTCCCTTCTATGTCCACAAAACGTTCATCTTCCGGGACGTTTTCACCAATCTGGCCTGCCGAGAAAGAGAAGCTTCCTGTAGCTATGCCAGACTGCAATCCGGTAATTACAAAAGTACCTCCCATTCCTTCAAAAAGGGAAGTCCAGGTGCGTTGCGGGCTAACAGACCGGTCTACGAAGGTTGCACTCATTCTTGTAAAGTCGTCTGTTATTTCATATTCCCCTACCGCAATTTCATCTATTCCCTCGCCGGGAGGTCCTGTTATAATGAGGTCCCAGTCTACGTTAGCCGGCCTGTCAATCAAGAGTTGATAAAAGTAGTCACCATCGAAGGTATAGCCCAAAAGCGCGCCGGACCTTTCATAATCGGCATCAAATCCACCGCTAACGGTAAATGAAATGCCGGCTATATCCGGATCGTCATTATTTGATCCTGTAACATCTTCAGAACAGCCCGATAAGTAACCGGCCGTTATTAATACCACAGATATCCATATGGCAGTCTTAAGCAGAGAAGCTGTTTTTTTCATAACGCATAACTTAATTTGAATTTCAATCGGGTCGATGATTTAACCCAACTGACTGAATTTCAGCTATATGCGTAATTTAATGTCAGAATTTCCCAGCGATTTTAAATAAAATATGAGGTTTTGTGAAGAGGATAATTACAGGTAACAGGTAACAGGTAACAGGTAACAGGTAACAGGTAACAGGTAACAGGTAACAAATATTCAAAGATTAGCAATCAAGAATCAACTCTCAAAAATCCTCAGACCACCATGCCAGAATTTGAAAGACCTTTGCTTTGACCTTTGACCTTCGACCTTCGACCTTCGACCTTCACCTAGTTCATCAATATCGCTGCCGACTTTGGCAGTATAGTAGCCCGAAACCGATCCTGAAAAATATTCCATGTTATCACATTATCACCCAGCATATCGGTGAGGCCGCTGCGGACCAGATCCGGCAGATCCAGCTCGATATCAGCGGGCTGACTACTGTTGTTTATGATGATGAGGGCGTAGTCCCCATCCAGCGTGCGCTCGTAGGCCAGCACGTTTCTCTGATCATCGGTGAGCACATATTCGAGATCGCCATAGGCAAAAACAGGATTATCCCTGCGAAGATGAATCAGCTGACGATAATAGCTGTGCATTTCCGGATCGGGCTGAACGCGATCAACGGGTTTATCCAGACCAAACGGATGAGCCACTTCATCATCAAACTGCCGGTCGGGCCAGATAAGCGGCTTGCGGTTGTCGGGATCGTCGGCTCCCCACATCCCTAGCTCATCACCCATCCACACGTGAGGTGCTCCCACCCATGTGAACTGCTGGGCCAGAATCAGGCGGACATCCCGCCAGGTACGATCGTCGGGGCGGTGCAGCATATAATCCGGATTTTCGCGCGGATTTACCTGATATTTATTGAGACCCGGATTAAAAATTGAGGTACTGAACCGTGGCGTATCGTGGCTGGCGGTGAGGTTCATCTGGGCGCGAAGAACTTCCGGTCGAAGCCCGGCCGAAATCGAATCCAGATGCTGAACATACTCCGTCGGCCTATCCAGTTCCGGAGATGCGCCGCCCAGCCACTGCCTTGTCGGACGATACCAGCGGTAGTTCATGGCCGCGTCAAAAATATCACCTTGCAGCCATTCGGTCGGATCCATCAACTTTTCCGGCCAGTCGGCCCACCAGAGCTCACCCACCAGATAGGCATTCGGATTAATACCTCGCACAAACTCGCGGTAATCTCTCCAGAAGTCTACCGGTATGAGCTCGGCCACATCAAGCCGGAAGCCATCGATGCCGCGGCTCGTATCGCCATCGGGTGCCAGCCAGCGCTCGGTTACGGCATAAATGTGGTTAACCAGTTCAGGATGGAAATTGCCTGGAATGAGATCGCCGTGCTCGAACTCATCAACGGAATCGTAGCGGCGAAACTGAGGAAGCTCAGGCACGCCTGCCCAGCCCGGATAGGAAAAGGAGCTGGTGTCGGAATCGAAGCTGTCAATCTGGTACCAGTCGGCAAATGGTGAATTCTGCTGATTTTCAAGTATATCCTGCCACGCCCAGAACGTGATGCCGGTGTGATTCCACGAATAGTCCATCACCACCCGAATGCCGCGGGCGTGTGCCTGCTCGATGACATCCAGAAACAGCTTATCGGCGGACGTCCACACCCAGGTTGAAGGGTCGGCCGGGTCTTCCTGCGCTATGAGCTCCATGTCACCTTCAGGGTCCGGGCCAAAGTTTACGTCTATATGGTGATAACTGCGCGCATCATACTTATGTAATGAAGGCGAGTCGTTTAGCGGATTGAAGTAGATAGCTGTGATGCCCAGGTCTTCGAGGTAGTCGAGCTTATCCATAACGCCCTGCAGGTCACCTCCGTAGCGCCGCATGTGAACGGTTTCATAAAACGGCTTACCGCTTTCGACGGCCCATTCTTCCTCAGCGTACCAGTCGTGTCCCCATGGGGTAGGCTGCCAGCTGTCTGGCTTATTGTGCGGCCAGGAACCCTCAATGGTTTCGAGAGTCGGGTTGTTAGACGGATCCCCGTCCCGAAACCGCTCCACAAAAATCTGATACCAAATAGCCTCCTGCGCCCACTCCGG
>PWID01000278.1 GCA_003555145.1 Balneolia bacterium | reverse complement strand
GAGACGGGCTGTTCGTATTCGAACCGTCTGCAGGAACCATCGAAGCGGGTCAGAGCGTGGAAGTGATGGCTGAGGTGAACACCTTCGAATTCGAAGCAGGCAGTTACAATGCCGAAATCCAGATTACGACCAACTCTCCGGCCACTCCTGTAGGCGTGATTCCGGTGAGCATAGAAGTAATGGAAGAAGACCTTGCTTCGGAAATGATCACCTTCCGTGTAGACATGACGGTACAGCAATCCGCCGGAAACTTCGACCCGTCTCTGGGTGATGAAGTGTACGTGCGCGGTTCATTTAACGACTGGTCCGCAATCGAAGGCGACGCAATGGTAGGCGATGAAGACGGTGTCTACAGCTTCACTTACGAAGTTTTTGGTGAAGCCGGAACCGTAGCCGAGTACAAGTACTACATTTCTGCCGGCGATGGCCGTGAACTGCCGAACACCGGCTGGGAAAGCGATGATGTAGGCATGGGAGGCTCTAGCAACCGTCAGGTAGAGCTGATAGGTGAAGACCAGACTCTGGCCATCGTATTCTTTAACAACGACGATGAGCTGGTTAATCTGGATCCTGAAATGGATGTGCCGACCGAGTTCGCGCTGGGACAGAACTATCCGAACCCGTTCAACCCGACCACCAACATTATGTACGCCCTGCCTGAGGCAGCAAACGTTACTCTTGAGGTTTATAACCTTCAGGGACAGCGCGTGGCCGTACTTGTAA
Organism: Balneolia bacterium; assembly: GCA_003555145.1. Lineage (GTDB taxonomy): Bacteria > Bacteroidota > Rhodothermia > Balneolales > Cyclonatronaceae > Cyclonatronum. Next base: position 4,044 of record PWID01000278.1, on the reverse strand, counting down.
ATGGTCAGCAGAACGCGGGTCGCCATACCGTAACCTTCGACGCCAACAGACTGGCATCGGGTGTGTATCTGTATCGCTTACAGGCGGGCAGCTTCACACAGGTTCAGAAGATGATGCTCGTGAAGTAATTCATTAGCTCATAAGCTGAACAGGTTCAACCTGTTAAAATACAAGGCCGGGCAGCATTTGCTGTCCGGCCTTTTTTATGGATATAATAAAAATGTGATTAAGTCTAGATTTGACCAAAAAAACATTTTAATGGACAGTTTAATCATTGGTAAAAAAAACAGAGCGACATAAAATAATTTATTTAACATTTTTACTAAAAAACATAAAATAATAAGAAATGAGAGGTGGGCGGAGTGGCTGGGTGGGGGGTTGCTTAGGGGTGCTTTGCAGAATATGAAGTTTTGTAATAGTTAAATGCTCCTTAAGGCAAAAATTGATCTTTTGCGTTGCATTAAATGATAGGGCTGAGTCGGGTTTAGCTGAATGCCTAACAGGCCTATAGGGGTTGTATTATCAACTTAATTTATTTGTTAGTAAAACAAAATAATTTACTATGTAAATAGTAAATAATCGCTTTAAAAATGAAGGGCTATTCATTTCCAGCGTTTTTTGCAAGTCAGGGCGGTTTTTATGAAATACTCATAGAGTTTTTACGAAGTGGCTGTATCTGCCTTTTGATTTTACTTTAATAAACTTATGTTTTAAGCACGATAGATAGTTCTATTAAAAATTTAGATAGCACCAATGCTATTTTTAATCATCTAGGTCAGCTATCTGCAAATCCAACACATAACTAAAAAATGTTTCTATGAATTCAATAACTAACTATATGAAGGTCGGAAGTATGTTTCTGGCTGGTTTGTTGATTGTTATGTCATGGATGACTCCATCATTTGCCCAAGTCGAAACAGAAGGTTTCGAAAGGTACCAAATAGAGGTCATCGATGCTTACAGAGCAGGTCAATTAACCAGTTTCTCTGCCGCAGAGCGCGAGATTATCACGCAATATTATGATTCACTGGAGAGTACGAGTGTGGATCAAGCTCTGTCTCTACTGAACGATCCCCTATACTTCGAGGGGTTTGACGATATCGAACTACCTGCGGGGTGGCAAAATGTGGATGAGTCCGAATCCGGATTTATCTGGGAATTCGTTGAGAGTGGTACATATGTCCCGACAAGTCTTTTTGAAGGCGGGTTTGCTGCAATAGACAGTGATGCTGCTGGAAGTGGAGTAGATGTAAACGCTTCGCTTATTACAGATCCTATATCGGTAACGGGACTTTCTAATGTCTCGCTTACGTTCGATCATTTGTATAGACATTTGGGAGCGGATGCCAGTGCAAGCGTTTCGTTAAGTAATGATGGCGGTGAAAGCTGGCAGGAAGTGGTAAGCTATACTTCAACTCAGGGTGATGTATCGGGCTTTAGTGCTCCATTCGAATTTACTCCTGTTACTGCGGATTTTGATGTAACCAGCCTGGTAGATGGCGCAGAAACTATTCAGATTAAATTTGAGTATGATGATGGTGGTGCCTTTGCCTGGTTTTGGTTATTCGATAATGTTGCTGTTTATGAGCCTGCTGCAGAGCCTAGCCCTGTCGTTTTGCAAAGCCCGGCTAATGAAGCCGAGGGCCTTTCCAATTTTGTAACATTGAACTGGTCTCAAGGTTCTGGAGCTGCTCCAACCGAGTATGATGTATATTTCGGAACAAATCCTGATCCCGCATTTGCTGGTACCGTTACTGAAACAAGCTGGGATACTCCTGAGCTGGATTGGTCAACGACTTACTACTGGTATGTAGTAGCTTCCAATGATGCCGGTAGTGCCGGTGCTAGCGCCACCTGGAGCTTCACTACACAGGATGATCCAACTATTGATCCTCCCTTTACAGTGGATTTTACCGATTTCCCACCCGAAAACTGGGAGCGCCCGTATGGCATATTATCAGAAGATACTGAGTTTATAAGTTCGCCAATTTCTGTTAACTGGATTGCAGGTAATTTCAATAATAATCCTGATAATGATCCCTCTGCAAGAATAAACGTGTGGCTGCCATCTACAGCTACAAGCCCTCTGGCGCGCTGGTTAATAAGCCCGCCAATTGATATGGGAGATGGGTCAATCGATTATGAATTACTATTCGATATAGCTGTTACTGAATGGAATAACCAAAATTCCGCACAACTTGGTCCTGATGATTATTTTGCAGTTGTTGCTTCTGTTGACGGTGGAGCCACATGGTCCAGCGAAAACGTAGTATTCGAACTATCAGGCGCTGAAGGAGATGAAGTCGCAGAAGGAGGACAGTCTGTAGCTATTTCTTTGGCAGGTGTAACTGGTACAGCTAAAATCGCATTTTACGCACAGCGTGAAGTCGGTGAAACACCAAGTGACCCCGATTTACATTTCCATGTTGGTGATGTTCGCATGCGCGTAGATTCAGATTCTCCGGTATTGGTAGTAAATCCTGATGAGCTCGATTTCGGATCAATATTTACCGGAAATAGTGCAAGTCTGGACTTTACAGTACTTAACGATGGATTAGGCACAATGTCTGGAGAAGTTGAAAGTGACAACATGTTATTCTCCGGAGATTTTGAACCGTTCAGCCTTGAACCCGGCGAAACAGCAGATTATACCGTTACATTTGATCCGGGAAGTACTGCTGGTGAACAAACCGGTACAATTACTGTAACTGCTGATGGCGCAGTAGGATCACCTGCTACGGTTAGTTTGGTTGGTGAAGCCCTGCAGCCTCCAATGGCTTCAGTAAATCCTGAAAGCTTCGATGTTACAGCATTTACAGGTGAAGAAACATCGCGCATGTTTACAATTTCAAACGACGGTGAAGCCGACCTTGAGTTCAATCTTGGGATTAATTACGCAGACCCTGCGAACAGAAGATCTGTAGTTCCGCAAACGTTCTTTTACGAAAACCGTGGTCAGCAGATTGAGTCATCAACAGCAGCAATTGAAAGCCCTGGTGCTTCAGTGATGTCTTTTGGTGATAGCGACCTGATTTCTTTTGAAGAAGAGGAAGGTTTTGCTCCGGGTTTTATTGGTGGACAAAATAACTGGACTGTATTTGCAGGTAATGAATCACAGCCAGCTATCAGCCCAGCCCGTGCATCCGATGGAATCTGGTCTCTTGAGCTAGCTGAAGATCCTGCGGCTGGTGGAAACGTAGGAGCATTTAGTCCGTTGTTTTCTGTAACTGATGAAGTAGTTCTTATCGAACAAGACGTTTACATCGAGGCTCTTGGCGGATCGGATTACGATGTAATCGTTCAAACTCCTTCTCAGGAAGTTTTGCTGGCCCGTGTGAACTTTTCATGGCTGGGTGGCGGAATACGTGTACTGGATGATCCCGAAGGAACACTTGTTTTCGTAACAACGGATCAGGAATTTCCTGTAGGCGAATGGTTTACCATTGGTGTGGAAAGTAACTCCACAGACGAGACAATAAACTACTACTACAATGGTGAGTTATTTTATGAAGGAAACTTGTTTGCCGGAGACTCTCCTGAGCAGTTGGTTTACCTGCATGATAATTTCAACGAAGGTGAAGCAGGTTACATCGATAACATTAGAATCAGCACCGAAGAAGGCCCGACTCAGTGGCTTTCAGCTGATGTAGCGTCTGGTGTTATTCCAGGTGGTTCTTCAGAAACAGTAAACTTGTCGTTCGACACTTCCGTCGATCCGGGTGTATACGCTGCTGATCTGATAGTTACAAATAACGATCCGGATAACAGTACAATCACCGTTCCTGTAGACTTCACACTCCAGGCAACTGCGCAGGTACAGGTAATCCACAACGCAGCAGATCCGGCACTTGCCGAAGTTGATGTGTATGTGAATGGTGAGCTGTTTGCTTCGAACTTCCCGTTCAGAGGCGCAACCGAATACCTTACCGTTACTGCCAACGAAGAGCTTACGCTCGAAATTACAGCTCCTGAAAGCAGCGAAGCTCTGCTTACACTAGAAGCAACTCCGGAAGCCGATCAGGTTCTTGCTGTTATAGCACAGGG
>PWID01000287.1 GCA_003555145.1 Balneolia bacterium | reverse complement strand
ATACCGGAGTTTAAATACCGGCTCAAAAAGACCGAGACAGGATCCCCGAATATGGAAAAACTTGCTTCCGCCGTACTATCGGCAACAAGTTCTGAAGAGGTGAAAGAAGAAATCAGGTTGATCAAATAGATTGATTAGAAGGGGAGGAGGTAAAGTAAGGCTGTTCAGGTTTTATGAACTCTATCACTTCTTTGAAAGACTCTGAATTTTGTGATATGTTTTAAAGGAGACAATCAGAAGCGCTTCATTTATAAACAATATCATCCATGATACGATTTACTGTCGCTACGCTTTTATGTGTATTAGCGACAATTACGGCGGGCACAAATTTTACAACTGCGCAGACAATTCCGGCTGAGCTGCACGAAGCCCAAGCGCTTATGTCGCAAGAGAATTATCCGGAGGCCATCGAGCTGCTTCAGAATTTGTCTGCCGAACCGAACCCGGCTCCGGATGTTTACCGCATGCTCGCATCATCTTTAATCCTGGACGGTCAGCCTGAAGAAGCCATCCAGGCGGTGAAAAACGGAATCGGCCTGTACCCTGAAGACGCGTCACTTTATGCACTAAAACTAGAAGCCAAAAGGTTTACCAATCCTGCAAAAGCGGTCGCACTTCTGGATCAGATTATTACTGATTATGAGCAGGGTTATATAGTTTCACCACATATCACGCTTTCAGAACTGAGGGAGTTCCGGCCGGATGTTTTGCTAACGGCCGGTGCATCAAAGCTTGAGCGGGATGAGTTTGAGAAGGCTGTCTCCTTCTTGGAAGAGGGCGCAGGTTTGAGTCCGGACAGAGCACAGGTGCAGCATCACCTTTTTTATGCCTACCTCCAAAAAGGGGCTTTTGATGCGCTCGTTAAAAGCTATGAGAGCCTGCCGCCTGAAATGCAGCAGGATGAAATGCTCACTTCACTTTATACCCAGGCTTTGATAGAAGATGAGGAAACGGCTACACTGCTTGAAATCTACCAGGCTCGTTACGATGAAGACCCCCAAAACGAGCAGAACGCTCTTTTTTACGGACAGCTGCTGATGCATGAAAATCGTTTTCAGGAAGCGGAGATGGTTTTCTATGCGCTGTTGCAGGAACAGCCGGAAACAAGGGAAGTGTATCAGACGCTGCTGGAAATTTACCGGAGGCAGCTCAACTACGAAGCCCTAAGTCTGGTACTCGAGCGAAAAATCGAACAATTCCCCGACCAGAAGAAGCTTTGGGAAGAGTTTGGTGAGGTTCTCGAGATTCGCGGTATGAATGAGGTGGCCACGACGCTCTATGAGCGGGCTATCAATCGATTCGAGGGAAGCTACACGTTTTACCGGCGAAAAGCTTTAATGCACTATTATGATGGAAAACCTGAGCAAGCAGCAGAACTACTTGATGAAGCTGAAAGCAAATTAGGTTCGTTGCCAGAAATTAGCCTGGATCTTGGGATGTTATATTTTGCGCAAGGAAACTACGACGAAGCTCTGGAAAAAATTGAAAATATAGATATGAATTATGCTGAGGATCAGGTGGTCAATCTGATCGCAGCGAGGGCTTCACAAAAGGTCGGCAATTACCCAAAAGCAGCACGGTATTATAAGGCGATCAGCAGCTCCGATTCACCTCATCCGGAAGCCTGGCTTTTTTTGATTGAACAAGGCCACATCTCACCGGATGAACTTGATTTTCTTAATCTGTTTGAAATCCTGATAAAGCGTTTCGAAGAGCTTGAGGAAGATGCATCAGTTTATGCTCAGATGGCGGTGCGGGGCTTACCGGCAAATGACCCCTATCTGTTTTATCCGTTCAGCAAAAGAGCTGAAAGCTTTGTAGGAGAACTGGAAAAGCTTAAAGAAGAGAGTATAGATAAACTAGGTTATGAAAGGGCACGCAGACTGATTGATGAGCTTCAGCAGTTATTCCCGGAGAACGCAATTGCGTACAGATTCGGAGGCACCTACTATCGTCTGATCGATGATTCAGAACTGGCCCTTCTTGAGTTAAACCGTGCAGCAGATTTAAACTCAGGTGACCATCGTACTTACCTTGAAATCGCTGAAATATATGAGAATAAGCAGAGTTACGGCGATGCAGCCGTCTGGTACGAGCGAGCATTAACTGCCGGCGCCGGCGGTGAAGTCTATCCGTTAATTGTTCGCATGCATCGTTCAAACGAGACATTGGATGATCTGATCAGGCGCTGGAAAATACGGTACAATTCAGGTCAGGCGTCATCTGAATTCCGGGAGTCGCTTATTGATGCGCTGCACAGGGCAGGTCGAAGCGAAGAGGCCAGGGAAATAGCCCGTGGCGGGTGACTTTGGGTGTAGTTTTGAAAAGCGTAAAATCCGGATCCGGAATTATGGTCACAATAACGTATGAAGTGATATCCAAATATATCTGATTTTATATTACGTTTAATATTGTGTAAATGCTTATGGATAGAAACGGTATTAGCATGTATTTGACTGCAAGTAGTTGTCCTTAATGTGGTAATGGAAAATATTTATTTATTTGAGACAATTTCATTTATGAATACGCATGGGGGGGTGAATAGAGAGCTGTTCTGCTAAATCGTGAGTAGTATTACAGCAGGAATTTTGGACGCAAAATCAAAGATCATTTATCTTACGTTGGAATTGGAGAAATAGCACCGTACTCATTAGTTGGCTGCTTGTGGTATATGCATTACCCACTGTAGCTATTGCCCAGGATGGCACGCTTGGAGATACTGATATTCAGGTATTCGACTTCAGCGGTAATTTCACAACTGAAGCCTATGGCTATGCCACAAGCCGGGATGTAAACAGACGTGCGCCGCTAGGCAGTATCACGAGTTTGAATACATCCTTTTCAATTCTCGGTTTCAGCTCAGGTCTGAATATTAGATACAATACCGACGATTCGAATCTTCGGCAGTCGATGAATCAGATTGGTTTTCGAGGAAACTGGCGCTGGGTTGGGATAGCGGCCGGTGACTTCTCCCCTTCGTGGTCTCGTTACAGCATACGGGGGAAAACGTTACGAGGCGGGCAGGTTGAGTTGACGCCCGGCGCTTTCACACTTGACTTCATTGGCGGGCAGGCACGCAGAGCTGTTCAGCCCAGGCAGGAAGGTCAGGCGACACGCAGAACATCGGCAGGCTACAGCCGGATGGTCTATGGTGCCCGCGTTGGCTACGGCGAACGAACAGGTTCCCACTTTATGCTTTCCGGCTTTTACGGACGCGATGATGAGAACTCTCTGGACCTTGCCGGTATTACCGGGGGAGATATAGTTACGCCGCCAGCTGAGAATTTGCTGATATCACCGGAGCTGCAGCTTAGCTTTATGAACCGGCAGCTACAGTTTGGAGGCAGAGGATCCGTGTCTGCATTCACCCGTGATGTTACGAGCAGCTCCGTAGATGCGAGCGATGCGGGCGTACCTGAGTTTGTACAGAATATTTTTCCGGTAAGAAGCAGTACCCGTGTTAGTTATGCAGGTTTATTGTACGGTAGCCTGGACTACGACCTGGTGGATATTGACGTGGAATATGAGCGCATCGAACCCGGATTTAAAACCATGGGTATTCGAAGCATGCGGGATGACCGTGAGCGTTACGGATTTTCGGTAGGGCTAGACCTGTTTGATAACCGGATTCGTTTTGGCAACAGCCTGGATCTGGACAGGGACAATTTGCAGAATACCCGAACGCGCAGTCAGAATGGTCTCAATTATAATACAGACTTAACTGCAAGGATCAGCCCTGCTTTCACCATAACAGCAGGCTATGGACTTAGCCTTAGTGAGTTAAGCGGCGAAGAGGGTATGGGAGGATCTGAATACAGCAATCATACGGGAAGACTGCAAACAACGCTCACGTTCAGCGGTGACGGCATCACGCATAACATAAACAGCGCATTGTTTTATCAGACGTTTGAGTCAGTGAGTCGCCTTGAAGATGACACGAACAGGACGGATGGATACACCCTGAATGCCAATCTTTTATACACTACGAACTTCAGCGGAGGACTGCGGCTGAATGCAGGGCTGAACGGCCTCACCGGAGATGCATCAGGAAGCGAGTTGCTCAACGCTGGTCTTAACCTCGGCATTGGGTATACGTTTTTAAGCGGGCGGCTGAACGCAAATCTGGATGCCCGTGGCTCACGTAATCAGGTGACTCGTACAAGCACTACCCCGAACGGTGCCGGCAGTTTTCAGAATATCAGCTGGCAGCTTGGGGGTGGCGGAAGGCTGTCGTGGCGGGTATTCGACGCCAGCCGTCTTCAGTTTTCCGTGAGGACAACGAATAACTACATCGGGCAGGGAGCCGGGGCCGGCTTCAATGAAGTCGAATCGAGACTGAGCTTTTCACACAGATTCTAAGGCTGCAACATGAAAAATCTGATACACAATTATTGCACCATGAGCGACATTTCAAAACCAAAGAAACCGGAATCAGCAAACTCCGGCGGATTCATCGCTATGCTACGAAGCCTGCTGCTGTTATGTGCAGGATTTTTGGCACTATCCGGCAGTGCTCTGGCTCAGGAGTCTGTTCAAATTAATGTGCTAAATGTGCCGGGCGTTTTGCCATCTCCCTACATTAGTGATATCGAAAATGATGTTCGAGGTGGCTTTTACGAAGTGCAGGTAAACTATCTTACTGCAAGTGCGCAGCCTGTTGAGCTTGAGTTCGAAATACGTTTGTACCGCAACAACAACCTGCTTGTAGAAGAGGTGTCCGAGCCGGTTCTGATAGAGCCTGACCTGAACATCTTCGCCCCCATCTTTGATGATATTTTTATCGACAGGTCGTTTCAGGACGTTATTAACGATCTTGATTCTGAGCTTCGCAGGCAGATCATTCAGACAGGAGCCCTCCCGGAAGGAAACTACCGCCTGGAAATCGATGCGCGGCCCTTGAATGGCTCACAGCTGATGGTTACGCCCGGTATCGCACAGTTTACCGTAACCTATCCGCAACCGCCGCAATTGGTAACACCGCGGCACGAAGAACAGGTAATCACAGAAACTCCGGTGTTCAGCTGGACGACTGTTCTTGCCACTGACGGCTCCCCTGTAGAGTATGAGTTCTACCTCGTGGAGCTTCTTGAAGGACAATCGCCGGAAGAAGGGATTGACGCCAACCGTCCGCACCATGATGAAGTACTTATTGGCAACACAAATTTGGTTTACACTCCTGACTTGTTTCCGCTGGAAGAAGGCAGGAAATACGCATGGCAGATTACAGCATCAGGTCTGGACCAGCCGATTCCTATCCGGAACGAAGGCGAGAGTGAAGTTTTCAGTTTTACCTACATGAGCGAAGATCCTGAGGACGGAGATCTTGAGGACATCGAAAGAATTGCTTTAATACCGGGCACGGCCTACATCATCAATCCTCTTGATCTCGAGATTGAACAGCTGGACGGAATGCTGGAATTCAGCGGTCCGGCGGTAATAAAGTTTGTACCCGGGTACCTGCCTGAACCGGTGCGTGTTGAGGGTATGGCAAGCGGTATCAGACTACCTGAAACAGCCGGTACTGAGCCTGTTATGACCGGCGGTTTTGTTTCAATGGATATGCAGCGTCCTTTTTCTATGCTCATACCCGATCTTGATGGAGTGACCCTTGAGCGAATAGAATTCCGTTTTGGTGAAGGGTTTACCGCTTTTGCAGACGTTGATAACGTATCGGAAGAGCGAATTCCGGTACAGGGTCTATTTAATCTTACGCCGCAGGGTCCCGAGGGTGTGCTTGAAGGTGATACCCGTGCGCTGCCGGTTTTTGAAAATGACATGGCCGCGCTGGAGATCAACCGCATTGGTGTAAACCTTGGTTCACGCCGGATTATGGCGGATGCCGGCCTTATGTTTATGGATCAGCAGATGGAGTGTCCTGTTTCCGGCATCGATTTGGGCCGAAGCAGTCCGCTGGTCTCTTACCAGTGTGATACAGGCTTTGCAATACCGCTATCCACGCAGCGCGACTATCCTTCCATTAGCATGGAGAGCCTTCAGGGAAGCTTTACACTGGATCGTGAAAATAACGCGCTGGAGCATGAGCTCAGGTCGCGCTGGGAGCTGGCTTTCGATTTTGAAAATAAGGCGCCGTGCGGTGTTCGTATACGAGGTAGTTTTGAATCGGGTGAAGGCGCTGAATTTTCAACTCTAAGCAACACCTGCGGCAGTGCGCGCCAATATCTGAATCTCGGTTTTGCAGGACTTGATATTTATAACATCAATCTCGAAGACGTAAGCTATGAGTCTTCGACCGGTGACTGGGACTACGAGGTTGAATTTAGTGCCGAGCTTGATTTTCCGCTCTTTGGATGGTCGGTAAATCCGGGAGAATCCTTCATCCTTACCCCGAACGGACTTTCTGTACCAGCGATTTCACGCGAAAGCGGACTTCCGGACTACAGGCATGATCTTTTTGATCTGGCGCTACAGCGTGTGGATATGCCGGAATTTGTTTTTCCGTTTCAGAATTACGACGATAGCGAAGCAGGCCCCTGGAATCTGACGTTTGATGCAGATGTAAACCTTGCCGAAACCGAAGGCCTTCCATCATGCTTCTTGGGCGCTAACCTCGAAATTCAAAACGGTGAGGTAACCAACGGCTCGCTCAGCGCTGATATGGCGCTTAATCCGGTTTCCAACTGCAGTATCACCCTGCTTGCCGGCCATGAAATTGTGCTAAATGCAGTCGGAGGATCGATATCAGCGATTTATGACCGTGATGCAGATCCGCGTATCCTGCCAGATGCATCCTTTAACGCAGAAGGTCACTACAATCCCGGCTACCCGCTGACGTGTGAGGACGGTGATCCGGCCAATCAGCAGTTGAGTGGCCTGCGTTTTTCAGAAGGTGCAATCGTGGGGGAAATGCCGTTCAGCGATTCCGGATGTGGTCTGCCTATAGGTCCGTTTGATAGTTTGCTTGATGATGCGATCCTGGTTCTGGATGAGGACGGGGACGGGCAAAAGGCTCGTTTTGAGGCGGATGCGTCGCTTCAGTTCAGGGATCGTGATGTGGCAGGAAGCCTGGCCTACGATATTCTGGAAACGCAGTTTATCGATCTTGATTTTGTAATTGATCGTCCGTTTACGTGGGACGTGCCATCAGATGAGCCCGTACTTGAATTTGAAATCAACCAGGCGCGAATCGACCTCGATGGCGTCCATATCGACGGCCGGAACACGTTCAATATTGGCCGTGAGCGTATTGGAACCACGTTCGATGATGTAACGCACGAGCTGGAAAGTCGCGCTGTAAGCGCCGGTGAAATCCATTTTGACCAGAACTTTGGTTTTGTAATCGACTTCGGCGAAGGGCTAGACTCTCCGAAGTTTCAGGCGGTTCCGATTTCCGAAGAGGGCGATACGCCTCAGCTTCCCGCTCAGGGGCTCTATGCCGAACTGGGCTCCGGCGTGAGAATCGACAGCACAGGTATCCGAACATCAGGCGCTGCCAGAGCGGTATTCAGCATGGAAGAACTCAGCTTTGGTGATGTTGAAGCCGAATTTTCGGAAGACTTCTCCTTCAGGCTGCAGCCGTTCGGAATAAGCGATGGCCGCATCGACTTCTATTATGATGAGCAGCATATCGCTGTATTAAATTCAAGCGGCCTGACCCCGCTCATTTCAGGAATAGTGGAAGATCTGATTCCTGAAAAGTTGCCGGCTCCTTCGACCAGCGTTGCCTATTTCGTGCTTCGCGATCAGGCTGGAGAGCTGCTGGTGGATGTGAATGAACTGGCTCCCGGGCAGGTGCAGTTGTCAACCAGGCCCGGAGCAGATATTGAGCTGGTTGTACCCGCATTGGATTCGGCTAATCCTCCGGTTGCAGGAGACGTTATGCTCGACGACTTTGTGATTTCAGCCATTCCCGGCGAAATGGGCGTTCTCTCCGGGTCCGCATCCGTGAATGTAGATGAAGACCAGGTTTTCGCCACGGCATTTGAGCGGCTGGGACTGCCTTTTGAGCTTAAGGAAATCATCTTCGGAGAGTCCGATGCGATGAGTGATGACGGCAGCTATCTCCAGCTATTAGGGGATATCGTGCTTTTCGATACGCAAGTTTCCGATGCCGGTGAAGCTATGCTGCAAATTTCACAAGGCGGGAACCTAAGTGGAAATATTGATCTTGTTAACCTGGATGCAAGTATACCGCTTCAGGGCGACAGTGATCTGCTCAGTCTGCGCATTGCAGAACTCACCGGCTCGGTAACCCTGCCCGTCTTTTCCGGTGAAAGGCCGGATTTTGCGTTTAGTGTTTACACCGAAATAGAGCTTGGAGAGGACGCCGATGCGGAAGGACTGGCCGAGCTTGGCTTTAACTACTACCCGGATGGACTAACTGTTATTGGCACAGCCGGAATACGTCCTGATAATCCCGTTTCTGCTTCTTTGGGTGACTTCAGCCTGGAGCTGCGTGAAATCAAATCTGTTCCCTACCTTGCGTACGATTCCGAGACGGGCTGGGACTGGAAGCTCAATCTGGATGCCGCCTTTGCTTTTGATCCGGCTGATTCAGAGCGCTTTTCGGTACCCTTTGATGGTATGCAGATATCCCGTGAAGGCATCAGTATTCCTGAGCTGGATCTGAACAACAGCTCGCTTAACGGATACAACTTGCCGTCGCTTAGTTTGGCTGGCTTTGAATTTCAGCTGCTGGCGCTTCGTACCAGTCAGCCCGTCACATTTAACTGGTTCGACGGAGAACTTCCGGAAATAAACCCTGAGCTGGACTTTGAGCTTCACCTTCCCGATCTGGCCGGAGGTGCACTAAATCCGCCGGATGGTCTAACCTTCCGAAATGTGAGCATAACTGACGGCTATCTTACCGGCGAAATGCTGCCTTTCACCCCGCTCGACCCGATAGAAGTTCCGCTTAGTACGTTAACCTCTCTTGCGCCTACCGTTGCCGTTTCTTCTGTTTCCGGCGCGCTGGAAACCGTAGAAGAAGACGGCGTAGTGAGCCAGGATGTAACTATTCTGCTCGACGGGCTCATCACAGATATACCATTTTTCGAGGATGAAGAAGCCGGTTGCGTGATGGACGTATCATTTTCTGTGGGGGTTGTGGCCGGTGAAGGATTTCAGGGCAACATAGACGATTTTGAGCCTTGCGGCTCACTAACGGCAGGACCGGCAGAGCTAAGCGCCGGACCCGGAACCCTGATACTCGACTTTTCCGAAGGTGAGCAGGAAGTGCTGTTTGAAGGTTCACTGTCTGCTATGCTGGACGGGCCAACAGGCCTCTTCGAAGCGCAGGGAAACATCACCCTTGATTTACTGCAGGGTGAAATCACCGATGGCAGCGTGCAGATTGGTCAGGCGTTCAATATGAATATCCCGGAAAACCGGCCCGATCCGCTCATGACTTTTGTAGTAAACGAGGCCGAGCTGAATAATCAGGGTTTTATGATAGACGCTGCAGGCGAGCTTGATGCCGGTGATGCTGATGTTTCTGTTACATTTAATCAGCTGGCATTTGGTCTGCGTGAGTTTTCCATAACGTCCGGTAGTGCGGTGATTGACGCCGGTTTCGGACTGCGAGTAGGTATCGACCCGCTGTCTGCAGCTATCACAGGTCCGCCTGCGGGAGATCTGCAGGACGATAATGCCCTGATAGTAGGAACAGAAAGCAGCGTCATTCTGGATCAGGACGGACTCAACTTTGAAGGTGGTGCATCGGCCTCCCTTTTCTATGGAGGAGAAACCTTTGTTGAACTCAGTGCTCAGTTCGAAGACAGCTTTGCATACAGTCTTGAATCGCCTCAGGTCGAGCGCGGCCGTGCGATGTTTTACACAGCAGAAGATCAGCTCATTGCCGAGTACAGTCCAGATGGATTCAGCTTTAGCGATCTTCTGGTCGGGCTTCTACCCGATACGCTTGGCTTGCCATCGTCTGATATAGCGTACGTTGAACTCACAGACGATGACGGAGAGCCGCTCATTGATGTCTCCTCAAACGAAAATGGCGGCTTTACGCTCACAACCAACGGAGATGTGCTGACGGCGCACTTCCCCGCTCTGGAGGAAGACGGCGTAGTGCCCACAGCAGAAATGAGCTTCACCCTTACCACAGACGATCAGTATCGTCCGAATGGCGGGGATATCACCATGCAGACAACCCTTGATCTTGAGCCCGGCACAGGACTGCCTTTAACGGTAGATTCGGTGGCCGTGGAGCAGGGTGATGCAAACAGTTTATTTGCTCAGATTTCAGTAGAGTTGCCGGAAGTTTTTGGTGATGAAACTGCGACCGTTTCCACTACGATAAACTCATCGGGCATCGCTGAAGCTACGCTGGAGGCAGGAGAAATACCTCATGAATTCGACCCGGATACGGCGTTTTTAATCGAGAGGAGCTTTGGCTCTGATGATACGGCTATGTTTCAGGCAGGCCTCTACGGTTTAAGTATATCGCTTGGCGGAAGTAACGAAGTAGAACTTGCGGCTGCGCTTAAAACATCCGTTATGCAGGGTGATGAAGCCTCAGACTTCCCGCTGTTCGTTTCTGCAGGCTATGTAAATCAGAGCTGGGACTTTCAGGCAGACGTCGCGAATGTGCCTGAAACGGCCGGTTTTGGAGAAGCTGAGTTTGTGTTCAACGAAGATCAGCCTGTCTCCATAACAGCGGGCAACGGCGCATTTGTCGTGGGCGTAAGCGGCAGCGTATCGTTTGAAGAGATGCTTGGTGAACCGCTCCTGTTTTCACTTTCCGATCTGGAGGTTGGCGTAGAAAACCTGGGAAGCTCTCCAAGTCTGGTGATGCGTATGGGTGATGCAGCGGCCGAAATACCGGATCAGGAATTCAGCTTTTTTGAAGGAAGAGCAGAAGGTAACATGAACGAGATTGAAATCTCTTTTTCTGATGGCGTGCTGGCGGCCACATCCGGAAGCGGAGACTTCACTTTTATCGATGAAACCGTTGAATACGAACAGCTTATGGCGTCCACTGATGGAGAGTTTTCAACCGGAGACGTTAGTTCTGATGAAGTCGAAATTTTGGGCGAATATCTACGCATCGTTTCGGCGGGGCTGGAGCGCAAAGACGGAGGCCTGGCTGTAAATGCACGCCTTGCATTTCTGATTCCCGATCCCGTTGACCGTGACGGACTCATCGATATTGTTCTCAGCCGTGATGCCATATCGGGCGATATTGGTTTTAGTACCGATATCCCGGAGGCGTCGGAGTTCGACCCCACGGCCGATGATGACATCATCGTGGAGCTGGGCTCACAAATAAGTCTCCGCATCAATAATCTGCTCTTAGACGTGGATCCGGACGACGTTTCTTCTACCCATCTGGCTATGACCGGAGCGGTTTCTATAAACGGTGAAGAGCGTATAGAGCTGGGCGATGCAGGTGATCCTGAGGCCCGGCCGGGCATTTCGGTCAGAGGAGATCGCCCGAACCTTGTTGAGTACGACATAACCGGTAACACAGGATTCAGTTTCGAACGCACATTGCTCGAAATTGATATCTTCGCTGATGTGGCTTCATCGAGTAGTTCTGTCTTCGAAATCGTCCTGAACGGAGAGGCGGGAATAAACCTGCCCGGTTTCTCCGGATCGGCCGGTTATGAAGGGCTTACCATTACAAGTGAAGGTTTTGACAGTATGGGAAGCCTGGCGGGTAATGCCTCTTTTGATTTACTGGAGATTTTCAGGCTTGACCTCGGCTCCTTTGAATCCAGAAGCGAAGACGACGCTTTCCCAATTGAAGTGCCCGCAGGTTTTGATTTGGAAATGGACGACCTGGCAGATGCTGAAGAGTCTACCCGTACGATTGAGGTTGTGGATTATCTTTGCTTTGGACTATGTGAAGAGTCCTCCGGCTCAGGGCTTTCACTTAGTCTTGGCGGTGAAACAAACTCCGATGATGCTACTTTCAGCGGATCGGTGCAGAGAGTACAGTTTTATCGCAAAGCAGACGGGTCGAAATCCTTCACGGTAGATAACTTCGATCTTAACTTTGACGATAGTTTTACAGCTTCAGCCAGCCTGATGTACGATACATCAGGCGGTGACATGGTACTCCGTGCGGCTGCTACCGCATCGTTCTCGCTCGGTGGTTCAACTACGGAAGGTATGATTGCCGGAACTTTTGCACGCCGCGATGGAGATCTTTCATTCGGGCTTTTTGCAGCCGTAAGCGCCGATCGCGGATTTGATGTAGCTCCGCCTATACTCGCAATATCGGGTTTCGGTGGCGGCTTCTTCTACCGTCCGAGTTCGCAGGATCTGGACTTTGTGATTAACGCGGCCGACAGCTTTCGCGGAGATCCGCCCGGTGATTTACAGAGGGTGACTTCCGGTCGCCCCAGCGACAGTGCCAACTTTAGCGATGATGTTGAAATCCGGTTCGGGGTGATGCTTTTTGCTGAAATGGATATGATTGGAGCGGGTGGCAGAAGCCTGATTTCCGGATCCGTATTTCTTGAAGTAACGAACCTGAATATTGCGCTCGATGCCGACGGACATCTGCTGGGCATGGACGGCTCGCCGATGATGGCCGGCGGGGTCTTCTTTGCGGGAGTAAGCCGCGTTGAAGAGTTTCGCCTTCAGATCAATCTTGAAGCCGAGCTGGAAATGATAAGGGTGCTCAGTGGAGGTGCAAAAGTAGAATTTATATTGTCAGATACCCCGGCAGGAGTACAATGGGGACTGCGAGGTGAATTTGAAGTAGACCTTCTCGGCGGTATTTTCAGCAGCGGAGGAAACAGGCTGCTTGCAAGTAATGATGGCTTCCTGCTCGAGGTAGGTATGGGGGCAGGGTTAAGCATTGGCCCCTTCAGCATTTCCGGCTCTATAGATGGATCTGTCTGGTACCTCACCTACGACGCGGCTGAGATGCCTTTGGGTGCATATACCGTAATTGAAGGTTCAGTAGATATTGTGATTTTATCGGGCTCGGCAGAGTTGCAGGCGGCCTTTGTAAAAAAGGGGTCTTCCGATTATGAATTTTTTGGAATGGGCAGCATGTGCGGTCGTATTGGCCCAAGGTTCTCGCCGATAAGAAAGTGCTTCTCACCATGGATTCGTATTAAGACACAGCCGTCGATTTCAAGAGACTGGGGCAGAAGTGATCCCGGTCCGGATGCCAATCTGGTTAGAAGGGCAAAACAGCAGGCGGATCAGTTTGAAGACATGGTTGCCGGTGCAATTGAAGACCTGGAAGCTCAAATAGAACTGGTGCCTGCACCGAGTGCAAACTTGTCTGATGAGCAGCTGGCCAGAGCTGGTTATAACCTGCGCAGGGCAAGCGAAACTAAGAAGCAGATTTGGCATTTTTACAAGATGCTCAACGAGTCTCAGGCAGGGAACACCGTTCCGTCTGCTCTGGGAGACAGCTATGCGTACGGAAACGCGTCTTCTATAGGAAATTATTTTGATCTTGGATTCAGGGATGATTCTGATCTTGAATCAGATCCACACACTTCCTGGATAGATGCCCGAAGTTCTGCAGAACAGCTTATCGCTGATTTGGAAGATATTGCCAGCGATGTTACCGGATATCTTGGTGAAGTAAGAGCTGAAGCTATCGAACTCGAATCTGAAGTCCAGGATCTGCAGGACGAACTCATTCAGATTATGAGCAGCTCGCCTGTTGCTGTAACCAGTGATCCGCCGGATTCGCTAACCCCGGGCAACCCGCCGGAATTTGATGTAGATGAACAATTGGCTATGGAACAGTCAGGTCAGATGGAAAACCTTACAGAAGTAATGGAGGATCTGGAGGAGCAGGTGGCATTGGTTGCCGATGCTATCGAATATAATCTGGATCTGATGGACCAGCTTCTTCTGCCAGACGGTCCTCTCGACGGTGACCTGCCACCCATCACGCAAATCAACGAGCAATATGCCAAGGCGCTTACAGCCGTTGATCGCTACTTTGCGGTAAGGGCTAACCGCTACTGGCACCGCATTTGGGTAACTGAGCTGATAAAAGCAGACTATCAGCAGGGTGGGTCTAATGCTGCAGCGATAGACGAAGTTGTAGGCCACATGATTGATGCATACGAGAACCGGGAAGCAGATCCGGAAACCTGGCAGCAGGAGCGTGAAATGATGGCTGAACGGGTACGCATTATGGAGCAGCTTTCGACTGATGCCACCACTTTAGGTACACCTTATAACTTTTCCGGATACACCGAAGCTGAAATGCTCTACGACGCCCTGGGTGAGGATGGTGAAGAGTTTCACATACAGGATGAATGGCATGAAGACACCGAAGATCTGTGGGTGAATATCCATACACTGGGCGGTGAACGGTATGTAATCGATAAAACAGAATATATAACACAAAGCCTGCGCGTTCAGCAGGTAGAGTTCCGCTCTACAGTTGAAGATATGATGACGGTTAACTCCAATTTGATTGACGATTTTTATGATCTGAAGTCTAACATGTTGGTAAGCCTGTATCAGGTGTTGGCCGATTATACGGAGACAAGAGAAGCGGCCGCCGAAGAGCATGGATTTGATCTGGACGCAGACCCGAACTATGAGGATTTTGCTCAGCGCAGAGATAATGCGCTCGCGCAGCTTGAGACGCCGCAGATAACCCATGTGAGCGCAGATGTAAACCATACGAATCCGGATTTCTTCAGCTATGCGGATATCCAGTGGAGCGCGTCGCACCCGTCGGGCATTGCCTCATACAGCATTCAGACGAAAGAATCTGCTTTCGAATCCGAGAGTCCCGAACTATCAGGACCGTTTCTGAATATCGGAAATCCTGATAGCTTCCGTTACTACAGCTATCTCCAGACCGAAATTCTACCCGACAGCGATCAGGCTACCAGACAAGTAGACGGAGCACTCATTGCCAGAAGCAACGGCGGAGTTATGGCTCGGAGAAACTTCCGGTTTGACATGGCGGTAACGTCAAACGGAAACTCAACTTCTTCGGGGCAGAACCTGCTGCCTTCAGAAACAAGCCCGCCCGCTGAGGTTCTGGTAGAGTTGGATCATTTTTATGAAAGGGCATATTATTCGACCTTCCTGATAGAAGACCCCTTTAACCCAAGCGGATTGGAGGGCGCTGTAGATCCTCCGGAGGCTTACTTTACTTCCAGTCCCGAAGTCATTGAGCTGCGGGCGCTGGTAGACGAGCCGGAGTCCAGCGTTGCAAACTACTACTATTATATTGGCACACAGCCGGGTGAAGATGACGTCCGAGAGATAACCGATCTCTTAGGTGATGTAACTCCGTATCCCGATGTGCCCGGCCAGTGGACAGAAATGCTCAACGGGCAAACGCAAATTGTGAGTATGGATGCTGATCAGCCCTACTTCATAAGTGTTCAGGCGTTCAACGAAAATGACCAGGGTGCAGAGATGCAGGTAGCGTTTCCGGTTGTCTATGATGATACGCCACCAACGCAACCCGGCACGCCGGAGCAAGCGGTATCTTCAGGAAATGGTGGATTTGTACTGCTAAATCCGCCGCTGCTGTTCCCCGGGTCGAATCCAATGGATTATCTTAATCAGTACGACGAAGGCACGCCCGAATACAGCATTTCGCCTACAAATCAGCTGTTAATGCTTTCGGTTACAGACGAAAAGCCCTCTTATGGTGAAATCAGCTGGGCACCATCAAACGATGAAATATCCGGTCTGAAGCATTATGAGTTTATACTTACGGATAACGAAACAGCTGATGAAACTGAATTCGAAGCATACGCCGCGATTGCTGATACCAACGAGGTAACGCTAATCAGCGGAGAAAACGGTAACCCAGATTTTTCTTTTAGAGATGACTCCTATATCCATTTGAGAGCTGTTAACCATGCGGGACTTGTGAGCGAAATCTCAAGTTCCTATTTGGGCTATCCTGAAGATCCGGTCCAGCCCGATGATCCGGAGATTAAAGTTGTTCGGTGGATGAATCAGCATCAAATCTATATTACAAGAAGATCGTATAGCCCGACCTCAGGAATTAGCGGACATCAGTTTGCTATTGGCAGCCAGCCGGGGCAGGATGATATTCGCAGCTGGCCGGATGAAGGCGATCTTGATAACACAATGACGGGTATTCTGAATCCCGGTAATATGTCGCATGCGCCGCTTATGATTGCATTTAATTCACAGCTGCCGGAAGGAGAACCCTTTTACATAAGCGTCCGTGGAGTAGGCGAAACAGGTCTCTACTCAGAGCCTGCAATAAGAGGTCCGTTTATTATTGATACTGAACCTCCGGAGTCACCTACGGTTAGCATTAAAGACGAAAATGGACCTTGGTTCAATCTCGAAATTGAAAATATACAGGATCCGGTCTCTGGCATATCTTCGGTAGAATTGAAGGTGTTGCACCACGGCGGAAGCTCCGTTGAGACGCTGCAGGACTGGGGACATATTGAAGAGCTGGAAACGGTGCAGAACGAACCGTTTTCCATAAACAGAGATATCTATGTTGGCTTTGGATATGAGATCGAAGACCTGGAGGTCAAAATTCGGATTACAAACTCTGCCGGACTGGAAACGGTAGTGACTGAAGGAGTACAACCAATATCGTTGCCGCCGTTTGAGCTGCCGCCGGGAAATTTGAATCTGACTTTCTAAGAAATTTTAGCTCTGTCAAAAAAATCAATCAGGTACACATTAATTGATGATGCAATTATTTGAACGCAGGAATTTTACTAAATCGCAAGGCATCGTTTTCGCCTTGCTGACTTCCACATTGCTGGTCTGTCTACCGCAAATGGTTCAGGCGCAGGACATGGTTGTTATGAAAACGCCGCAAGGTGAGGCTTATGTATATGTAGATTATCTGTCTGAATTGGGGCAGGGTTTTCATGTATACCGTCAGCATGACGGAACAGAAGAACATCTTACACCTGATGGTCCGGTTTTTCAGGCTGATAATGCATCCGAATTCCGGCGGATGGTTGGAAATCGTTACGATCAGCTTCGGGGTGCATTGGATGCTGAAACCCAGGAAGAGGTCTATTTTCAGCTGCGAGGAGATGAGTTCAACAGAACAATGCTGGCTTTTTCATACCCGGAAATTGCCAAAGCTTTCGGGCAGTTATTCATCGATGAGAATCCCCTTCCCGGGGAACAGGTTACCTACCGTTTTGAATGGGTAAACCGAAGAGGTGAAGCAGTCGGCAGAGAAGCAGAGGTTGAAGCCATCGCAGAACTTCCGAATCTTCACATCCCCGGGGTTCTGGACTTTGAGCGCCGGGGCAATCGAGGGCACATAAGCTGGCGGTATGATGAAACAGACAGGCCGGACGATTACGTAATCCGTTTCGATATATACATCCGCCCGAAAGGAGAAGAGGACTACACCAAAGTAAACCGAAACTCTGTACTTCGACAGGCTGACGTAGAAGAGTTTAGCGCGAGTTTTCCCGTACGGATACAGGCAGACGAAGCAGAAATTGTGGTCGAAGCAATAGACATCACCAGTTATAACAGGATTCGCTCAGCGCCAGAGGTGATTTCGCTGGAGGATATGCGTCAGCCGTCAAGTATCAGCCGAATCTTTTCAAGCTTCGAAGACGGAGTCGTTGAGCTTTCATGGGCGGTCAGTCCCGAAAGCTTTGTGGCTGGTTATCACATCGACCGTTTTAATGTGGAAAATGAGGAGTGGGAGCGCCTCACCGACGAGTTGATAGATGCAGGGAATCCTGTATATACAGATAATACCATTGAGCCTGGCTATCACTTCCAGTACTATGCGGTAGCGGTATCTGAGACGGGTGTAGAAAGTGAATACGGCAATCCTGCCATTGAAAACGTAATTGAAGTCGTTTATCCCGATCCGCCTTCAGAACTAGCCGCCCGATACAACGAGAATGAGGGAACCATCGAGCTGAACTGGACCCCGGCCGAGGAAGACGAATTGTTCAATACCTACGTGATTCTTCGGCGAGAGTATACGGAAGAGGGAGAAAGGGCGTTCGGACAAGCCAACGACGGGCGTGTAACCGGTTCTGGCTTTACCGACCAAGGACAGGTCGGCGAAGGTTTCACGGAAGGTCAGTTTTATGAGTTTGGCGTCGCTTCAGCAAATCGTCAGGGACTTCGAAGCGATACCGTTTTTACAGTAATCCAGGTGCCTAATCTCACGCCGCCCGATCCGCCGGGAAATCTTCGCGCAGATCAGGATGACGGCGAGCGAGTTCGACTGAGATGGGCGGCATCCGGTTCGGGTGACGTTACATCATACAACGTTTACCGGGTTGACAGCGAGCAGGACACCGTGGCATCCGAAACAGCCCGGTCACAAAGATACCTAACCGACCGTGAAGTAATTCGTGGCCAGACCTACAGCTACTTTGTGACCGCAGTTGACTCATCGGGTAATGAAAGTGAAGCGGGAGGACCTGCCGAAATCGAGCTGCGGGACACAACGCCTCCGGCATCAATCAGAAACCTTCAGGTTGTTGCTGGTGAAGACGGCGTGATGCTCCGATGGGAGGAATCGGCTTCAAATGACGCTGCCGGTTATCTGGTAGAACGCGCAGAGGTTCGCAGTGGTCAGTTTGAGCGCTTGACAGAACAGCCGCTGGAGCAGCCTGAATGGATGGATGCAGAAGGGGGGCGTGGTTTATGGTATCGAATAATAACAATAGATGAGTCGGGTAACAAAAGCCGGCCATCAACGCCGCGGCAAGCAACCCCCGGGCGATAATAAAACACCGGGTGCCTCTTCAAGCAGACAAGTCCCGAAACCGAAGGGCCTACTAAGCCCTCAAATGCCTCCGTGACCTAATAAAAAAAGGGAACCCGATCAAAGACCGGATTCCCTTTTAAAGCTTGTAGGCTACGTGCAATTATTCAAACGGATTCACGCCCATCTCGTACCAGGCAAACGACCATTTGTCGGCCAGTTCGCGAATCAGGCTGGAGGTTGAGCGGCCTGCGCCATGACCCGCCATGGTTTCAATACGAATGAAAACCGGATTTTCGCCCGCATGCTTCGACTGAAGCTCAGCCGCAAATTTGTACGAATGGGCCGGAACCACGCGGTCATCATGATCGGCGGTTGTGATCATCGTTGATGGATAAACCGTGCCTTCCGTTATGTTGTGAAGAGGTGAGTAGCCCAGCAGATACTGAAACATCTCTTCATCATCTTCGGCCGTGCCGTAATCAAACGCCCAGCCTGCTCCTGCGGTGAAGGTATGATAGCGCAGCATGTCGAGCACGCCAACGGCCGGGAAGGCCACGCCGGCCAGATCCGGACGCTGATTCATCACCGCTCCAACAAGAAGTCCGCCGTTTGAGCCGCCGGAAATAGCAAGTTTATCAGAGGATGTGTATCCGTTATCGATCAGATATTCGCCGGCTGCGATGAAGTCATCAAACACGTTTTGTTTGTTTAAGCGCGTTCCGGCAAGGTGCCACTGACGTCCGTACTCACCGCCACCGCGGATGT
>PWID01000140.1 GCA_003555145.1 Balneolia bacterium | reverse complement strand
GTTCCGGCAACATTAATACGTGAATTGTTTTCGAGGCCGCCCTGACCAGTAATAATGAGACGATCACCTTCCGAAAGACCGGAAAGAATTTCAATACGATCACCCTGCTGCAGACCGAGCTCAAGTTCACGAAGAACGGCTATCGAATCGCCCTGGGCAACAAATGCATTATAGCCACGATTGATGCGAATAGTATTAGTCTCGGGGTCAAGAATGGTCTGTACATTTTCGACCAGTGCGTTTCTCGGTACTACAATGGACTCCGGATTTGTTTGTACGATAACGGATGCCTCACCCAGACTGCCCGGCAGCATGGAAGATTCGGTGTCGGTAAGGCTTACAACCACTTCGGCCAGACCGGTAACCGGATCGAGGCCGGGGCTGATTCGGGAAACAATGCCTCTTGCAGAATGGTGCTGTTCGCCCGTAAGGCGGATATTAACCTCATGGTTGTGCCTTACCTTCCGGCGATCGTTCAGAGGCAGAAAAAGACGCATCTCATAACCTACAAGGTTTGAAATTTCGAACATCACGTTACCAGTGGAGGCCAGGTCTCCGGGGCTGATGTTTCTGCTGGTAATAACGCCATCAACAGGAGAGCGTACCAGGGTGAACTGCAGGTTCTCGCGGCTCTGGGTGAGAGAAGCCCTTGCCGATTCGTATTGTGCCAGGCTGTTCTGATAGCCTACGCGTGCATTTTCCAGCTCCGAGCTGCTTGCGAGCTCACGTTCAAAAAGCGACTGTGCTCTTGAGAATTCCAGGCTGTCGCGAACCACGGCAGAACGGGCCTGCTGTACCTGAGATTCATCGCGGCGAACCTGATCTACAAAATTCACGTCACGCAGCTCGGCAAGCAGTGTTCCAACCCGAACGGTATCTCCAAGGTCGGCATGTATTCGGCTAACACGCTCAGAAATTTGAGGTGAAATACGCACCTGATCCTGAGACTGAATATTACCGTAAGCGCGTACCACATCTGAGATAGAGCTGGGCTGAATATCGATTACCTGAACGCTGGTGCCACGCTGAAACTGGCTTCTGTCGAATCCTGAGCCGGGCTGGTCTGAACCATTACGGGAACAGGCTAATAGCGAAAATATCAGTAGAGTTGGTAGAAGGAGTCTGTACACAGTTTGAAAAATGGAAGATTAATAAAAAAAGTTATGCTTGAGCGAATTAGACGTAAATCTATCACTTCTGTTCGGCTGATAATAGATGCTTTATAACATTTTACACCCGGTATATATCCACTCAATTTGATATATTAAAACCAAACTAAAGTATAGCCTAAAAAGTTGCGCATCCCGCAAATTGAGAATAATCAACCAATCGAAATCAAATCCTGATATGAAATTTTTTATTGACAGTGCAGATCTCAACGAAATAAAAGAAGCTGAAGCAATGGGTGTATTGGATGGTGTAACAACCAATCCATCACTTTGTGCAAAAGTTGGAGTAAGAGATTTTGAGGGACACGTAGCCAAAATCTGTGAAATGGTAGAAGGGGATGTGTCTGCCGAGGTTGTAGCTACTACCTATAAAGAAATGGTAGAGGAAGGGCGCCGGCTGGCTGGTATAGCCGATAACGTAGTTGTAAAAATTCCCCTCATTAAGGACGGTATAAAAGCAATTAAGACTTTTTCTGAAGAAGGTATCAGAACTAACTGTACGCTCTGCTTTTCTTCTACTCAGGCGCTAATTGCCGCTAAAGCCGGTGCATCATATATATCACCGTTCCTTGGCCGTCTCGACGACATATCTCACGATGGCATGCAGCTGATCGAAGATATCGTAACCATTTATACCAACTACAGTTTTCAGACCGAAGTGCTGGCAGCCAGTATTCGCCACCCGATGCATGTTGTAGAATGCGCGCGCCTGGGTGCTGACGTGGCAACTATGCCGCTTAGCGTAATGGAAGGTTTGCTAAAGCACCCGCTCACCGATAGCGGTCTGGCCAAATTCCTGGAAGACTGGGAAAAGCTTCAGGCATCGTTTAAATAAACGGCCTCGAATTTACAGTTCAATAAAAAAGGGCGCTGAGTTATCAGCGCCCTTTTTTTATGTGTACAATTCGCGAAATCTCGTTATCCAATCTCGCCGGTTAAAAGCTTCTCAGCAATTTTAGAAGATGAAAGCACGCCCGGCAATCCTGCTCCCGGATGCGTACCGGCACCTACGAAATAAAGGTTATCGCACTCTTCACTTCTGTTGTGCGGCCTGAACCATGCCGACTGAGTAAGTAGTGGCTCAACTGAAAAGGCGGAACCCTTAAAGCTGTTCAGATCTTTTTCGAAGTGAATCGGATCAATGTAATGCTCTGCTATGATGTTTTCCTGAAGGTCGGGCAGATAGTTGTCCTCGAGGAACTGCATAATGGCATCACGGTAGGGCTTGGCGGCCTTGGTCCAGTCGGTACCAGAGTCGAGGTGAGGAACCGGTGAGAGTACGTAAAACGATTCACAGCCTTCCGGGGCGATTGTATCATCGGTAATGGTTGGCATATGAAGATAAAGCGAGAAGTCTTCAGAGAGCGTCTTTTTGTCGAAAATATCTTTCAATAAGCCTTTGTATCGCTCACCAAGAATAATGTTATGATGCTTCAACTCGGTATCCAGATATCGTTTCTTTGTGCCAAAGTAAATCACAAAAAGCGACATGCTGTAATGCATACGATCGAGCTTCTTGTTGGTGTACTTTTTGCGGTGCTCCGATTTAATGAGGTTCCGGTAGGTGAATGGAACATCTGCGTTAGAAACCACGGCATCGGCCTCAACTACAGTGCCGTCTTTTAAACGGAGCCCTGAAGCCTTACGGTTGTTGATAATGATTTCATCGACCTCAGCATTCAGGTGTACCTTACCCCCAAGATCTTCAATCAGGTTTACCATGCCCTTCACAATTTCACCTGTACCACCCATTGCATAATGTACGCCCCACTCGCGCTCCAGATAATGGATCATTGCATAGATTGAGGTTGTGTCGAATGGGTTACCGCCTACCAGAAGCGGATGAAAGGAAAAGCATCGGCGCAGGAAGTCGTTTTCAATAAACTGGGAAACGTATTTATAGACGCTCTTATACGACTGAAGCTTAATGAGGTCCGGAGCAACTTTTAGCATATCGGTAAACTTCAGAAAAGGAACATCTGCCAGTTCTGTGAAGCCTTTGTCGAAAATAGCTTTGGTAGTGGAAAGGAAGTCCAGATAGCCTTGCTTGTCTTTCTCGTTCCAGTTGCCAATTTGCTCGAGGGTGAAGGCCTCATCGCTGTTGTAATCGAAAAAGCGGCCTTCGTGGTTAAAAATCCTGTAGAATGGTTGGCAGGGTACGAAGTTAATATAATCTTCGCGTTTACGGCCAGCCGCAGCAAAAATATCGTCGAACATAAACGGAGCAGTAATTACGGTAGGCCCGCCATCAAACTTGAACCCGTTTTTTTCATATACGTATGCTCGTCCTCCGGGCTTGTCTCTCTTTTCGAAAACCTCCACATCGAAACCCCGGGTAAGAAGTCGGGCAGCAGCTCCAAGTCCGCCAAATCCACTCCCGATAACAACTACTTTTTTACTCATATGTATACTGGTAATAATTAAAATTGTGTTAGCAGAACCGTTTGAGTCTGGTGAAACGTTTCAGCCGTTGATAATTAAAATCTTTAATAATTTAGTACATTCTGTGCTTTAGCAGGCACACCTCTTATTTTTAATACTTATATTTATAATACAGATATTATAAATAAGGGAGAATATTAATCTGCCCGCCATGCATTAGGCTTAGAATAAGCTCAAGCTCTGAATATTTCAAAACTAAGGGAAATTAACGCCTTCAAAATTCCTATATTGGCGCAGATCTTAAGACCTGAAAAAAGGGTTAAAACCCCGGTGGTGGCAGATTGAAACAGGGTTGAATTAAACCTGTTTTAGTGAAATCAGACAATGGGCAAGAATAATCAAGGATTACGTTTAGATGAAAATAATCAATAATTCGGACAGCAATGGGGCAATTACAGATTTAGCCTACCTTCGTAATGTTTCGGACGGAAATAAAGAATTCATGGACGAGATGATTAATCTGTTCATCGATCAGTCGGATGATCACCTTAGTTCGGTGAAGGAAGGAATCGATGAGAATAGTTTCGAAAAAGTAGCCAGAGCAGTACATAAAATGAAGCCTGTTCTCGGTTATGTGGGAATTGACCCTGAAAAATATTACCTGCTTGAAATTGAGCTAAAGGCCAAGACTGAAGAAGATATGGAAGGCATTCAAAGCCTGTATGTGAAGTTGATTGATGTAATTAAAATGGCTAATGATGAGCTGCGAACACAGCTAAGCGATGCAGGTTGATAGCCTTTTGATGAATTCTTAGTTATGTCTGAAAATCAGCAAATAACCATCCTTATAGTAGATGATGAGTTGAGTATCAGAAAACTTCTGGAGTTTTTTCTGAAAAAATATTTTTCTGTTGTAACTGCAAGCAACGGTAAAGAAGCAAAGAACTGGCTCGATGATGCTAACTATCCCGATATAGTTATTGCAGACCTGAATATGCCAATAATGAATGGGCTCGATCTTACCCGCTACATCAGAAGTGAACGAAAATTTGATGATGTTCCGGTCATTATTTTGTCGGGGAGTGAAAGCGATGAGGTGAAACTTGAATGCTCAGAAGCCGGAACTTCAGATTTCATCACAAAACCATTCCGCCCCGAATACCTTCACACCATAATTATCGAAAAGCTTAAGGATTCAGGAAAGCTTTAACTTTTCGAGCTTTGAGTGAAATCATCTTGGAAAATGATTAAAAGAATCGGAATTGAAGCGCAGGGGATTTTCAAGCGCGATAAAACAAAGTCTGATATTGCCGTTTTGGAGTTTATTAAGAAACTTCAGCATACAGGGGCAACGGATTTAGAATTTATCATTTTGGTAAGACCGGGGCAGGATGTTTGCCTTTCGTCTTCGAAACTTGTAAAAGTTGTTGAACTTCAATCGGTTACAGCTGTATTTTGGGAACAGGTTGTGCTTCCGGCAGCCGTACAAAAACATAAACTCGATATTCTGCACTGTACAAGCGGAACAGCTCCGCTGGATGCAGGTATTCCTGTAATATTAACCTTTAGAGATTCTGATTCCTCTAATTGGTTAGCCCGCTTTTACAAAAGTCTGGTTGTCTCCAGGGTTATCAAAAGAGCACATAGGATAATAACTTCATCTGAAGCTGATAAAGCTAAATTGGGGGAATCCTTCGGACAGACTCTAAACGTAATAACCTGTGATGAAAGCGACGCAGAGCAGATGATTCGTATCTACAAAGACGCGCTTAATTGATCTGTTCCTTTGCTAAAAACGCTTAGGCTTATATTAAAATGAAAGCCGGCATAGCGTCTGGACTTCAAACGCCGTAATCCGGCTTTCAGGCTGTCAACCGATATTAAGCTTTTAGCCCTGATGACTTTTCCTAAGCAGATCATTTACTGTTTTTACCGGGTTGAAAGTACTGACAGGAACTTCAACGAAAATAGTAATCCACCCTGCCATACCACCATTCCACAAACCCGGTCTTTCAAGAGCCTTAAGGCTTCTTCCATCATACGATTTGTTGGCTATAAAAGCAGTTTCTTCATCTACATATGCGTTCAGATCGAAAGATTCGCCTTCGTCGTTGGTGAGTGAGCAAACGATATCCACAGGATTAAAATGCGTAGACTGTTTTAGAATGGAAAACTGCTCTTCGTTTGATTGATCAATTTGTGAGGATTCTACAATCTGAAGCCTGTTTACATAAGAATCTTTTTTCACCCAAAATGGGCCACCACCAGGTTCGCCTTCATTCTTCACCATTCCGCACACCCGCATTGGGCGGTCGGTAATTTCAAGCAGGATCCGGCACTGTTTTTGGGCTGATTCACTATCGAAGTTAGCAGGCAGGCTGAGGTTTAATTCATCACGACAAAGTGTTGCAAAAGCCTTTATCGTGGCAGGGGCGGATTGCTTTTGAATTTGTTTTCTCATTTCGAAGACCCGATTCCGCAGGTCGAGGAGTATTCCTCCCAGGGCTTGTTTCCAGTTTACGGTATCTTCTTTAAGAGTGTCGGGCACGACGTTATCGATATTTTTGATAAAGACAATATCAGCATTCAGTTTATTCAGGTTGTCTATAAGAGCGCCATGGCCACCCGGGCGAAACAGAATGCGTCCATTCTCGTCTTCAAAAGGCTTATTATTCTCATCTACTGCGACAGTATCGGTCGAAGGCTGTTGATAAGAGAGTGCCGTTTCAAACCGAACGCCATTGGATTCATACTTTTGCTTTATTTTTTTGATTGTATCATTGATCGCATCTGCGAATTCCGGTGATACTGTAAAGTGGAGATTAACCTGTTTCTGCCCGTTTTTTGCATATAGGAGGCCCTCTGTAAAATGCTCTTCCAGTGAAGTTCGTACTTCATCTGTACCGCTGTTTTTATGGAAATAAATCAGCGCTTTAGGCATGGCCGAATAGTTCAGTCCTTTTTCAGTAAGGGTGTATTCAATTAACGGTTGGTACTCACCTTTTTCCAGAAGCTCCTCAGCATCATAGTCATTTCTGGAAAGTGCGTCTTTTAGCGAACTCCAAAAGGCAAATGATCTGATATTCCTGATAAAGACTTTTCCAAACTCAGCCTGGTTGTTATCCTCATCAAGGGTGGAGTCGTTAATAGCAGTATTATTATTAAGCAAGGATTCAAGATCTCTGAACATGCGTGATGCTGCACCTGAAGCCGGTACAAACTTCATAACTTTAATTTCCGAATGCTGCAGCGCCTTCCTGTAAAGCTCAGTTGAACGTTGTAATTGTTCTTTATCGCATTGGAGAATACCATCCTGAACCAGAGCAGGCTTCTCGAGTACTAAATTGGGGATTCCATTTTGAAATAGCTTTAGCTGCCGTTCCAGCTCAGTTTGCGATATTCCGTGTTCCAGAGCTTGTTTTTCGACGTCTGAATTTTGCATGTCTGACATGTTTCCCTTTGATGTTTAATAGATTAAAGTCTGCTTAATGGCACATATTTAGCCATCTTTATAGAAATAACTACAAAGAAAGTATTATGGTTGCAAATCAATTGCAATAAAGCTAATATAATAGGGTACTAATAGAATTATATCTGACTAAGAGGGATGAATCACAAGTTATCTAATAACAGATGCTTACCGTTATATTATGAAGATAACGGCAATGACAATTAAAGTATATGCCTCTGTTTGTGTTAAAGCTAAACTGCTTGTTCAGTCAAAAATTCTCGCATCATTTTGAAATATTTCAATATACTCACTTTTGTAGGCAACAGCTGTTCGGGGACTTTGTTAAAAGAGCTTGAAAATGCAATGAGGTCATTTTTATGCCTTTTGTTTATTAGAGCTCAAGTTCTCTATGTGCCGCGGCACAATTTTCGGAATTCATCCGCAACAACCTATTACTTAAAAACAAGTACGACTCCGCTGACTATTCAGAATACGTTATCACATTCCCATTTAATTCGATTCTTATGACTAAGAAAAACCAAACCGTTTTGCTTGTAGAAGACGAGATGTCTATGCAAACTTTGTTTGGATTTGCCCTCAAAAAAGCTGGATTTGAGGTGCTGAATGCTAACAACGGTAAGGATGCGCTGGAAGTGCTCAGCAAAGTAAAGCCAGATGCCATTGTAAGCGACATTATGATGCCTGAGCTGGACGGATTTGAATTTCGTGAGATTCTTAAAATGAATGAGGATCTTTACGAAATCCCCTTTTTGTTTTTATCGGCTTATAACAACGAAAACAACATTATTAAAGGAATCGGTCTGGATGCTGATGATTTCATCCCGAAAACTGACGGAGCTCTTGTAGTTGTTAATAAACTTCAGAACGTACTGCGCAAACGAGAGCAGGCACAGAGTAAATTAATGGGGCAAATAGCCGAAGCAACAAAGGCAACTGCAGCTCTTAGAGGCAATAAAGTTGCCCCGGAAACAACTGGTTACCAGATTTCAACCTACCAAAAAAATGACGAGGGTATACCTGGCGGAGAGTTTATCGATTTTGCCAAAATTGGTGATAATGTGCTTGCGGCAGTTGGAGACGTTTCCGGAAAAAGATGGGAAGCCTGGGTTTATGCTCAGGCCTATGCTGCTTACGTACGTTCTTCCATAAGGTCCTTTACTTCAGCAAATAGCAACGGGAGCGAGATTACCCCTTCTGCGATAATGAACAAGCTGAACAGTATGGTTTATAACGACGAACAGGTCAGCCAAAACTCCTGTACACTGGCTTTGATGCTTCTGGAGCCAAAAAAAGGAAACCTCAGCGTAAGCAACACGCTAAGGTATCCGCTCATTCTTTACCGTGCTCTTACCCAGCAGGTAATCGATATACAGCCCGACGCAAAAGAATCGCTTGGAGACAGACCCGAAAGCACCTTTTCTGAGGTAAACTTTAAACTTGAAAAGGGTGATGCAATTTTGTCGTTTTCAGACGGTTTATCAAAGTCGTTGTCTAAAAAAGACAAAGCCGATAGCTTTGAAATGCTAAAGGATGCTGTGGAAGCCTCCTTCACCAGAGAAGAATTCGACTTAGATTCCGTAATGAATGCATTTATCAGAAAATCGGGCGTGGTTGATCTCAAGGATGATGCTTCAATGATCATGATTCGCAAACTGTAATCGTTGCATCAGTAAAGCTTTTTTCTTTTAATGATGCTTTTTTCGCAACTTGCGTTACAAGCAGCTTTATATTGGATTAAAAAAGCGATTATGCAGAGCCAAACGTTCATACAGTAGTGAATTCTAAAACACATTCAGCAGCACACTTAGAGACCGAGGTAATGTCGGGGGCGGATTCCGCCTGGCTGCGTATGGAGCAGGATTCTAATCAGATGGTGATTACAGGTATGCTTAAACTGCAGCCTGCTCCGGATTTTGAAACGCTTAAAAAGCTGCTCCAGAAACGGCTGCTCATTTACAACCGCTTTACTCAAAGGGTTGTAAACCGGGATACTATCCCGATTTGGGAAACCGTACGCCAACCTGACCTTAGCCATCATGTTAAAAACGTTTCGATCGATGAAGATCCGCGTTTTGATACTATACAGGATTATGTGAGCCATGTTATGAGTCATCCCCTCGACTTTACCAAGCCACTATGGGAAATGCATCTGGTAACATCGAACGGTAGCTGTACATTGGTGGCTAAGCTCCACCATTGCATGGCAGATGGAATTGCACTTGTGCGCATTCTTTTATCTCTCGCAACGGTAAGCCCGAATGGAGAGTTTTTCCAGCCACATCTGGAATATCAGCCCAAAAAGCGTAAAGAATCGTTCAGAAAGCGTGGGTTTCTGGCAAAAATCGGAGAAGATTCGGCCCGCATATTTCGTGCCCTGTACAAATTTGTAATGATGCCTTCGGATACACCCACAGGTCTTAAGGGGGGCTTACAGCAACATAAAAGGGCAGCATGGTCGGAATCCATACCGCTGCAGTCGGTTAAAGATTTAGCGGCTATGCACAGGGTTACCATTAACGATATAATGCTTTGGATTACCTGTGGGGCACTCCGTCGTTATTTAAGCGAACAGGAGAGAGAGCTCAATAACAGCGCAACAACGGGCATTACTATGCCAGTAAACCTTCGCACTGAATCGGATACATCCTCGGTGGGAAACAAATTCGGGCTCATTTTCTCCAAACTTCCGGTCGGAATTGAGGATTCTGAAGAACGTCTTCGGATTATTCAAAAAGATATGAACGAGATTAAAGCTTCCGGCGAAGCCATAGTTGCTTTTGGCGTGCTAAGTTTATTGGGCAAAATGCCGCTTTTGGTCGAACAAAACGTAATTGCATTTCTCAGCCGGAAATGTACCGCCGTTATTACCAATGTGCCCGGCCCTAAAAGAAAACTATATCTTGCCGGCAGTGAGATGGAAGACATCATGTTCTGGGTTCCTAAATCGGGCCGGCTTGGCCTTGGGATCAGTCTCATTAGCTACGACGACAGCGTTCGCATAGGCGTGGCCTCAGACGCGGTAAGAATGGGTAACCCGGCCGAATTTGCCCGCATGTTTAGTGAAGAATTTGAAGTTGAGCGAAAGAAAGCGCTTAACCCGAATTGAAAATACGATTTAAGGGTAGCAACAGCGTTTGTGTTTTATCTGGCAGACAGTGCTAAATAGTTATTTTAAGGGGGGTGTCATAAATGAGACTGCTTGAGAGTCATTTTTTTGAAGGAAATACGGGTATTTTTTTTATTTTAAGAATGTAAGCGCTTCCATGAGTGCTTAAAGATGCCACCGCGGAAGATCTCCGGGGATAAAAGTTGACCTACTCAAAGATTTATGACTAAAAATATTACGATGCTTACTGCTGTAGCTTTGCTTTGTGCAACAATGGCTACAATAACAATGGCTCAAACCAATTTTGATATTGAGTTAAGTAACCCTTCACCTGCTCCTGGTGAAATGTTCAGCATCACCTTTACAACAGAACAGGCTTCAGCCCTTTATTATTACGGGCTCGAAATAGCTTATGATGAAACCCGTTTTGCTTTCAGCGGGGTTACGGCCGGGGAGCTTTTAGGAGAAAACCCGCTTCAAATTGCCAGTGAAGTTGCAGCATCAACCATTGGGGCAAGCGTAGTACGAACCTCCGGCAGCGGCGAAGGTCCAGGCTCGGTCGTTACGATCAATTTTGAGACGCTGGCTAATGCTACCTCCGGTGAAGCCGAATTTACTATTTCGAACGCAGATTTAAGAGATACAGCCGGTGCTCCGCTTACACTAATTGTGGATGAATCTATCACCGTTGTTGTTCCTGCCAGCGAGACGTTCACCGTTTTCTACAACAACCCGCAGGACTGGGTCGCGGTTAATGCGTATGCATTCGAATCAGACAATGGAGTAATTTATCAACCCTGGCCTGGCGAGGCTATGAATATTCCGGATGAGGGCTCTGTATGGTATAGCTACGATATTCCAGTGAATTTCAATCGGGTGATATTTAATAATGGAGAAGGTGAGCAGACTGATGATCTTGTTCGTAACACAGATGGGTGGTACGATGGTACACAGTGGTACGACTCAGAGCCTGATCTAGAAGACAGCCGACTGGTAACGTTTTCAGTTGATATGAGCGTACAAGCCGAATTGGGTAACTTCGATGTGAGTTTGAACGATATGGTTTACGTTCGGGGTGGCTTCAACGGGTTTTCACTCGATAACCCGCTCACGCTTTCAGGCGATGACATCTTTGAAGCCGAGATTGAGGTATCCGGACCGGCTGGCAGCACGCAGGAATACAAATTCTTCATCGAAGCCGGAGACGGCCGTGAACTTCCAAACGGAGGCTGGGAGCTGTTGGAAGAAGACCCAAACCTTAACCGTTCTTTTGCTCTTGGTGAAGCCGATGCTGCGCAGACTCTGCCGCTTGTATTTTTTAATAATAATGAAGGGGCTGATGATCCTGAATTTGTGATCGTCTGGCCTGGTGATACCAATAACGACGGTGTTGTGAATGAAGAAGACGTCCTGCCTCTTGGTATATACTGGAACCAGACCGGGCCTGCTCGTGCGAATCCCACAACCGAATGGGCCGCTCAGGAATCAGAACCATGGAGTCCTGTTGCAGCTACCTATGCTGATACAGATGGAAGTGGTCTCATAAATCAGACTGATTTGCTCGCAATTGGCCTAAACTTTGGGGAAACTCATGGAAATGCCGTACTTAATACTGATCCGGTTATAGTGATAAATGTCCCTGTGCTAAATGAGGGAGATACGGCCACCATCACTCTTTCCGCTTCTCAGGTTATACAGCTGCAGGGCTTGTCTTTTGCATTTGAAGCCGAAGATGTGGAAGGAGAGGCAATTGCTATCTCAACTCCTGTGATGGGCGACTGGGCTTCAGGCTGGGAAGCCGCCAACAGTCTTATTGAGTTCAACAAATCCGGAGATCAAAAAGTGTCAGGAGCGCGTGCTCATAAGGGATTAACCGAACCGGAAACGGCATCCGACCTTTTTACTTTTGAGCTCTCAGCCTTACTAAACTGGACCTCTTCTGCACAGATTGTGCTCAAGCGCCTTTCGTATATAGATGCCGGTGGAGTGGCACGTACAGTCGAAGAAGTAGACTTCGATATAACTGTAGACAGCGGTACTTCTGCAGGTGGAACTGAACTGCCGGTTCAAACAGCTCTTCAGCAGAATTATCCGAACCCGTTTAATCCAACTACAAATATCGCCTACGACCTGAGCGAAAGCGCTACTGTAACAATAGAAGTGGTTAATATTCTCGGTCAGCGGGTAGCGTTATTGGTTAACCGCCAGGAAACCAGGGCCGGCAGCCACGTGCAGCCATTCGATGCAAGTCGCCTTACCAGTGGGGTGTATCTTATTCGCATGACGGCCGGAAATCAGACTTTTACCCGTAAAATGATGCTCGTGAAATAATTAAAATCTTGATGGAACAGCAGTACCTTTTGGTTGATTGATAAAAAAACGCCCGTGACTTGAAAACCACGGGCGTTCTTTATTTTAGGGAAAGTGTAGAATTCAGATAATTACTACAGATTACGATCATTTAAAAAGCTGTTGTTCAGACTGCGTGCCGCTACAAAAGAATGATTATCATCGCTAATTCCGAGCGCGTGAATTTCCTTTATATCTCTGAATTCCAGAAGGTAAAAGGTGAACTCATGAGTGTATTTAACAGAATCCGGAATTTCGAAATAGGTGAAATAGTGATTGTACTCAGCAGAATCTTTAGTTGAGCCTAATCTCTGGTAAAGTTCACTTTCATAATTATTAAGCTTTTCAATTTCTTCATCTGAAAAGACCTCGGTATTAACTTCCTCGGATAACAGCGGAGGATTAAACAACTCATCTATGTTGTTATGCAGCATGAAAATTGAACCAGCAATAAGCAGGCCTGTAAAAACGAATGAGATGATGAGCTTTTTCATAGCAGGGAAGTAGTACGTGGCAGAAATTAGGGGCTTATGTATAAAGACATGCGGGATGTCAATATTTGTAATCTTTATAAAACGTGTAAACCTTCATTTTGGTATAAAGGTTCGCCAGCAGTCAAATAGAATTATTCAGCTGTACTATGCATGTGCCCGCAGATAAGAAAATGTAAAAATGCCGAAAGGAGTTTGTTAGCTAAAGGTAAAAGTCAGCTCGTCTTTTTCAACACCCATGGTAACGGTACCGCCGTTTTGCAGATTACCGAAAAGAATTTCATCAACCAGGGGATCCTTAATTTTTTCCTGAATAAGCCGGTTCATTGGCCGGGCGCCAAAAGCAGGTTCATAGCCTTTTACAGCCAGCCAGCTTATTACTTCATCGCTTGTTTCAAGAATAACTTTTTGCTGAATAAGGGAGGTCTTCAGGTCGTCGAGCTGTCTTAATGCAATCTTTTGTATTACTTTTTCATCAAGACGATTAAAGATAATGACATCATCCAGGCGGTTTCGAAATTCAGGCGTGAAATGCTGCTGGATTGCTTTCATTGGGTTGCCCTTCATTTCACCGGATATTCCTGCAAAACCGATACCGGCTGAAGACATCTCGCGCGATCCGAGGTTGGAAGTCATCACCAGAATTACGTTTCTGAAATCTGTCTTACGGCCGGTATTGTCTGTAAGCGTAGCGTAGTCCATAATCTGCAGTAAAATATTAAACAGATCGGCATGGGCTTTTTCAATTTCATCGAGTAATAAAACTACGTTGGGGTTTTTGCGAACAGCCTCGGTAAGCAACCCTCCCTGTTCGTATCCGACGTATCCGGCGGGCGCACCAATTAGCCGGGAAACGGTGTGTTTCTCCATGTACTCGCTCATGTCGAATCGTACCAGCTCTATACCAAGCTGGGATGAAAGCACACGGCACAGCTCCGTTTTACCAACACCGGTCGGGCCACTGAACAGGAATGAGCCAATGGGTTTGTGTTCATGTCCCAAGCCGGCCCTGTGCCGTTTAATAGATGTAACCAACGCATGCACAGCTTTTTCCTGCCCAAATACTTTACTGCTAAGCTGTCCTTCAAGATCTTTGAGGTTTTCTTTTTCCTCAGAAGAAATCGACTGTAGCGGAATACGCGTAATTTTCGAAATCAGGATTTCAACATCGCGGGAGGTTACGGTTTTACGATCCGGATGATTAAGAGATACCTGCGCGCCTGCTTCATCCATAATATCTACGGCTTTGTCCGGAAGGCGCCGTTCGTTCATGTGTTTGGCAGTAAGCTTTACCATCGCCTGAATGGCGCTTGGCTGATATTTAATACCGTGATGGGTTTCAAAAGTTTCTTTCAGGCCCTCCAGAATAGTGATGGTGGTGTCTTCATCCGGCTCTATAATATCGATTTTCTGAAAGCGGCGTGAAAGTGCACGATCTTTTTCAAATGCGTTCTTATGCTCCTCGTAAGTTGTGGCCCCGATGCATTTAATGCTTCCGTCGGCCAGCAGAGGTTTCAGCATATTGGCAGCATCCATGGTACTGGATCCGGCAGCTCCCGCTCCGACTATAGTATGGATTTCGTCTATAAACAGAATGACGTCATCTTTTTGCTGTAATGCTTTCAGGACCCCTTTCAAGCGGGCTTCGAAATCACCCCGATAGCGCGTTCCGGCAATAAGGTTGCCAAGATCCAGCGCATATATGGTGAAACCTTTCAGGCGATCCGGAACAAGATCATTCACAATTCGCTGTGCAAGGCCTTTGGTAATTGCGGTTTTACCCACGCCGGGATCACCTACATACAGCGGGTTATTTTTATACCTGCGGCACAGAATTTCGATGGTACGCTGGATTTCAAGATCGCGGCCTATTACGGTGTCGAATTTGCCATCCCGCGCCATATCTGTCCAGTTTTCGGTAAACTGTTCGAGCATGCTTTTTTTGCCGGATGAGGCTGCGTTTTCGCCGGCTTCGGGATCTGTATCGCCACCTGCTGCTTCCGATGCGGGCTCGAAGGGAGCATCATCCGATTCAAATCCAGGCTTGGAAATGCCGTGGGAGATAAAGTTCAGTATGTCTATGCGATTTACGCCCTGACGTTTCAGGAAAAAACAGGCATGGCTGTCTTCCTCATCGAACATCATAACAAGTATGTCGCCGATTGTAACTTCAGCCTTATCGGCAGAACGGGCGTGGACGAGCGCTTTGTGAAGTGCACGTTTGAAACTTACAGTGTGAACCGGGTCGTCGTCGTCATCTTCGATACGTTCCAGTTTTGTATAAAATTCATTTATGTCTTTATTGAGCTGATCGAGGTCTGTGCCGCAGCTGCGAAGAATGCGCTGGCCTTCATCTTCCTGGATAATTGCCTGTAAAAGATGCTCCAGACACACGAAGGCATGTTTATGCGTCTTGGCAATCATGAAGGTGTTTTTGAGGGCGCTGTCGAGTTTTTTGTTAATCATTTCAGGCTTCCTCCATATCACACTTGAGCGGGAAACCAGCGCTTGAGCTTGCGTCTTCCACTAGTGCAATTTTTGTTTCTGCTATCTGCTTGGAATAAATACCGCAGGCACCTTTTCCTTTATGATGAACGTCGTTGGTTATTTTCACTGCTTGTTCTATACTTTTCTTAAAAATGGTTACGAGAACCTGTACCACAAATTCGAATGTGGTGTAGTCGTCGTTAATGAGATAAACTATATATTGACGCGGTTCATCTATCTTTTCGCGGGTTTGCTCGAGCGTTTCTGCATACTCATCGGGCCTTTCGCCGGTATTTCCGGCTGAAGCCAGCTGATTCTGATTGCAGCTCAGATGAATGAATTTCTGTCCGGACTGATTATACGCTTCCGTAACAGTTAAACGTTTTAAACCACAAAGGTCGTGCATGGTATTATCGATAGTTAAAGCCTTGTGCTGAACTTTGGTATTATAAGTCCGGCCAGCTATATTTGCGAAACTAATTTTAAATTTGCTCAAATATACTTATTGTGCGACTTGGATGCAGATTGTGGTATAAAACAAATTCACTAATTATAAACGGGAGACGCTAACCTGCGTTCCCGATTTCTGTCGTCTTAACTAAAGCTTTGAATCATAGTAATATATGGCGGGTAACTCAAAAGAGTCTAAAAAAATATTTGAACTGGATCAGAAGCCAAAAGGTCTTTTGGGCAGGGCGGCATTAGGTATACTCAAGCGCCCTCTCGAAACTATTCTGAACTTTAAAGGACTGAACAAAATCCACAGCGATGCAAAGGCTGTTGCCGGAGATGCACAATTCAGCACCAAGCTGATCGAGTCTATGAACATTAATCTGGAATTCGACGAAGAAGAGTTGAAACGAATTCCAGAGAATGGGAAAGTGGTAATTGTGAGTAATCATCCGTTTGGCGGTATTGAAGGCGTGATACTTGGTTCCCTGCTTCAAAGAGTTCGGCCTGATTGCAAAATTATGGCTAATTATATGCTCGAGCGTATCCCGGAGCTCAGAGATTTGTTTCTTTTTGTTAATCCGTTCGAATCCAGAGACGCGGCCCGGGAAAACCTTAAGGCCATGAAGGGCACAATCTCGTTGCTAAATGAGGGTGGTGCTCTGGGTGTCTTCCCATCAGGCACGGTTTCTCATCGTAAATGGGGAGATAAAACAGTACGGGATCCAGAATGGAAAGAGAGCATTACACGCATTATTCAGAAAACAGAGTCACCTGTTGTACCGGTATTCTTTTGTGGGCATAATGGTCCGGCTTTTCAAACGGCAGGGCTGATTCATCCGCGTCTTCGTACGCTTTTATTGCCGCGACAGTTCAGCAATAAGCGCAATACAACCATAAAGGTGCGCATTGGTAAAATGATTCCTTATTCCAAACTCAAGGGATTTGCCAGCACCACCGAACTTACCCGCTATCTGCGCCAGCGTACCTACCTGCTCCAAAGTATTATAGATGAAGAAGCTGATTTTTCAACTTCAAAGAAAACAGTATCTGAACAGGCAAAACAAAAGTATGAGCCGGTAATTGATGCTGTACCACAGGAAGACTTGCTGAAAGATCTGGAAGGTCTTGATAAGGGGCAGCTGTTGCTTTCCAACAACGAATACGACGTTTATTACGCTGCCTACAGACAGATTCCGAATGTTATTCGCGAAATTGGCCGTCTACGGGAAATCTCATTCCGGGCTACGGATGAAGGAACAGGGAAGTCTATCGATTTAGACAGCTACGACGAGCATTACATGCATATGTTCGTTTGGCAACGTGAAAAGCAGGAGCTTGTGGGAGCATACAGGCTTGGACGTACCGATAATATTTTAAAGATGAAGGGCAAGCAGGGTCTTTACACCACTACCTTGTTCGACATGAAAACATCTCTTCTGGAGCAGATAAGCCCTGCGCTGGAGATGGGCCGCTCGTTTGTGAGCCCGAAGTACCAGCGCTCATTTGCACCTCTTCTTCTTCTGTGGAAGGGAATTGGGCATTACGTGGTGAAATATCCTAAGTACAAAATTCTATTTGGGCCGGTTAGTATATCCAACGATTATGAAACGAGTTCACGAAATCTGATGGTCAAGTTTCTAACCGTTTCGAACTATCTGCCCGATATGGCACGCCAGGTAAAACCTAAAACACCGTTCAAAACACCCAAAAAAGAAGGCTGGCAGCCGGCTAAAAACAACCACGGACTGATTGATATTGATGACGTTTCAGACGTTATTTCCAACATCGAATCCGATGCAAAGGGGGTTCCGATTTTGCTAAAACAGTATCTGAAGCTTGGCGGAAAACTCCTCGGTTTTAACGTTGACCCCGATTTTGCAGATGCGCTCGACGGACTCATTCTGGTTGACCTCAGAAAAACAGACCAGAATATTCTAAGCCGTTACATGGGTAAAGAAGGGCTTGAGTCGTTTCATGCCTACCATTCGAAAGGTAAGGACGAGTCTAAAACACCGGAAACAAGCAATTGAGTATACGAAGATTGTTTTGCAGCGAAATGAGACTAATCCCGGCTGATGCCCTCAAGTCTGGGTTCACCGAGCGTGCCGGTTAGCGGAATGATGTAGGTGTCGTCTTCCTGCTGAAGCCGGAGATTGAAAAACGAGGATACCGAACGTATAAACTCCCGGCTTTGATCCGTGCGCGGGGTAATGTTTACGGCTGCACCTTCCCAGCGAGCTAGCGCAATATCATCTGATCCCAAGGTAAGACGCCCCTTAACCTCAACGGTTGCAAAGGGGTTTTCCAGGGCAAAGTTCTCTATGATGGCCTGATTGCCGTCTACGCTGAAGCTGCTTCTTAAACCAGGTAAAAAGAACGAGTCTGACGGAATGCCCAGAAAACCGAACATTGCTCCGTAGGTTTCAATAAAAACGCGCGGCATAAAAAAGGTGAAGTTCTCCGCAGCCAGCGAAATCTCGGCGCCATCGGTGAAAAATATGTCGCGCATTTCCACGCCTTCAAAAAACGGTCCGGCATAGGTTACATTCATTTTGTCGAAATGAAGACCGCCGCCGCCTTCACCAACTTCGAGCAGAGTGGTTTTTGGCTCTGCTCTGGCGTTTAAACTGAGGAATGGCTGTGGCTGCTCGTTTCCTGAATCAACAGAGGCAAGGTGTCGCGAAAAGGACGATATGTGCTCCAGGGAAGCGTCAGCGCGTAGCATGAGCTGATCAAGCTCCACGCTCATGCTGGATACGTTAAAAATGTCATCGCCCGGGCTGTACGTCCCCTGAATGTAGAACCGCTCGATTTCAGGCATGGGGAAGTCTCTTGAAATCCCGAGCGTCTCGTTGCTGAAGGTGTAGAAATACTGAAAGCGAAGCACTTCGGCCTCGACCTCCTGAGAATGCCTTGGCGGAATAGCAAATCCGGTATCAAAAGCGCGAACCAGCTCGTTGAGGTTGCCGTCTATGCGTGTCATAAGCAGGTCAAAACGGTAGCCGGGGCCCGAACTGCCGCTGATGAATTCGAAGTCGCTCATCCGAAGCTGGCCGCGACGAATCACGGGCGGTTCACCTTCCGAGCGCGGCAGGATGAGAGCAAAGAAGTCGCGGTACGACAAATTAACCGCAAGGTGACCGATGGTCGTCTCGTTTTCATTGCCCGTATTGTACAAACGCAGTCCGTTGATGGTGAAGCTGGATGAAAGCGTATTTACGTTGGTTTCATCAAAACTGATTTCGACGAAGGTGGTATCATCCTGCTCAATCACAATATCGCGCAGCCCCTCGTTAATGGAGCGCGTTACCATGCTGGAAACCAGCAGGTTGAGCACCAGTAGCAGTACGATAACCAGGGCGGTGATAATCAGTATTTTGCGGAACATAGCAAGTGTGTTAAATAAAAGGTGCTTTTACTGAAGCTTAACTATCGAAGGATGTCCAGAATTTCGGCCAGCGTTTTTGGCGTTTCGGTGCTGTCGCTCATGTCGCGAAAGTTGAAACTGCCCGACTTAAGTTCATCATCGCCAGCTACAATAGCAAAGC
>PWID01000177.1 GCA_003555145.1 Balneolia bacterium | reverse complement strand
AGGGCGAACCGCTGCTGGAATACCTGAGAGCAAACTACACCCCAAATTCCACGCTGGGATACAATACCGCAAGAGATCGGATGTACACCATTCTGGATAACTTCGACGGCATGGTGGTTTGTATCTACACCTATTTTGAAGTTCCTGTCGATCCGAATTCCACAAATCCTCGAGAGCAAGCCTTCCAGGGCGGAAACGGAATTAATGCAGAGCATATCTGGCCACGTTCGAAAGGTGCCAATAATGAGCCGGCGTTCAGTGATCTGCACAGTCTTTACTCTACAGAGGTTCGCGTAAATGCAGACCGCGGTAACGATAAATTTGGGGATATACCCGATGAAGACGTAGACCGCTGGTACAACAAAGTCAACAGAGATGAAGGCAGCCTTATTTTTACCACTACGCCTCCGCCTGTGGAAGTCCGTGATGAATACAGTAAACTTATTCTTTCCGGTGATGTCCGCTTTGAAGTTAAAAAAGATACGCAGGGTGATATTGCCCGCGGCATGTTTTACTTCTATACTATTTACCGTAGCGAGGCCGATGCACAGGATCCGAATTACTTCAGCTCGATGGATGAAGCTCTCCGAAGCTGGCATAATGCAGATCATGTAAGTGAGTATGAGCTTGAGCGTACCAATCAGATTGCCGACTGGCAGGGAAATGTGAATCCGTTTATTGCCGATACCAGCCTTGTTCGGCGGGCCTACTTCCCGGACGACGACTGGACGCCAGAACCGATCGATCGCGATATTGTCTTTACAGAAACCTTCGGAGAACCGTCTTCCACAACCCAAATTGAGGACTACACCTTCGATAACCCGGATTTGACTTTCGAAGGAAATGGAGACATCAGAAGCTCGATTCCTTCTGAGGGCTACGCGGGCGCCAGCGGAAACGGTTTGGTGTTCATGAATCTAGGCCAGCGTTTTATCACCATCAGCGGAATTGATGCTTCAGACTTCACAGACATTGGTCTGGAGTTTGGCGCTCATACCGGCGACACAGAATCTTTTCTTGTAGAATACAGCGTTGATGAGGGGGCCAGCTGGTCAGAAGTGGAGTACAGCGCTTCTATCACACCAGGCCAGTGGACGTTCTTCAATATTTCGGATACCGGCATTCCGTCTGTGGCAAATCTCAGCCTGCGGTTTTCGAAAAACAGCGGATTTCAATACCGCCTCGATGACATCACCCTATACGGCACGGAAGAAACAGAAACTTCTACTGAGCCAGTAACTGAGCTTCCGGCCTCGGTTTCGCTGGAGCAGAACTATCCCAATCCGTTTAACCCGACAACGACCATTCGCTTCACCCTTTCCGATACGGAGCACGTTCGGCTGACGGTATATGATATGCTTGGGCGCCAGATTGCGGTGCTCACAGATGAAGTCCGCACGGCCGGTTCGCACA
Organism: Balneolia bacterium; assembly: GCA_003555145.1. Classification (GTDB taxonomy): domain Bacteria; phylum Bacteroidota; class Rhodothermia; order Balneolales; family Cyclonatronaceae; genus Cyclonatronum. The sequence continues at coordinate 3,416 of PWID01000177.1, read as the reverse complement.
GCATCAGCTGGGATGCGGCGCAGTTCAGCTCGGGCGTTTATCTGTACCGGATTGAGACGCCCTCAGCGAGACTTTCGCGCAGCATGACTTTGGTGAAGTAGGAGGCAGAGTAATTTTAAATTTTGAGTGTTGAATTTTAAATTGGTCGAAGATCGTTTAAAATATCAGATTGTTTGTCGAATATAACGGACAAATAATCTGCGAAAATCCGTGTATAATCTGTGCGAATCTGCGTCCTTCCGGATTATGAACCAGACTGGAAGCTCTACTCAGATTCTTCGACGGCTTTTCTTTCGAAGTTCCATTTTGTGAACAGGCCGCCGCCGACTGCGCTCATCAGCAGAATGATATAAATCAGAAGCATCGTGAAATAGGTAAAGCTTTCGAGCACGTGAATAGTGGCGAGAAAGAAGACTGAGAACCATGAAACTGCCGAAACGGCCCCCACTATAAAACTGACGGTTACCAGCGTCTGATTTTTATTCCGGTCCTCTTTACGCAGGGAAATGAGCTCCATCTTAGGAGCTACATACAGGTTAAGCACTATTCCGTTGATGGTAACCACTCCCACAGCGGTCATTTTCATAAGGAACCTTGGGTTGCTCAGATAGGAGTCTAAATCAGTATACATGAGGGCAAAACCGCTCACGATAAGTATGGCAAGCCCGAGTATAATCATCTGAGAAACAAGGTGCATGATAACGGCTTCCCGGTTGGAAATAGAAAAGTTGCCGAGAAAGTGGAAAATCATCAGGTCCATGATGATAGCACCGCCCAGACCGAGCACCAAACCGAGAAGATGAGCTGTGAAAGTGTACCGGAAAGCTTCCTGAAGCATGCCGGTTGAGATGGCATCAGGGCGAAGTATCAGCAGTGCGGTGGTTATACAGAGGGTTATGATAAAAAAGGTGAACATGCGCCAGTTGTACTTCATGGTTATTCCCAGCGACATAATCCACTTAAAAAGAAGCAGAAAAGCTATCAATCCAGACAATAGAATGGCAGCGAGATCGAGTTGAGGAACCACCGCGCCCGTTAGTAGAAAAATGGTGTAAAGCAGCCCGATAAGCACAAAATAGCCCATAGCGATAAACTCGATGGGAATTTCGAGAAACAGCATGCTTTTAATGTGCTCAATCGGGCGGTGTTCGGCCGGCTCTGCTGGTTCAACATCGCCACGCGGGCCGCGCAGGTAGTTCTTATAGATTGTGAGAACGATGCCGGTAAGGGCAAGAAATACGATTATAATCAGCATCATATGAGATGGAATAAAAAATCCGCGGAGTGCAAATACAAAGCTCACAAGCACAAGCGCTATAGCAATTAAATCTGCGCTGCGCCGGATTACTTTATGAAATAATTTTTGGTTCTTTTCGAGTTCATTCATAAAAATAGTACTGATATGCTGAGTTACTTTTTATTTACACAATCTGAAATCGCTCCATATAAATGTAATTCCAGGCGATACCGAGATCGTGCAGGGCGATGCCTGCCATGTCCATCATTGGTGCAGGTCCACAAAGGAAATACATGAACTCATGTGGGTTCTCAGGGAAATATTTTTTCAAAAGCTCTTTGGTGATGAGGCCCTCTTCACCCTCCCAGTCGTCATCCGGCTTGTCGAGTACGTGTACAATCTCGAGGTCTATTTTTTGGGCCATCTCATCCAGTTCGTCGCGAAAGGTGATGTCATCATACGATTCATTGGCGTAAATAAGTACGGCCTTTCGTGGGTCCTTATCAATACACATAGTGCGCAGCATACTCATTGCAGGGGTGATTCCGATTCCACCCATAATCAGAAACAGGTTTGCGTCCGGTTCGGGCACAAAAGACCCGAAAGGGCCTTCCAGATAGGCATGGGTTCCAACTTCAAATTGTTTCCATCTTACGGTGAAATCCCCGTCGCCTTTTGCAGTAAAGGAAATTAAATCGGAGCGGGGGCTGGAAGAAAATGTGAAGGGATGCTGCTGAAGTGAAAATGGAGTAGGGCCTATGGTTATCCACGCAAACTGACCCGGTTTGAACTTCATTCTTTCGTGATATATAGGCTCCAGATTAATGGTCCATGAATCTCCCAACTCCTCAGTTACGCTGGTAATACGGTATGGCTTTTTCCTGTTAAGCCACGGACGCACAAAACGGGTATGAACCACCAGGTACATCATCGAAGCCATGAGAACTCCCACAGCTATTTTCTTCCAGAGCGGTTCCAGATAATGGCCAACCTGTATAGCGTGTACGGTTCCAATAAATACTATGGCAAGCGCCAGCAGCCCGTGAATCATGCGCCAGTGTTCATACTGCAGGCCGAAATTAATGCGCCAGATACTGGTAACAGTAATCAGGAAAATGGCTGCGGTTACGAAGCTCAGCGCCACGGCCCGGAAGAAGTTATCCGTGGGGTCGAAATAGGATATGAATGAGGGGTCGGCAATCAGCAGGGTTACCGGGTGGGCCAGAATTAATAGAAAAGCAACGATGCCTATCTGCCGGTGGAAATTGAGTATGTTGTCATTGCCAAAAACCGGCGCTATTTGTTTGAACCGGCCGGAAAATAGAAACTGCAGCGCAAATACAGACAGGCCGACAAAACCGAGCGCAACACCAAACTCAATCCAGAAAGACCGAAGTTCAGGAATGTCGCCTACCAGGGCAATTCCCATAGGAATAAGGGCCAGAATGAAATATATAAACAGCCATAAAAGACCATTACTCGCGGAATATCTCATGGATGAAAGAAGTAGAAAGTTTAGTCAGTCTATTTGAAGCAGTGATAATAAAGCACTTTTTGAAATATCAGTCTCTGATGCAGATCTTAAACAATTACAGGTAGCACACACTTGCAAAGGACCGTTAACAGACTGGTTAGCTTTGATTAGCCAAAACGATATATTGAGGCTTTAAGCTCAAGAATAGACTTTTGGTACAATCTAAACAAGTAAACCGTATTGTAAATATCACAGAAACATAATATGCGTATATGTTGACTTTTAACCAAAACGGCGGTCGTCTTCTTTCAGCGAGGTGAGAATATCAACCCATAGTTTTTTCCACTCCGGTATCTTTTTAGATGCCAGATTCAGTCGTATCTGCTCGGGATGGGAAAAGGTTGATTTTAAAATCACTTCACCCCATTGCGCGGAAGTTTCCGAGATATACCCATCATTAACGCCCTCGCGCTCGTAGATGTAGTTGTTGAAAGGGATGAGCAGTTTGTTGATTTCCGTGTCGGTTCCTTTTCCACAGGTTGATGTAACCGATTTGTACCGCACGTCCGGATGATCGGGATTAGCCGGATTAAACTGTTTCTGCACATATTCAGGATCAAGCTGTTCAAGAGCCCCCACAACGTTGCTTGGCACTTTGGGATACACGTTGTTGCCGAACCAGTTGGCAATGCCCTCAAGACTGTT
>PWID01000141.1 GCA_003555145.1 Balneolia bacterium | reverse complement strand
TGATAAATCACCAATCAAGAAAAACAAAAGCCCCGGCTCGCATCCACTGCAGGCCGGGGCTTTTTTTATGTTGTTATTTGGAAGTCGAAAGTCAAAAGTCGAATGTCCAAAGTCTAAGGTCGAAAGTCAAAGGTCAAAGGTCAAAGGTCAAAGGTCAAAGGATATGCGATATTTGATATACGAGCAGGCTGAGAAAATCTTTGAGATCAACTAAGAGACATTGTTAATTGCTTATTGTTAATTCAAATCAGCTGTCGCTGTAAAATGAATAATGACATACTGATATACTGTAGCTCTGTCAATGTCGCTTCATCCAGAAAACCATCTCTTTAGGAGAAGAAGTGCTTTCGTCTAAATCCTGCCATTCAAACCGGGTGGTCATATCAGGCTGCTTATTGTATCCCATGCTTTCCCAGAAGCCGTTGAGGGGTCTGTAGCCTTGCGGCCTGCGGGGATGGTCTTCGGGTCTCACTACACCACAAAAAGCTGTTATATGGAAGCCTTGCTCAAGCGCATGCTTTTCACGTTCAATAATGAAAGATTTCCCTATGCCAAGGCCCCGGTATTCAGGCAGGAGAACTGATTCGCCAAAATAGAATACATCATCAATCTGTATTCCTTTGTCGATGAAAGGTTGCTTTACCTCTGCGGTCTCTTTTTCAAGAGGCATACCGGAGGCTGCTCCAACTATGTTCTCACCGTCTATAGCGAGCACAAAAAGGCTTTTTTCACTTTTGGTGTACGTCCTCAGGTATTGTTTTTCGTACTCGTCGGAGCCATCATAAAGGTACGGGAATTCATAAAACACCGTTTTACGAAGCCGGGCCAGCGATGGAATGTACATCTCTATGTCTGGGCCGGATATAACTTTTATGTGATGTTGCAAAGGCAAAACGGAGGCGGATCTTTGTTAGTTTCAGGATGATGGCGTACCGAGCAGGAACATATCTCCGGTAGGTTCCGGCATCCCGCCGGCGGGTTCAAGCGTTACGGCAATGGCATCGACTCCGGCCAGGTCGGCTTCAACAAACTGGTCTATCTGGTAGAAGCTGAAGCGGTCGTCGGCAACATCAAAAACACCTGCGCTAACCGGTGTTCCGTCGCGAATAACCCAAAGCTGGTAGTCTTTGTCTGATGGCGTTACAGGTAAACCCGCAAGTTGCACCAGTGCAGAGCGGGATTCCGGATCAAAATAAATTCGACCAAAGCCAGATGGTGAAGGATCGAGTCCGTCCATGGATACAAGGTATGTATCCCGTGATCCGATTATATCCAGATAGCGTTCGGTGGCCAGAAGGCGTTCTTCGAGATTAAGCAGCTCGAGTCGCTGTATTTGTACCGTTTCCTGAAGCTCGCTGCGCTCGTCTGCCAGGTTGAGCGTGAAATATACAAGTACAAGAGATATTACGGCCAAAAGTACAGCGGCAAGGCGTACCCATGGTGCCGTAGAAGATGAAGCCGGTATTTGGGTTACGTTGGCTTCACCCGAAGCGGGTGTACCTTCGGCTTTGATTCGCGTAAATAGCTTATCCTTCACGCTGTCGGCTGGTGTAAGCTGCTCGGCAGAGGCCGGCAATACCTGGGCTGTATTCAGAATTTCACGAAGCGTATTAAGCTGCTCCGGACGCTGATTCTTCAGCTCCTGCTCAAGTTCTTTCAGCTCGTCGGGTTCGATTGCTCCAAGTGCGTAAGCGGAGCAGAGTTCTTCAAATCTTTCCTGATTCATCATAGCTGTTCCTCCTTTCCTGCTAACATCTGCTGCAGTTTAATAAGGCCCTGTCTCATTCGGGACTTAACCGTACCAAGCGGAATACCGGTCTTTTCGGCTATTTCAGTTTGAGAGTAGCCGTCGAAGTAAGCTGCTACCAGAACGGTGCGCTGCTGCTCCGGTATTGCTTTAAGAATAGTCTGTATCATAGATGACCTCTCCTTTGCCACAGCCGCGCTGTATGGGCTGGATTCATCAGAGGGTAATAATGGCAGGATGGTGTCATCGGTATCGTTATCTGTTATGTTGTTTTCCTTGTACGCCCGCGACCGAATGGTGTCTATGGCCTTATTTCGGGTCATGGTAGTGAGCCATGCATAGGGTGTACCTTTAGTGCGGTCGAAACCGGATGCTTTATCCCATACCTGAACGAAGACTTCCTGCAGTAACTCCTCTGCTTCGGCCCTGTTTTTAACGATGGATACACATAAACTGTATAACAACGTTTTATATAAGTCGTAGAGCTCTGAGAGTGCTGCTTCATCCTTACGGCCAATACGATGCAGCAGGTCGGTCTCCCTGCCGGCATCAGCCGTAAGTTTTTTCAGTAAGGCAAGTAATATGAACATTTGGTTACAGTAATAAGTACGGAAAAGACAGTAAAACGGATTTATAAATTGAAATAGTAACCGGTTTACGAAAAATACAGCTAATTAACACAGTTCAGGCAGATCCAATAGTCTGCGATACAGACGTGAAAAATAAGATTTTTAACGATATTTCAAGGCTTTAATTTAGCGAAGCGTACATTTAGCCGTATATTGGGAGCAACATTATTATCACAAAAACAGCAACAGAAATAAAATAGAATAAGATACTTATGGCAACAAACAGAACACTCACCATCCTTAAGCCCGACTGCGTTCGCAAGAACCATGTAGGCGATGTTATCGCTCAGATTCAAAAGGCAGGCTTCAAGATTATAGCTATGAAAATGACTCGTCTTACGGCTGCAACTGCCGGCGGGTTCTACGAAGTCCACAAAGAGCGTCCATTTTACGGTGAACTTTGCGAGTTTATGAGTTCAGGCCCGTGTGTTCCAATTATCCTTGAAAAGGAAAACGCCGTGGCAGACTTTAGAAAGCTTATTGGTGCTACCGACCCTGCAGAAGCAGAAAAAGGAACCATCCGTCAGCTATATGCCGACAGTAAGGGTGAAAACATTGTTCACGGGTCAGACTCCGATGAGAATGCAGCTATCGAGTCGGCTTATTTTTTTCCTAAATCCGAAGAAGTAGCCAATCTTGCATAATAGATCAGCCCTTTCTTCAGTTATAATACTATAAAATGAATGTTCCCGGTTTCCGCATCAGTAGCTTGCATTTACTAGCAGTATTGTTTTGGTGTACTGTCAGTTGTGCGGGCCGGGAACAATCTTCTAACAACGGCAGCGCTTCGTATAATTCCCTTCCTTCTGAAACCCAGACGCTTGCTCTGAGAACCGGCGCTCAAATCTTATCAGAACAGCATCTTGAGGTTCTTGAAAACCGCAACATCGGTCTTGTTGCAAATCCGACGGCCCGCGTAGGTGATATTCATCTGTTAGATGTTTTAACCGAAAGCGGCATTACAATATCTTCTCTTTTTGCACCGGAGCACGGATTCCGCGGCGACCGGCCCGCCGGAGAGGAAATTCGTGGTGGTATAGATGTCGAAACCGGCCTCACCGTTCACTCTCTTTATGGCAGCACCCGAAAGCCAACACCTGAAATGCTGAAGGATATCGATCTTCTCATTTTTGATATGCAGGATGTTGGCGTTCGTTTTTACACCTATATATCCACGCTTGGTTTGGTGCTAGAAGCGGCAGCAGAGCAGGATGTTGAGGTCTGGGTTCTGGACCGGCCTAACCCGCTCGGCGGAGAGTATGTCTCCGGCTGGATGATGCAGGATGAATACAAATCGTTTGTGGGCGCTTTTCCGATTCCTGTGGTTCATGGCCTAACAATGGGCGAAATAGCATTAATGATTAACGAAGAGGGATGGACAAATGCAGAATCGAAAGCCAACCTAAGAGTAATCGAAATGGAAAACTGGTCAAGGAATCAATTCTGGACGGAAACCGGACTCGACTGGAGAGCTCCATCACCGAACCTGCCGCACTTTACCAATGCGCTGGTTTATCCCGGTACCTGCTTCTTTGAAGGCAGCACAATGTCGGAAGGTCGGGGCACTATGGATCCGTTTATGCTGGTCGGCTCGCCTGGTCAGCAGCTGTCTGATGAAGATCTTGCCAAGATTACAGACCGCTACCCGGTATCGCTGGAGAGGATTGAGTTTACGCCTCAGGATATTCAGGGTATGGCGGTAAATCCAAAACACAAGGGTGAAGTAGTATTGGGCGTTCGTGTGAGCCCACTTACGCTCGATCCTATGCGTCTGCGCCCGCTGGAGCTTGGTCTGGAGCTGTTCAGGCTTATGCTGCGCTCCGATCCGAATGCCGAAACCAATCGCTTTCTCTATAATCTGGCGGGAACAACTCAAATTGATCATTTCCTCGAAAACGATAACCCGCCGCCTGTATACTGGCAGGAAGAGCTTGATATGTTTCGTGAGCTCCGGGAAGGCTATTTGATTTATTGAGAGACGGTCGACGGTCGACGGTCAAAGGTCAAAGGTCGAAGGTCTAAGGTCACAAAATAACAGTTTGAAGTTGTGCTGTAAGCCTGCACGAGCCACGGATGATTTTTGATGGCTGATTCTTGATAGCTGATCTCTGAATGGATAAATCAGTAACACCGCGACATTGGTAATTATTTATTGTTAGTTCAAACCATCTGCTGCTGTAACATGAATCATGTATACTGAAAAATGACACACTGTTGCCACTGTCCCCCTGTTATACTGATATACTGATATACTGTCACTGTAACATGAATCATGTGTAATGAAAAATGACACACTGTTGCCACTGTCCCCCTGACATACTGATATACTGCTGCTGTAACATGAATCATGTATAATGAAAAATGACACACTGTTGCCACTGTACCCCTGACATACTGATATACTGTCACTGTTTTAAACGCGCTTTTTGCGGTTTCTTACGTAATCTTCGAGTACAAAACCGCCCAGGTTGTCGAGGCCGGAGAAG
>PWID01000175.1 GCA_003555145.1 Balneolia bacterium | reverse complement strand
CTCATGACTTTTCTCTTTGGTGTTGATTCGGAATACTTCTGATATATCAAAGAGTTGTAAATTGGAAAAACCTTACAATAGGACTCTAAAAAACCGAACAAATTGCACCTCAGATAGTTGAACCCTTTCAGGGTTCGCGATTTTGGGGCGTAGTTTTCCCCGGGCTTACGCGCCGGGGCTACGCACGTTCGATCCCTTCAGGATCGGTGGAGGGTTCGAAAATATGTAAACGAATAGCAACGCCTGCAATCGTTTCGAGCATGGGTCTGGTGCAGACTTTCAGCCTGCGGAATTGGGGTTGTTTTCCTACCTGATGCGCTGCATCAGGCTGTGATCGTTGAGGCTTTCAGCCTCCGGGGTCTCAATATCTTATCTATCCGCGTGTACATTGCCAACTTTTCCTATTTAAAAGATTATCAATCATGAATCATCTACCATAAAATCCCCGGCTCTGGAGGAGCCGCACGTGCGTAGCTCCGGTGCGTAAGCGCGGGGTAGGCGATTCCACAATAATCCCGCCCTGAAGGGGCGGTACAATCGCTTCGCTTAAAAAAAGGGTTTCAGGCGTCGGGCTGGCGTGGTTATATTAACGGCATTTCAACTTACCAATTCCTTTCCATGTTCGAATCCATTCATAAATCAGGGCTGCCGCTTTTTCTGCTGGGTGCGGGCTTATCGGCCGTGGTCTTCTTTTTTGTGCGTCCGGCTTTCCTCACCGAAGGGCTGACCGCCACTTTTTTCACCTTTGCCGCCATGTTCGGAGTGGGGTTTACGATTATGATGCTCATCACCCGCCTTACCGGATATCCGGAAAAAATCCCGGACGATTATGTGATTGGAATGGGCCTGCCTACGGTCCTTCTCGCCGGCTCACTTTTCTTTTCTGATGTGTCCGAGCAGACCCGATTCGTTATCATGGCCTACGGTCCGGCGTTGGGTACGACCTTTTATCTTGCGGCTGTGCTCTTCAGCAGGTCAGACTCCGGGAAATGATGTTACACAGGGAGGCGTTTATCGTTGAGGAAGCCATCACCCTAACACCAAAACCCAAGATTAGTGAAAACACTCGTATGCCTGCTTTCGGGGCAGGATGATATAGAATTAAATTTTAAGGCGGCACTACATGTCAATCCTCATACGATTTTCGTCTGCCATACGGATGAGGCATCTGAGCATGCGGTACAGCTGGGTTTTCGCCTCGAAAATGCATTGCATCCTGAGTTTAAGATGGTTCAGGTCCACGCCCACAACCTGGATCTGATACAGGACGTGGCTGAGCAGTTGTTTATGTCACTTCAGAATAAGTCGGTCGTTTTACACTACAGCGGAGGCACCAAGCCCATGTCGGTAGGATTCTTTGAGGAGTTCCGAAGCGGATCCTGCTCACTGCTCCACACCGATCCCGAAACCAGCAACGCCTGGTGGAGAGGCCCGGAAGGGTTCTACTCCGAAAAAATGTCGTGAAAGGAAGCGCGGACTTTTATTATTCTTAATTATCTTTAGGTCGCTTCGCTCCCTAATTGTGAATGGTGAATTACAGTCCAAGGTCCAAAGTCGAAAGTCGAAGGTCTCTCAAATTCGGGATTCCTGAACCGACTTTAACCTTCGACCTTTAACCTTTGACTAATTCACAATTCACCATTCACCATTCACAATTTCCCACGCGTTCACTCCAGCCCGGACACTAATCATATTGATCACAATCATTAATATCACAAAATGCGCTATCTCGTAATTTTTATTCTGGGAGTACTCGTTCTTTCCGGGTGCCGGTCGCAGCGCGATATTTCCCGCTCCGGGGATATTGTCCGCTCCGGGGATATCTTTGAGCGGGGCGAAGCCAGCTGGTACGGTCCCGGCTTCCATGGAAATGCAACGGCCAACGGCGAACGCTATAATCAGGATGCGATGACCGCAGCCCACCGCACGCTCCCGTTTGATACCGTCGTTCGTGTGCGAAATCTCAGGAACAACAAGTATGTGGATGTGCGGATCAACGATCGTGGGCCTTACGCCCGGGGACGGGTGATTGATTTGTCGCGCGCCGCAGCCAGGCAGATTGATATGATTAACAGTGGGGTGGCTCCGGTGGAAATCATCATTCTGAGCGGGGCTACGCCTGTTTCCAGAACGGCTACAGCAAGTGAAGAATTTACGGTTCAGGTGGCATCATACAATACGCGCCGGGAAGCAGAAGCCGCCACCTCGGGCATTCGCGGGGCGAGAGTACACGAAGCCAGAGCCGATGGCCGAACCGTATACCGCGTCTATGTTGGTTCCTACAACAGCCGGAGAGATGCCGAACGACGCATGAACCGCCTCAGGCGCGACGGAGTACGGGGCTTTGTGAAACAGGTACAGAATTAGCTGACTAATGATATACTCATCATCATCATCACGTTGATATTATTAAAAGTTGTTAGAGTGTTGCGATATTAGCTTTCTGAAGTGTATAATGAATATCTAAGTACCAAACCTACTTCTCTTAAGCCCTATGATTCGCTTCTCAACCATACTCCTGTTTTTCCTTTTTATGATGATGGCCTCCTCACTCGTGGCCCAGCCCAGCCCAGGATCAGATCATGTGGATGTAAGAATGATTTCCGATGTAAGCGTGATTTCACCCGGCGATTCGGGCACGTTCGGTTTCCACATGACCATCGAAGAAGGCTGGCACACCTACTGGAAAAATCCGGGCGACTCGGGCATTCCGGCGCGCATAAGCTGGAGCGGAGCTGATGGGTTCGAAACCGGTGAAATTCAGTGGCCATGGCCCGAAACCTTTCAGGAAGAGCACCTGATTACCCACGGTTACAAAAACGAAACCCTGCTGATGGTTCCATTCTCGGCCAGTGCTGATCTGCAGCCCGGCAGTTACGAGCTCACGGCAAATCTTGAGTATCTGGTGTGCGAAAAAGTCTGTCTGCCGGCTTTCGAGCGGTATAACATCACCATTGAAGTAGGAAATGAGACCGAATACCATGCCGGTAACAGAGCCCTGGTTTCCCGATTCACCGAAAAGCTTCCGGAAACGGACCATGGTTTAGAGCCGGCTTTCACAGTTGATGAAGGCACAGTTCTGCTTCGCCTCACCGGTGACCTTACATCTTTGGGCGACTTCGACCCGGATGACATCACCTTTTACGCCTACACTGATGACATGATTGAACCTTCTGCACCTCAGCAGGCGCAGCTTGATGATGATGCCCTGTGGCTGAAATTGCAGCAGTCGCGATACGCTCCTGGAACGCTCACGGAGCTTAATGGTGTAGTGGTTATTCGAGGCTCTGAAGGTGTAACAGCACTTGACATACAAGCTTCCCGCTGATAACATATAGTAGTCCCAAACCATAATTCATTTAATTCCACAATTATGAAACGAATAGCACTTTTTACCGCCCTTCTTGGTCTGGCACTCTGGGCATGGAACGGCACTATCGCCACTGAATCAGCTTCAACTGACACTCAGGCTCAGGTTGGTCAGCCCGCACCGATTTTCACCCTGATGGACTCCAACGGCAATTCTCATAGTTTGGATGACTTTCTTGGTCAGCATGTCGTTCTTGAGTGGCTGAACCATGATTGTCCATTTGTTCGCAAATTCTACAACGCAGGCGAGATGCAGCGCCTTCAGGAATATTATGCAGAGCAGGGCGTAGTTTGGCTTTCTATTATTTCTTCTCGTGAAGGCGAGCAAGGGTATCAGACGCCAGATGAAATCAACGCTTCTATAGAAGAAAAAAACATGAGACCTGCAGCCGTTCTTATCGACGAACCTGGTGAAGTAGGCCGCATGTACAACGCGCGCACTACGCCGCATATGTTCGTAATTAACACGGAAGGTGTTCTCGTGTATGATGGCGCCATCGACAGCAACCCAAGCGCAAACCCTGCCGATATTGAAGGTGCGGAAAACTACGTTGTCGCCGCCCTTTCTGCCTCAATGAACGGCGAAGAAGTGGCCACTCCAACCACCCGCCCGTATGGCTGCAGCGTGAAATACTAAGTTTTTGAACTCAACACCGGTATTTGCCGGATGTTATAAAATGATGAAAGCCCCCGCGACATTTGCTCGTTTCGGGGGCTTTCTTATTTTGGAGTAGCTTTAGTTACAGTTCTGACAGTGAAGGTAAACACTAAAAATTAAAGCTTGCCAATACTGTCAGGCAGGCACTAAAATCCGCGGTTTTCCGCAAGAAGGCAATAGACCTTGATCTGTACCCTTCGACTCCGCTCAGGGTACGCATCGAGGTATTATAAATATCATTAAACAATAACGCTGGTTGAGATGCTGGTTTACTCCGACCACCGGCGGAAGTCGCAACCAGCATCGCCTAAGTTTTTATGTCCAGATTGACCTAATGCGGCATTTTGCTTTTCGCTTTTCACCGAACAATAATGAATAAAATATTCTCAATGCGCTATTCAACAAAACCCCTGCTGTTTCTATTACTTTTGATTATCTCCACTTCGTTTTCAGCACAGGCTGCAGAACGAAATGCCGATACGGACCGGCCGGCCTACATGTTCGATTTTGGTGATGAAAGCATAGCTGAACTTGCCAGCCTCGCAGACGGACGTAAAGCCGTGCTGCTTGGTGAAGCCAGCCACGGCACGTCCGAATACTACAGCATCCGCGCTGACCTCAGCCGGGAGCTGATTGAAAACCACGGATACAATTTTGTGGTGGTAGAAGGCGACTGGGATGCGGCCTGGATGGTGAACAAATTTGTGAAGAACAAGCCGGACGCACCCGAAACAGCCCGTGAGGCACTTGCTAACTTCACCCGCTGGCCGGGTTGGATGTGGAACAATGAAGAAGTGCTCGAACTCGTGGAATGGATGCGTGAATGGAACGACGCTCTTCCCGATGATGCGCCCAAAGCCGGCTTTTATGG
>PWID01000357.1 GCA_003555145.1 Balneolia bacterium | reverse complement strand
CAGCTCCTGGGACTTTCTTAGCTCCGCCTCCGGGCACCTGCGCTGCGCCAGTTCCGGGGACTTTCTTAGCTCCGCCGCCGGGTATTTGCGCTGCGCCACTTCCGGGGACTTTCTTAGAACCACCACCGGGGATCCGGGCTGCTCCTCCACCCGGAACTTGCGCTTTGCCACCGCCCGGTACACTGCCGGGAACCCGTGTTGCTCCACCCGGCACTTTTCCTGGTACACGACCTGGAACCCGGGCAGGCTTATCATCGGGAGCTTTAGCGGTTTTGGCTGCAGCGGCTTCGGCCTTCTTTTTCTCTGCCTCTTCGGCTTCGGTTTTGGCCGTTTCTTTTACTTCGGCAACTCTTTCAGGCGAAAGGTCACTGAATTTGTAGAGAAGGTTACTCCGGTCGAATTCGGAAAACTCATACTCCTGGACCATATAAATACATTCGGTAGGGCATGGGTACACGCACAGGTCGCAGTACATGCATTTCGCCATGTCGATATCAAACTGCGAGATCCACAGACGCTTTTGTTTTCCGTTGGAGGTTGTGCCCAAATCCTCATCAGCACCTGCTTTCACCGTTTCAATATCAATACAATTTACCGGGCAGGCTCTTGCGCAGAGGTTGCAGCCAATGCAGTCATCAATATTCACAAAAAGTCTGCTGCGGGCGCGCTTGGGCAGGATATCGCGTTCATCCGGGTACTGAAGGGTTACCGACGGCCCGAAAAAATGGCGAATCGTAATCCCCATTCCTTTAAAGATTGTTTTAAACGTCTTCACGCCTTGTTTGAAGTTTTTTACCATATCGAAATCACCTTTCGCTTAGAAAAGCATCTCCCACAGCGCTATGAGTACAAAATTGACAAAGGATATTGGAATGAGCACGCTCCAGCACAAGTGCATGAGCTGATCCACACGGTATCGGGGCAGGGTCCATCGGATCCACATCATCACGAAAACGAGAATCATGCCTTTAAGCATAAACCATATAAAGCCCCAGACCGGACCTCCCATGAATTCTCCAAACGGGCTGTTCCATCCGCCGAAAAAGAGTACCGCACCCAGCAGTGATAGCAGGAGCATATCGGCATACTCGGCCAGCATAAACATGGCCCAGCGCATGCCGGAATATTCGGTCTGAAATCCGGCTACGAGTTCCGATTCGGATTCTGGAAGGTCGAAGGGCACCCTGTGAGATTCAGCCAGGATGGAGATAAAGAAAATGACAAAGGCTACCAGCAGAAACGGATTCTGGAAAATCAGCCAGTTCGGTATGAAACCAAGGATGTCGTTGCCGGACTGCATTTCAGTTACGGTCATCAGGTTAAGCGAGCCGGCCACAACGATCACCGAAAGCACTGCCATAATGGTGGGCACTTCATAACTTACCATCTGCGCCGCGCTGCGCATGGCCCCCAAAAGAGACCATTTATTGTTTGATGCCCATCCTGCCATAATCACGCTGATGGTAAGCAGTGAGGTAATGGCCAGTATATAAAACACCCCTATATCGATATTGCTGCCCATGTAGGCGCTGCTGAATGGTATAACGGCGAAAGCAGCATAGGAAGCTGCAAACATAAGGAAGGGGGCGAATTTGAATAAAAACTTGCTGGTATCGGTCGGGATGATGTCTTCTTTCTGAATGAGTTTAAGCAGATCGGCAAACGACTGCGCCCAGCCGTGCCATCCGCCAACCCGCATGGGGCCGAGACGATCCTGGATAAAACCGGCAACTTTACGCTCCATCCAAATGGCAAAAAGTGCATAAATCAAAATGACGGTAAGCGGAAAAAGCGCCAGTAAAGCTACAGGAATGGTTTCAAGCGAAGTCATAAGCGAAGTGATTTCTTTTGATAGACTGTACGATTTCCTGAATTCATCGGTCAACCTCCCCTAATACGATATCTATACTACCGATAATGGCAACCAGGTCCGACATCAGGCTGCCGCGGGAAATAGCAGGAAGTACGCTCAGGTTTACGAAGCTGGGAGTTCTGGCTTTTAGCCGGAACGGTTTGGAAGATTGGTCGCTGATTATGTAGTAGCCAAGCTCACCGCGCGGGCTTTCTGTGCGGGAATAGATCTCGCCTGGCTTGGTACGAATTTTCTTCGGTACGTTTTGTTGTACATCGCCTTCATCGGGCATGGATTCAAGGGCCTGTTCGATAATTTTGCAGCTTTCTTCCATCTCATGCACTCTTACGATATAGCGATCCCAGCAGTCACCCAGTGTTCCTACTTCGCCTTTACCCACAGGGATATCAAAATCAAAGCGGTCGTAAATGGAGTAGGGGTCGTTTTTGCGAAGATCCCATTTCACCCCGGAGCCGCGTAAAACGGGGCCGGATGATGCAAAGTTAAGCGCTACTTTTTCCGGCAGAATGCCGACGTTAGCGGTCCTTTTAATAAAAATTGAATTGTAGCTGAGCAGATCCTGCAGCTCTGTGATTTTCGGACGGAAAGTGCGTACGAATTCAGCGGTATCCTTTTTGAAATCCTCATCCACATCGCGCATCAGGCCGCCCACACAGATATAGTTGTAAAGCAGTCGCGCACCAGATGTTTTCTCAAATATATCCAGGATTTTCTCGCGCTCGGTAAAGACGTATAAAAAGGGAGTGAACGCGCCTAAATCCAGGCCGAAGGTACCAACGGCAAGCAGGTGACTTGCAATCCGCTGAAGTTCAGCCATAATCACACGGATGTGCTCAACACGATCGGGCACTTCAATACTCAGGAGCTTTTCCATAGCAATGGCGTATCCATGCTCCTGATTGATAGCCGATACGTAGTCCATACGATCGGTGTAGGGCGTCACTTTAGAGTAGTCGTCCATCTTTTCTGCGTACTTTTCGAAGCAGCGGTGCAGGTAGCCGATGTGCGGTCTTACATGAGTAACGAGTTCACCGTCGAGGGTTACTTCCAGCCTGAGTACGCCGTGTGTAGACGGGTGCTGAGGCCCCATGTTAATAACCATTTCCGGGCGGGAATTGCCTTTGCGAACGACTTCAATCATGGGATTCTTCCACCTCAGTATATTTGGTAGTAATGCCCTGATAACTATCCTGAGGCACATAATCTTTACGCAGCGGATAGCCCTCCCAGTCGTCGGGGCACAAAATCCGGCGCATATCCGGATGTCCTTTAAACTCAATCCCGAACATATCGTAAGCTTCCCGTTCGTGCCAGTCGGCCGTTTTCCAAACAGACTCTACGGAATCGATAACGGGATTGTCTTCAGGGACCTTTACTTTTATCGCCAGTTTATACCCTTTTTCGGAGGCGTTAAGATGGCATGCTATGGCCAAAAGGTTTTGATCCGGGTAGTGTATACCGCTAAGGCACATCATCGTATCGAAGCGCATCTGCTGATCGTCCCTCAAAAATTTGGCAATTTCTTTCCAGGCGTCCGCGGGAATGCTAACCCACGAATCTCCTAGTGCGGCTGACTCGTGCAGAAGTTCTGCTTCAGGGAAAGCAGCGTTCAGATAATCAAATAGTTCCTGAGTTGTTTTAGACATAGTACGTATGCTGAAGCGTTACTTTACGTGTTCGGATTATTCCTTTTCTATGGCGGGATCCTTCTTTTCGACAAGAGTTTCATTCATGATTTTCTCCTGAAGCTTAAGAAAGCCTTCAAGCAGGGCTTCAGGTCTCGGGGGGCAGCCGGGCACGTAGACATCCACAGGAATTACTTTGTCTACACCTTTAAGCACATGATACCCGTGTTCCCAGTATGGGCCGCCGCAGTTGGAGCAGGAGCCCATGCTTATTACATAGCGCGGCTCCGACATTTGCTCGTACAGCTTGTGTATGCGGGAGGCCATTTTCATGGTAACCGTACCTGCAACAATCATTACGTCGGCCTGCCTGGGGGAAGAGCGCGGGATGATGCCAAACCGGTCGAAATCATATCTTGAGGCAGCTGTAGCCATCATTTCAATGGCACAGCAGGCTAACCCAAACTGCTCGTACCAAAGCGATGATTTCCGTGCCCAGTTGAGGGCACTTTCGAGGTTAACAATAATGATGTTACTGTCATGGTATTTTTTATCCAGCAGTCCCATAGGAAATCCGATTAATCATTTAAATGTCTGGTCGCTGTCTGTCTCGTAGGATTCTTCATCTATATAAATGTCTTTTTCTACCACCCCAACTCCCTCCTTGTACTCCGGAACAGCGGGCGAAGGTAAATCCCATTTCAAATGTCCCTTGCCGAGCTCGTAAATAAAGCCGATAAAAATCAGGGATACGAAAACCAGCATGGCCGAAAAAGCATACCAGCCCAGATCCTGAAAGACCATCACCCATGGGAACAGCAGCAGAATTTCCACCTCAAAAATCAAAAACATCAGCCCGATTATATAGAACCGGTTGTTGAACTGTATGCGGGCATCACCAATGGGTTCTTCACCGCATTCATAAGTGGAAAGCTTATCCGCATTGGGTCTGTGAGGCCGTACCAGTTTGGCAACAAATAATGCCACGGCCACGAAAAGTGAGCCATAAAGCATGAAAAGCAGAACATTCCCGAAATCTGATAGCATAGTAACTGAAGTTATATTGGGATTTGAATATATAATACGAGTTCTATACCTATTTATCCAAAATATTTGTGCCCTGTAAAAATACCAATGCCTAAAATGAGCAAAATTAGTTTTTTATATCAATTTTGTGCGCTTGGGGAAGCGGGGATTTGCGGCCATTCCGGATGGAGATTTATCAAAAAGCAGTATGCTCTTAGCCGGGTTAATGTTTATCAGTTGAAGACAATGCCGACCGCTTGCTTCAGGGGCTTGGATTATGAAAAATGAAAAGCAATATGTCTGTTCGTTTGGAAAAAGCACCGCAGACGGTGACCCGAATATGCCGGGTACTTCTGGTTATATGTCAGCTGCAAACTCAGGGATTATGATCCTCATTCTTTAGACCGTATAAAAATAAGCAAGCCT
>PWID01000224.1 GCA_003555145.1 Balneolia bacterium | reverse complement strand
TAATCACCGATAATACGTGGTGTGATTCCTTTGGGTGCTGGAAATAAAACGCCTTGGCGCGGGAGAAATCTTTCGATCCCTGACCTTCAATTAAGTAGCAGAAAAGCGTCCACGGAGCGCCGGCAAAACCGATGAGTGTAGCCTCTCCGTTCAATTCCTTACGGGTGAGCGTGAGGGCATCCATCACGTAGTGCAGGCGGTCGTGCACATCGGGAACCTGAAGACTTAGGGCGCGCTCGGGCGTTCGGACAGGATCAGGCAAACGCGGTCCTTCGCCCGGATTCAGCGTCACTTCAAGGCCAAGCGCCTGAAGCACTACCAGAATATCAGAAAAGATGATGGCAGCATCGGGACCAAAACGACGAATAGGCTGCATGGTGATTTCGCAGGCAAGATCGGGCGTTTCGACCCGCTCGAAGAAGGTGTACTTCTTGCGCAATTCCATGTACTCGGGCAGATAACGGCCGGCCTGTCGCATCATCCAAACGGGAGGGCGTTCAACCGTTTCTCCTTTTAATGCCTTAAGCAGAAGGTCGTTTTTAAGTTCCGGAAATGATGTCGTCATAATCTGTAATGGTTAAAATGTCTGTGTGATGAAATCCGAACCCGAATGCCATCATCATAAAAAATAAAACTAAAAATATTACTAAAACTGTAGCTGGTGGATTACTTCAACGAGTGAAGCCGTCGAGGGTTTTGGCGCGACCGTAATCTTTTCGATGCCGGCATCTTTGAGCGCCTGAGCCGTGGTGTTTCCGATGGAAACCACCATGATGTCAGCATCGAGGGTGATGCCGTTTTGAATAAAAGCTTTCACCGCGCTCGGGCTGTAGAACACAATGGCATCAAAAGGCTCTTCGGGGATTCCGGCGTTGCCCAGCAGAATGGTCGAATACGTCGTAATACTGTGATATTCCACCCCTGTTTCCTTAAGAATTTCTTTGGCTTCGGGGCGCTTGTCCTTAGCGCAAAAGTGCCATAAAACGCCTCCATCAGGCATATCAGATGAAATCATCTTTGCCACAGCCGTTCCGTCCTGTCGTTCTGAAGGATACTGTGGATCAAACCCGGCTTCACTCAGTCGTAAAGCGGTTCGTTCGCCAACTGCATAAACGGTCTTTTCTTTCAGCCATTCCGAGCGCATCACCCTGCAGGCAAGAAAAGCGTCTACGGCATTTCGGCTGGTGAATAATAGTGCGTCTGCTTCAGGCAGTTGAGACGTTCGTTCAAGTATTGCGCTTACCGGCTCAAACTGAATGCTTATTAACGGATGCACAATCGGCTCGATGCCGCTGGATCTGGCAAGCCGGACTTCTTCTCCGCTTAGCGGGCGCGTAAACCAGACGGGAATATATGCACGCACTACCTCAGCTCCCTTCGGATTTCGGTGAGTATGGCCATAACAGTATCGCGTGCCATCAGGCTTTCGGCGGCGCGGTCGCCCATGCTGGCGCTGTGCTCTATGGGTATATTGAGGCTGATTTCCTCACGCTGATCACCTTTTAGCGAGGTAAGCACGCCTTTAAACACAATTGTATCGTTCATTACTTCCGCAAAAGCTCCAAGCGGTGCCGAGCAGCCACCTTCAAGCACCTGCAAAAAGCGGCGCTCGATACGTGTACACAAAGCGGTTTCGCTATGATGAAGCTGACTTAACGCGCGATGAATCGAGGGCTTATCGGCCCGGCCCATTACGGCTACGGCCCCTTGCGCAGGAGCGGAAATCATCCACTCCAGATAGCGGGAAATATTGGCTTCAAAACCGACGCGTTTGAGACCGGCTGCGGCAAAGATGGCGCCGTCCCACCCGTTCTCATTCAGTTTTCTAAGGCGGGTATGCACATTACCGCGGATATCGGTGAGTTTGTGCTTCGGAAATTTATTGAGCCACTGACCACCGCGACGGTGTGAGCTTGTTGCGATAACGGCTTCGTAGTTTTCATCATCCATAAAATCGGGTGATGTGCGGGCCACGATTACATCCCTCGGGTCTTCACGCTCCAGAACGGCGATAACTTCGAGCCCGTCGGGTGTCGAAGTCGGAATATCTTTAAATGAATGGACAGCTATGTCTACTTCATCATTCAGAAGGGCATCATCCAGCGCTTTGGTAAAAACGCCCTTACCGCCAAGCATAGGCAGCGGTGTATCAAGAACCTGATCGCCTTCGGTTTTAATGAATACCAGCTCGGTTTTATATCCGTTTTTCTGGAGTCCTGCAGCCACATGCTCGGCCTGCCAGGTTGCGAGTATGCTGTCGCGTGTTCCTATCCGTATTGTTTTAAAAGCCATATATCAGAGCTCGTTTCCGATTTTATACATATCCTGTATAATCCGGGTGACCTCTTCAGTTTTGTCCTGATTCTCCTTGAGATGGTCAATCGAATGAGCGATAATTTTGTTTACGATCCGTGAAGTAAGGTGCTCAACTTCGGAAAGCGTATCACTGCTCATTTTGTGGCGGAAACGGGAAATTTCCTGCTGACGAATATGCTCGAATTTAGTGTTAAGCGCTCGTATAGTTGGAACCACGCGTAGTTCAGACAGCCATGTACAGTATGCGTCGAACTCTTCTGAGATAATTTGCTCAACCATGGGGATGTTGGCCTGACGATCACGAAAGGTTTCATCCAGCGTATCGCTTAGCATATCCATATTAACCAGTTCAACATACGGCAGGTTACCAACCTCGTCGGCTATATTGCGCGGTACGGAAAGGTCGATCATCAGCTTAGTGCCGCTTTCCGGATCGCATAAATCCATGTGCCCGGTATTTATTACCGCATGCTGTGCACCGGTGGCCACAACGATTAAATCGGCTTTGGCAATTTCGATGTCTATGTTCTTTATTGGAGCAACTTCAATCGGAAACCTCATGCTCAGGCGCTCTGCCTTATTCATGTTTCGGTTTACAACGGTTACATTGGAGGCCCCCATCGAGATAAGGTTCTTGCAGGTAACCTTTCCGATTTTTCCGGCTCCAACCAATAGTACTTTCTTGCCAAGAAGGCTCTTCATGTGGCGCTTGGCCATTTGTACGGCGGCATAGGCTGTGGATGCAGCGCCGACGCCCAATGAGGTTTCGCTTCGTGTACGCTTATGAGTGCGGGAAACGCTCTGCATCAATCGATGCAGCACCGAGTCTGCCATGTTTTTGTCGGACGAAAGTTTGTAGGCTTCCTTCACCTGCTTTATGATCTGCAGGTCTCCCAGTATCTGAGCTTCGAGTCCTACGGCTACGCGGTAAAAGTGATGAACAGCATGCTCACCATGTTTTATAAAACCATATTCCTGAAACTCAGCCATGGTTCCGGCAGCGTGTTTTACAAACAGAATGGATAACAGCTCAGCATCGGAAGTGGTAGCAAAGATTTCCGTACGATTGCATGTAGACGTGATAATCATACCCTCTATACCCTGAGAGGCAGCATCTCTGAGCATAGCACGCTGCTCCTCATAGCTGAGGCTAAATCGCTCACGTACAGCTACATCAGCTAACTGATGATTGATGCCGATGATTGTAAACTTTTCTAAGAGTATACTTTTATCCATGTACTGTTTAATTCCTGATGCTTAAGAGGCAATCATGGTCTGATCTTGCTCTTGCTCTTTCTCTTGCCCTGTTCCGTTTTCTGATATCGTATTTCCGGTACCTGCGGTTACAAGTGCATTCTTCATAATTTTCTGAACTTCGTCGGCCAGCGCTTTCATGAAAAGCGGATGATCGTTAATGCCAGGCATCACCTCGAGGCGCTCGATATGCAGACCTTCTTCTTCAATGTCCTCACGAAGTTCCACATCGAGTTCCATGGAGGTTTCAATATGGTCGGTTACAAACGCAACGGGAACCATCACAAGATGTTTGATGCCGTAGCGGATGAGACGGAAAACCAGATCTTCGGTATTCGGTTGTGTCCATTTCTGCGGACCTACGCGCGACTGAAAACCAAGCCAGTACTGCATGTCGCGGTTGCGCAGCTTCATAATGGCTTCTACGGTTTCATTGATCTGACGCGTGTACGGGTCACCGCTTCTCACTTCGGCCAGAGGCGTTCCGTGAGCGGTAAAAACCAGGTGCACCTTATCGCGCTCTTCAGGCGAGAAACGATCCAGCGCTTCGTTGATGCGGTCGTTCATCGCGTGGAGGTAATCCTCGTTGAGATAGTAGTCCTTCACGATATACTCGTTCCAGTCTACTTTCTTCTTCCAGGCACGGTGCTCTTTTTTCACGTCTTCCCAGTCGCGGAAACTGCTTCCGCTTGTGGTCCATGAGAACTGCGGGTAAAGCGGAAGTAAGACCACATGATCCATTCCGTCTTCGCGAACCTCATCCATAATCTGATCGGCGAACGGAAGCCAGTAGCGCATGGCCGTATACACCTTGAAGTTATGCTCAGGCATTTCGGCTTTGAAATATTTTTCCAGCGAACGGCGCTGAAGCTCTGTGAGGCCGTTAATAGGCGAACAGCAGCTTGAAACAACTTTGTTCTGGCGATTAAAACAGTACTTACTGCCTGTACAGCCTTTGGTGCAGTAGTTAATTTCCTGATAGTTATCCACGATTTTCTTGGCGCGGATAGTTGAAATAAACTTAGCAAGCTTATCCTGCCAGAACCCACCGCCCAGACGAATGATGTCCTCGTCGCGGAACAGGTTGTATAAAAAAGTTTTGATATTGTCTTCTGATGTCGGTCCACCGAGGTTCATCAGAACTACGCCAACATTTAATTTCTTTTCGCTCATCAGTGGTAAAGTGTACTCTTTTTTTTAAACTAATTAGTGGGTTTTTCTGCTTTCTTAAGATTCACTTTTTATATGAAGAGTGAATGAAGGTTAAGCCCCGATAAACGCACGCAGCACAACAAAGACTTAATTAATCACATATTCGGATTAGAATATACGATTAATGCGCGTTTTCCGCGTATTAAGTCTTTAATTAAGATTTATTCCATATTAAGAGGTTCGCTGGCGC
>PWID01000017.1 GCA_003555145.1 Balneolia bacterium | reverse complement strand
CTGAGTGCTGAATCCCGCAATAATTAAGGGTAAAAGCAAAAAGAGCCCCAAAAAGCGCTTTTTAATGCTTGTAGCTGTGTTTTTCATAGTAATATATTATTGATGATTATTTGCTGAAATTAAACAAATAGTTGTTCTGGTAATGTATGATAAAACTGGAGGGTATTCAAGACGCCCCTTTTACCTCAATGTTAATTTTTACCAACAAATAGACATTTTCGGAAGCGTAGATGCAGACGTTTCCCGGTTCGTCTAACCCCATAAATTTCAGCTGTCATTCGGCTTTTGTATAAAAGATGGTGGAGTTCCTAATGGTTTGGAAACCCGATGGTTTTTCACACGGCCCGTAAGCTGCGGGATACCCTTCCATCCGTCATCATTATGCACAGAAAAACGCTCTGTATACAGGGTGATGGCTTCCGAGAGCGTCTTGACCATTCCGGCCGGAATTCCGAATTCCTGCAGCTGTTTCATGAAGGATGATGCGTCCTCTACCCTTGAAAACAGCTTCTCTAATTTCGGCCGCAGCTCCTCTCTGTTCGCAGAACGTGCGGGATTCGTAGCGAAGGACTCGTTTTCACCCAGAGACGCATCACCCAATAATCCACAAAGCTTTTTGAACTGAGCATCGTTGCCAATGGCCAGCACGATTTCGCGCTGATCGCCCGTGGTAAAGCTGCACCCGTACGGATAAATATGCGGATGCTCGCTGCCCATGGGCTCCGGCTCCACGCCCGCATACAGCCAGCTTCCGGCCTGATTGGCCAGTGAGCTCACAGCAGCTTCAAACAGCGAAGTCTCAACATAACTCCCCTCACCTGTTTTCAGCTTATTAATTACCGCCGCCAGCACCAGTTCCTTAAGATGATGAGCAGCCAGAATGTCAATCAGCGCCACGGGCATTTTCATGGGCTTCGCGCCGGGCTCGCGGTTGAGATGCATAAATCCCGCCTCGGCCTGCAGCAGCGCGTCGTAAGCCGTGCGGGTATCGCCCGGACCAAATCCGGTGATGGCAGCATAGATGATCTCGGGGTTCAGGGATTTAATTTCTTCATAAGTGAGACTAAGCTTCTCCGCATCTCCCGGTTTGAAGCTCACCAGAATGATATCGGCCTTCCGGATTTCGTCTTCCAACCGCTTGCGGTCACCGGGTTTGGTGACATCCAGCACCAGGCTGGTTTTACCCCAGTTTACCGAACTGAAGTAGCTGCTCCGGCCCTCGGTCACCTCTTCACCCTTAATGCGCCAGCTCCGGGTGACATCACCCTGCGTTCCGGGATGCTCGATTTTGATGACCTCCGCGCCCAGCTCTGCCAGGAACATCCCAACCGACGGTCCGGCCAGCACTGCCGCCATCTCCACTACCTTCATTCCGCTAAGAATTTTCATATTCGGCATAATTTTGATTTTCATTAACAGGCTTTCGAACAAAATAACTTTCATTCAATTAGCATGCACCGGGTTTTACGCAAAGCCGCCAAGTTACTGCAAAGAGCGCGAAGAATTCTCCCCTCTCTCCGCGTTAATATGCTCAGATGCACTTGACACCTGTTTAGGTGCTTCGCACCGTTTGGGGCGGTCTCCGTTCCGAAGCCTGCGCCTGTTTGGTTCTCCGCCTGGCCGGCGGTTCACGTTATACTCCACTGTCGTTCCGCTGGATGTGATAGGCAAAGCGTAGCGACAGCGAAGCCAAACGGCGCGGGTAAGCCAGCTGGCTTACCCAGCCTAAACGCGAGCGATAGCGAGTCAAACAGTTGTACTTTGTATCTGAGCCCTAGCTCACTTCCACCAAAACCCACATTCCATAAAATTCCAAAGCACTCTCCTTAACGTTCGGCATTCTGCCCCAACTCCCTTATTTTTAGCACAAAGAAAGAAACTTATTTATCCATCCATATCATTTGATTCCGACATTATGAATTTCCTTTCCAATCTGGGCCTATCAGGTCTCAATTACGGCACAAGCACCGGCCAGGAATATCTGGGCAGTGAAAAGTCCTCCAAAACCATCACCAGCTATTCTCCTGCCGACGGTTCGGTAATTGGTGAAGTAACGCTCACTACGCGCGAAGAATACGATCAGGTTGTAGAAGCCTCTGTTAAGGCATTCGATACCTGGCGCATGATGCCAGCACCGCAGCGCGGCGAGATTGTCCGCCAGATTGGCCTCGCGCTCCGGGAGCACAAAGACGACCTCGGTCGCCTGGTTTCCTGGGAGATGGGCAAAATCTATCAGGAAGGCCTGGGTGAAGTTCAGGAAATGATTGATATCTGCGATTTCGCCGTGGGGCTTTCGCGACAGCTGTATGGTTTTACTATGCATTCGGAGCGCCCGAGACACCGTATGTACGATCAATACCATCCGCTTGGACCGGTTGGCATCATTTCGGCCTTCAACTTTCCGGTTGCCGTTTGGAGCTGGAACGCCATGCTAGCGGCCGTTTGTGGAGACACCGTTATCTGGAAACCATCCGAAAAAACGCCGCTTACAGCCGTGGCGTGTCAGAATATCGTGGCCGAAGTGCTGAAGGAAAATAATCTGCCGGAAGGCATTTTCTGTCTCATCAACGGCGACCGTGAGGTTGGCGAATGGCTGACCAGCGATAAGCGCATTCCCCTGATTTCGGCGACCGGCTCCACCCGCATGGGTAAGGAAGTTGCCAAAGTGGTTGGCGATCGTCTGGGCAAAACCATTCTGGAGCTTGGCGGAAATAACGCCATTATTATTTCGGATCAGGCCGATATCGAAATGGCCGTTCGCGCAACGGTTTTCGGAGCGGTCGGCACGGCCGGTCAGCGCTGCACGAGCACGAGGCGCATCATCATTCACGAAAAAGTATATGATCAGGTGAAGTCCCGTCTGCTCGAAATTTATGACAAGGTTCGTATCGGCAGCCCATTAGAAGATGATACTTTGGTTGGCCCGCTTATCGATAAAGATGCGGTTGCAATGATGCAGCGCGCGCTGGAAGAAGTCAAGAAGGAAGGCGGCTCGGTTATTTTCGGCGGTGAAGTGCTCGAGGGTGATGGATTCGAAAACGGACATTACGTTCGCCCGGCCGTGTGCGAAGTGAAAAATGAGTACAAGATCGTGCAGTCAGAGACCTTCGCTCCTGTTCTGTACCTCATGAAATACAGCACCCTCGATGAAGCCATTCACATGCATAACGATGTGGTTCAGGGGCTGAGCTCATCCATATTCACGCTTAACATGCGCGAGGCCGAAACCTTTTTGAGCCATGTGGGATCCGACTGCGGCATCGCAAACGTGAACATCGGAACAAGCGGCGCGGAAATCGGCGGCGCTTTCGGTGGCGAAAAAGAGACCGGCGGCGGGCGCGAGTCAGGCTCCGACGCCTGGAAAGCCTACATGAGACGCCAGACCAACACCATTAACTGGGGCGACGGCCTGCCGCTTGCTCAGGGCATCAAGTTTGATGTATAGGTTGAGGTGATTGTATATCAATTCATAAAAAAAGCCGTCCGAAGTTAATTCGGGCGGCTTTTTTTTCGAAGCCACCGACTCGTCCAGGCCTGTAGCCTGGGGAATTGGGGTTGCCACCACACCCGGAGCTTCGCTGCCTGGCTGTGTTCGTCCAGGCCTTCAGCCTGGGGCATTTGGGTTAAATCATAACTCACAAATGGTTTTCCAAGGGTCGATTTATTGAGTAAATGCAAACCGGTGAAGTTTTCTACAGCCGTTTGATTTTACAATGTTCGAACCTCTTAAATAGGGCGACACAACACATCCGATACGCTAATTCAGCGTAATTAAAACTTTGCGAATAGCCTACTCGGAGAAAATAATGTTATTTTCATAACAACTATTCCCAAAGTCTCCCGAGGCTGAAAGCCTCAACGAACACAGCCTGATGCAACGCATCAGGTAGAATAAGGCCCCATTTCCGCAGGCTGAAAGCCTGCACGAGACTTAGCTTAATTCTACCACCGATTCACGAATAAAATTCCGCATCCGGAACCATTTTGAAATTAATCCCAAAACCTGTCCGGATCGTAATCAGTATGTCCATATTTTTTGAATAACCATTCCATTTCTTCTTTGAACGTCATTTTTAAATGATGTTCTTTTTGTTTTGAGATATACCGGGTTACAGCATCTAACCCAGATGCACTCACAGAAAATGCACCCTAACCTGTTTGCCATGAGAAATTTCCAGGTCCATCTTCAGTTTGCTTAATCCAAACCGAACTTCGCTTTTTAACGTGTTCAATTACGTAAGCCAAAGATTTTGTCTTCGTCATTCGGAATAGAAGATGAATATGGTCTTCTACCGAATTAATTATAAGAACATTACAACCTGTGCTTTTAAGCACACCGGCCTTAAAAGCATGCAAATCTGGTCTGAAGGCATCAGACAAAACAGGTTTTCTGTATTTTGTGGCATATGCTAAATGTATGTATACGGCTGATAGAGACTGACTCATAATCGAAATATTTTATTATCGTTTCATGTTTCTCGATATAGAGCATCTCATTTGAATTTCCTTACAGATTTTCTCAAAACTCACAATCGTCCAGGCCTGTAGCCTGGAGAATTGAGGTTGCCATCACACCCGGAGCTTCGCTGCCGGGCTGTGTTCGTACAGGCCTTCAGCCTGGTGTATATGAGTTTGATCAAGGTAAGATGTAGTTTTCCAGCATTTTTTTGATAGTTAGGATGAATGAGCTAAAGATGAATAACTGGTTAAATGGGATATGATTTACAAATGGACAGAGTTTAGCTTACACTCCCGCCGGAGCATATTCAACCTAACATTTATCGATTCCCTCCAAAGTCTCCGGAGGCTGAAAGCCTCAACAAACACAGCCTGATGCAACGCATCAGGTAGAATGAGGCCCCATTTCCGCAGGCTGAAAGCCTGCACGAGACTTAGCTTAATTCTACCCCGCACTCACGAATAAAATTCCGCAGCCGGAACCATTTTGAAATTAATCCCAAAGGCTGTCTGGGGGGGTAATCCTATCATCT
>PWID01000232.1 GCA_003555145.1 Balneolia bacterium | reverse complement strand
TCTCTGAAGATACATTACGCACGCTCGTTGCTGCCGACTGCGCGCTCATGGTAATTGACTCCGCCAAAGGCGTTGAGGAGCAAACCGAAAAGCTGTTTGAAGTTTGCCGCATGCGCGGTATCCCGGTCATTACGTTTGTGAACAAGTACGACAGACCCGGTATGGAGCCGCTGGAGGTACTCAGTAATATAGAAAGCAAGCTTGGCATTCATCCGGTGGCAGCAACCTGGCCACTGGGCTACGGCACGGATTTCCAGGGAGTGTATGATGTAATCGCACGCGATCTTCATCTGTATATCAAGTCGAATCACGGTGCAAATCTGGCCGAGACGGAGACCTTTACCCTTGAGAAAGGTGTGGAAAGCTGTACGCTTTCTGATGCCTACAAAGCAGATTTTCTTGAGGAGTGCGAGCTTGTAAAAGATGAATACCACGAAATGGATCCGGATGACTACAACACCGGAAAAGCTACCCCGGTATTCTTCGGTTCGGCCCTGAGTAACTTTGGTCTGGATATTTTTCTGAAGCACTTCAAAAATCTGGCCCCCGATCCGCAGCGTTATGCCGACAACACCGAAACCATGCGCGAGCTGAACGAGCCGTTCTCTGGCTTTGTGTTCAAGATTCAGGCCAACATGAATCCCGATCACCGCGACTGTACGGCCTTTATCCGCGTGGCGACAGGCAAGTTCGAGCGCGGAATAGAGGTGAAGGTTGATGACCACACCAAAAAAATCCGCATGGCATCACCCCACACGCTTATGGCCGATGACCGCAGTCTGCTCGAAGAGGCATATCCCGGCGATATCGTGGCTCTGTTTAATCCGGGTGAGTTCAAAATTGGAAGCACCGTTTTTAAAGGCGAAAAGAAAAGGTATGATGTGATCCCGCTCTTTTCTCCGGAGCACTTCATTAAGGCCAACTCCAAAGATCCGTTCAAGCGGAAGCAGCTTCGTGAAGGCCTTAAGCAGCTTTCCGAGGAAGGTGTGGTTCACGTTTTTGAAGTCCCCAACGGTGTCGGAAACGAGCTGCTGCTGGGAACCGTGGGCGTGCTCCAGTTTGATGTGGTGAAACACCGCATGCTGGCCGAATACAAGGTTGAAATGCACTACACGCCGGTGCCCTACCATACCGCGCGCTGGCTTCCGAATGATGAAAAAATCATCAATCAGATGAAGAACGCGTTTTCAACCCACGTGACCTACGACCTGAATGAAAATCCAATTGCGCTGTTCGACAGTGCGTATGCTTTGAGTCAGGCACAGGAAAAAGTAGGCGAAGAAAACCTGTTTAAATTCAAGCAGTAGCGGAGGATTTATCGTGCCCAAGGTTCGCATTGAGCTCTGCAGAGACGGTTCGCATACGCTGTATTCGGAGACGAGGGGCAGCTATTACCACAACCCCAACGGCGCGGTTGAAGAAAGCCTATACATCTATTTTGAGCGGCCCGGCATTATTGAAGCGCTTAAAGAAAACAAGCCCGTTTCTGTGATGGAAATCGGTTTCGGAACCGGCCTGAATCTGCTGCTGCTGGCCAATCTGGCAAAAAAGCTGGAAAGTAAATCTCAGATTTCGTTTACCAGCGTGGAGGCCTATCCCATATCGCCGGAAGAGGCTGGGCTGCTGAACTATCGGGAATTTGTAGTGTATCCGGAGCTGTTTGATGAGGTTCTCGAAATCTTCCCCTCGCTTCATTCGGGCGCAGATGCCATCACCCTGAAAAAAATCGGTTCTGTAAACGCGCAGATTCATCGCTGTCTGTTTGATGATTTCGATCCGGGAGCGCATCACCATTCCCCTTTCACCCACGTTCTGCACGACCCGTTTGATCCGGAGAAGAACCCCGAACTTTGGACACCGGCAGTATTCGAGCGCCTGCGTTTGTTAAGCGGTGATGAGGCCATGCTGGTAACCTACGGGGCGTCAACCAAGGCAAGGGCCTCAATGGCAGTGGGTGGATGGCTGCCTGCCCGGGCGCCCGGAGCCCTGGGAAAGCGCGAAATGACGGTTGCATCGCTTTCAGAGCCGAAACTGAATGGCCTCAAGAGATTGAATGAAATTCGATTACGTGACAGATGGAATGCGGGTGAATTCAAATTGTGAATTGCTAATTAGTCTAAGGTCCAAAGTCGAAGGTCAAAGGTCCCTCAGATTCTGGTATTCAAGCCAATATTGAATTATAAATAATGCGCGGCCTGATACTTGTCGGTACCTGTCACCTGAATCCCATTGTTTATTCCTTATCACTGTTGTCCGTGGAAGGCATTTTAGTTGTTTTGTTATCTATACTGGCCGTAAGATGAAACCTACCAATTTTGTTAGGCATGCACTAAAAATCACAAAAGGTTAAATATGACTCAACAATTCGGGCCTAGGAAAAAAATGGCGTTAAGAACCGAAGCGGAGTGGAGCGTTAAAAAAGAAACCACACCGCTGAGTACTTCTTAAAATTGCTCTGAGCGTTGGGGAGCTTTGGTTTCTTTTAGCGGAACGCAGTACGGTTTAGCCAATTTTTATTCCAGCCCAGCGGTTTTTGGTTACCTTTTGTCCGCACAAAAGGTAAAGAATGATTACTTTGGTTGAGAAACTATTCAGCTGCTTATGAAAAAAAAAGCTCGATTCAGACTGGGATCTGGGTAGTATTATCCGTGCTTCGGGCTACAATTGCCACTATGAAAACCAGCACGCCTGTTCCGACAAAAAGTGCAAGCATTCCGGGAGTGGATGTGAGTCCGTAGCCAAGTGCTTCAGCAGTGGTGAAGATGAAGAACATTCCGGCAAGGCCAAGCAAAAACGAGTTTCGCCGATCGGTAATGTATGGCTTCAAGGCTGTAATGCTGTACATCACAAAAGGCGCGGCGCAGTAAATAATAACCAGCGAAAGAATGATGGTTTTCTGTCCGGTAGTGTACGCCTCACCGAAATACCCGGTGAAAAGGAGCAGCCCGTAAAAGGCGATAATCAGCAGGAAAACGCGCGGCAGCTGATACCAGAGGTAGGTGAAGAAACGGTTGAAATTGCTCATGATAACCTCCGTTAACGTGAACGGTTGTATGTACCTAAAGCTACTGAAAAAGCCGGAAAGAAATTGTAAATTTTGAATGGTGAATGGTGAATGGTGAATTAGTCTAAGGTCAAAAGTCTAAGGTCTAAGGTCTCCAATAATCTGGTATCCCAAACCAACATTATGAATAATGACACCT
The DNA here is from genome assembly GCA_003555145.1 of Balneolia bacterium. Taxonomy (GTDB): domain Bacteria; phylum Bacteroidota; class Rhodothermia; order Balneolales; family Cyclonatronaceae; genus Cyclonatronum. The sequence goes on along the minus strand of PWID01000232.1, from coordinate 1,800 downwards.
GACACCTGTTACCTGTTACCTGAAACCTGAATTCTCCTAATTGCTAATTGCTAATTCAAACAAATCTTCATTATTCACTTAAGCGGAAGAATGATATTTTAGGACAGTTTCTCAACCAACGCTAATGCTGCATGAACGCAGCCAAAGGTATCCGCCCGCATGGCCAAAACTTCGAAGCTGCTCCGCGAAACAGATCTGAAGCGCATTTTTGAGCGCTTTGCGTTTGAATTCACCGAACCCTACGACGACCCGGCCTCCATTGCCATTGTCGGAATGCAGCGCCGAGGCGTTTTTATAGCACAAAGGGTGAGACGCATCATAAAAGAACAGCTGGGTACAGAAGTGCCATTCGGCGTGCTGGATGTGACTTTCTACCGCGATGATTTCCGCACTTCAATGAAAATGCCCGAGGTTCAGGTTACCGATATTCCCTTCGATCTGTACGGCAAACACATCATTCTGGTAGATGACGTGCTTTACACCGGGCGGACCGTCCGCGCCGCGCTCGAGGCCCTTATGAGCTTCGGCCGGCCCGCCAGCATTCGGTTCTGCTGTCTGGTTGATCGCGGTCATCGCGAATTACCTCTGGCGCCCGACTATACCGGCATGTACGTGCCGACCCACACCACCGAAGAGGTACAGGTGAAGCTTTCCGAAATTGATGATGAGGACGCCGTCTATATTGTCGAACTCCCGAAAAAGAAGGAGGAGAAAGGTGATGCGTGATATAAACGAACGCGATAAAGTCTCCGACCCGAACTACTCATTTTCCCAGCAGCACCTCATTGGCCTCAAGGATTACTCAGCCGATGATATCCGTTTTGTGCTCGAGCAGGCGGCCTACTTCCGCGAGGTTCTGAACCGGCCAGTGCCCAAGCTGCCGACCCTGCGCGATAAAACCATCGTGAACCTGTTTTATGAAAACAGCACCCGTACCCGGATTTCCTTCGAGCTGGCACAAAAGCGCATGGGCGCGGACGTCATTAACTTTTCGAGCAGCTCATCCAGCGTGAAAAAAGGCGAGTCGCTCAAGGACACCATCCGCAACATTGAGTCCATGAAAATCGATATGGTTGTGGTGCGTCATGAGAGTCCGGGCGTGCCTCACTTCCTGCGGCGATGCGTGGACGCGGCCATCATCAACGCTGGTGATGGCGCTCATGAGCATCCGACTCAGGCGCTGCTCGATATGTTTTCCATGCAGCAGGTGAAGGGCCCGATAAAAGGTCAGAAAATTGTAATTATCGGTGATATACTCCACAGCCGGGTGGTGAGATCGAATATCATCGGCCTCACTAAACTTGGAGCTGAAGTCATGGTCTGTGGTCCTAAAACCATGATGCCGCTCTTCGTGAACGAGCTGGGCGTAACCGTCTCGCACAATCTGGAGGAATGCCTGGCGTGGTGTGATGTGGCCATGGCGCTTCGCATACAGCTGGAGCGGCAAAAAGGGGGTCTGTTTCCGAGCATTCGCGAATACCACGAAAAGTTCGGCATCAAAATGAAGCATCTGGAAAAATATCCTGAAATGACGATCATGCATCCGGGGCCCATCAACCGTGGCGTGGAAATGGACAGCGACGTTGCTGACAGCGACCGTGCCATCATACTAAACCAGGTAACAAACGGTCTTGCCGTACGCATGGCGGTTCTCTATCTGCTGAGTGGTAGACGGGATTTGGGGTAGGTCGCAGTGCTCCCAATTTAGAGTTTTGAGTTTTGAGTTTTAAATTTTAGATTGAAGCCAGGAGAGAGAGATAAAATTCGACCAAGAGAGAGAGAGAGAGACGCAAAATGCAT
>PWID01000340.1 GCA_003555145.1 Balneolia bacterium | reverse complement strand
GCACCGTTTTCCGGTGATACCAGCTGAGGCGTATCGGGCACGTTATCGGTAGTCACAAACGACCACACCGCCGACCAGTCGCCAGCACCGGCGGCATTGGATCCGCGAACGCGCCAGTAATAGCGGGTATCGGTACTCAGATCTGTGAGTGAGAGCGATGTTTCCGAAGTGCTGCTCGTAAGCTGGGCTGATTCGCCCAGATTCTCCTCCAGGCCGAACTCCACATCATAAGCATCAGCGAGCGCATCGGCAGCCCATTCGAGCATCAGATCCAGATCCTGCTCAATGGCATCATTGGCCGGGCTGTTCAGGGTGATGGCATCTGGTAGGCCTTCAAGCACGGTAATCGTAACCGGCACTTCCACCACCGGACTTTCCGGGTCGTTGCTGCTGATGGAAACCGTGGCTGCGTACGAGCCGGCCTCTACACCAGTAGTGTTCAGCTGCAGGGTGATGCTTTCCTGAGCCAGAGACACCAGCGTGCCTGCATCCGGGCTCACCGTAAACTGATCCGAGATATCGAAATCACCTGCATCATTAACAGCTATGTCAAAAGTGAGATCCTGCTGACCCGTATTCTGAATCGAGAAACTCTGCTCGGACTCAGCTCCCGGTACGGTTACAAAAGCAAGCTCGCTCACGTTAACAGTTAGCTGTGGTTCTTCCGAAGCCGGGAAAAGCTGAAAGCTTACCGGTACTTCAATCAGCGGGTTTTCCGGGTCGTTGGAGCTCACGAACAGCGTTGCGTTATACGTACCGGGGCTCATGCTGGTATCGAAAGTGAGATCAGCTGTTGCGCTGCCTTCACCATTTATCGTACCGCTTCCGTTTGAAACGCTCAGCCAGCCATCTGTTCCGGTGAGGGAAACGTTGTCGAAGAATGCCGACTCGCCCGAGTTATTATTGTTGCCCAGGAAAACAACCTGCTCAACCGAAGGTGCAGCGATAATCGGACCCGTGTAAATAAGGTCACCATCGATAAAGTATCGTACTTCACCTGCGCTTGTATCAAATTCTTTGGAAAGCGTAATCCACTCTCCTGTTGTGTACGGGCCAAGGTTTTCAAAACCGAGACCACCGCCGCTTGGTGCAAGTACACTCATGTTACCATTTGCGCCAAAACGAAAACGGGTGGAAAGCTGACCGCTCGCCGGCGACTGAAGAATCACGTCGTAATCGGCTCCGCCCGTGCTTTCGACAAAGACATCTGTGCTCATATTGTAGAACAAGTAGCCCGTATCGATAAGCGGTGAACGGATACCAACGTTGGTGTTCCCTGCCGATCCGCTCTGAAGCGCAATTTCAAGAGACTGATTTCCGTCGCTGGCATTTCCGGTAGAAATAACCGGCTGCGTAGTGCTTGCAGCCAATGCCGACCAGCCAAGCTGTCCGCCGGCAAAACCAGTCTCAAATCCTTCACTTGCTTCAAATGAGGTAACGATTTCATCGCTGCTCATCAGCCCTGATTCCCAGAAATCGCTGTCAACAAAGGCTGCTGTGGATTCTTCAATCAGCTGTCCGTTACGCTGGTAGCTGTAGGACTGGATTTCACGGGCGCTTGTCATATCATCATAAACCACGCTAACGGTGTAGCCAAGAATACCCGGCAGCGAGTTGGTTATATTAAGCGCATCGGTCAGGTTTTGACCAACTACGCCTGAAACGTCAACCTCGGAAGGATTCACGCTAATTGCAGGAGGACCCAGCTGAGCGAGCAGAAGAGCGTTATGAGCATTCATTCTGCCGCCGGCAATGGTGTTGTTTTCAAAAGCCGGAATAGGATCTACGCTGTTCATCAGCCATCCGCGGATTTGCTCCGGCGTGGCATCAGGATGCTCGCCTTTCAAAAGCGCAGCCACTCCGGCCACATGCGGGCTGGCCATAGACGTTCCTGATAAGTTGGCATAACCCGAAGCATTTATATATGTGCTTACAATGGAACTTCCCGGTGCGGCCAGGTGAACAGTGTTTACCCCGAAATTCGAGAAACCGCTGCGCTGATCGTTACGATCCGAGCTGGCTACAGCAATTACGTTTGGCAGGTTATAGCCAGCCGGATAAAAATTCTGGTTATCGTTATTTGTGCCGTTGTTACCTGCAGCGGCGATAACGAGGTGACCCGCGTTGCCAGCGGCCTGAATAGCGTTAAAAGCCGCCTGAGAGAAACCTTGTCCGCCCCAGCTGTGGTTCGACATTACGGCTCCGTTTTCAAGCGCATACTGCAGGCCCTGAATCATCGCAGAACCGTTACAGGAGTTTGCGCCGTCCAGGCCGCAGATTTTAATATTCATAAGCTGAATATCCCAGTTCACGCCCGTAACGCCAACGCCGTTATTCCCAACAGCGCCTATTGTTCCGGCAACGTGCGTTCCGTGTCCGTTAAGATCTTCCCTGGTATCACCCAGAAAACTCTGGCCCGCATTGCCGTTCGCATCGAGCCAGAGGTTATCAATTAAATCCGGGTGATCACTTTTGATTCCGGAATCGAATACAGCGATAATCACTTCAGGATTACCGGTTGTAATTTCCCATGCGCTCAGGGCTGAGATATCCGCTCCGGCGGTGCCGTTGCTCTGACCCGTATTGTATAAACCCCAAAGGTTTCCAAAAAGAGGATCATTCGGTACGGTGTTCATCAGTGATTCGAACGGATCTTCGGATTCTACTGTGAATTCCGGGATGCGGTATACAAAGTTGGGTTCTGCATAGATAACATCGCTTCTGCTGTTGAGCATCTCCAGGGCTTCCAGCACGCTTCCGCTTCTGAACTCCCAGAGCTCTGCGTTTATAAGATCCAGTCCGGTAACAGATTCAACCTGAAGCTGCTGCCGCATCAGGGCGACATCGGCGCTTTGTACGCCCGGGGCAAATTCAACCACAAGCTGATTGTTCATAAATTCAACGAGGCCAGTTCCAAACAAATCTTCCTGCAGGACCTCCTGTGCTTTCAAGCTTGATGTATTCAGGAGAAACAGCACTCCTGTAAAAAGCAGAGCATACATGGATGCCCTTCTCAGTAACGAGTTAATCATCTGGGTAATTAGTTAGTTATGTTTTTGGTAAGATCTACCGCAAGCCGGGTACCTTTTCAGGCGAAAGTCCAAACACAAGAGATTCACATCTGTACTGGTGTTTTTGCGGGGGCTAACAATACACTGACACAAATTTACGTGAGTGCACACAGATGATACTAAATACGGACATAGCCGTAAAACGGATTACAAAATTTGATAACTTGCCAAACGTCTCCATGTTAAGTCACTTAAGTTATTGAAACACATGGAGAACTTGTGGAATTTTTCGATTAAGCCAAGACTTCCGTACAGGGCTGCAGAAATTTTTATTTGATGCAGAGACTCAGACTAAAGCAACTTTTGTGCTTTTAGTGAACATCATTCACTTTTTCCTGATGTTTTTTCCGCAGTTATGTTTAAATCCCGCTATTCCAGCCTGGAGGTAATTTCATCCATTTCCGCAGCACGGTTCGGGTAATCTGTGATGATGCCGTCCACGCCCAACTCAACGAGGCGGCGCATATCGTCCTTCTCGTTGAGGGTCCAGGGCACCAGTTTCATACCGTCGGACTTCACCCTTTCCACCGTATTTTCGTCTATCAGCGTGAACGACGGACTGTAGATTTGCGGAATGAATCCCAGCTGCTCGATATTCCAGTCATAGCCCTGACGGTTTTCAACCAAAAGTACCAGCGGAATGGTGTCATCGATTTCCCGCATAGCCTGAAGCGTCCGGACATCGAAACTCTGTATGAACACCCGGTCGAGCATCTCCAGCTCACGAAGCTCATTATACAGCAGCTGAGCAAAATGTGTGGGCTCCGGATGATACACGTTATCCCACTCCGGTCGGCTCTTGGTCTCGATATTGTAGAAAACCTGCGCCCGGCCCGTTTCGCTAATATGTTCCTCAACCGCCCGAATGGCGTCTTTCATCAAAGGCTTTACGGCCTCCATGGGCTGCTGCTCAGGGAAGTTCACGTGCCCTCTTTTGCCGACATCAAAACGGATGATTTCCTCGTAGGTCATTCGAAATATATTGTGATTTGGTGCCTCCTCCGGCGTGACTGCATTGCCATCCGGGTCTGTACTGATATGGTGATGAAACCAGGGCTCATGCGAAAGCACAATCTGGCTGTCGGCCGAAACCACCACGTCGAACTCCAGGGTGGTGATAGGGTAATCCAGGGCGATAAGCAGGCTGGGAATGGTATTTTCAGGCAGGAGTCCGCGCGCGCCGCGATGTCCCTGCAGATCGAAATTCGGGAAGTTGTTCATGGCCCGGTGCATTTCAGGGTGATGAGATTCGGTGGTGGATTCCGGCTGAGATTCATCCGATGAGCAGGCGGAAAAACTGAAGACGGCGAACATCAGAATCATCGCTTTTAGTTTGAAGCCGGCGGACAGAAGGTTAATCGACGATCTTTTTAAACTGATTTTTGAAGAAGAGGAATCAGATTTTAACGGCACCATGAGGCGTTCGGTTTAGTAAAGATGATGTGTGATGGCTTTTGAGCAATTTCGGAATATAATCAATCCATCCGGAAGCTGCATTACGGAGGTGTTAAGGATAACACAGGCACTTTGTTGGACGCAAAGATGCGCTGATTATAGCGCAAAGTAACGCGAAGAAGTTTGCAGAGATCCTTAGTAGAAATGCCAGAGAATTAGCAAAAAGAATAAACAATAAGGAATAAACAATTAACAATGGTTCCTGAGTTTAATTTTACTCTTAGATATTTGCCTGCTTAGTTCGAACAACAACGTACACCGTCCTATGCCCCGATCATCCTGCTTCAGCTTCCCAGCCATTCTTCCCCGCCTCCGATTGAAATCAGAGGCTACTACGGTGGATCGTACCTCCCGGCACTTTGGAATTCGGACTCCCGCTCTCCATTCAACCACTCCCGATCCCCCCACTCTCCCATCAAAACTCTGCGTTAATCTGCCGAATAATCCCCAATTAAATCATGAATCACGCTATCGAGCAGTGTCTGT
>PWID01000315.1 GCA_003555145.1 Balneolia bacterium | reverse complement strand
GTTCCCTATCGGTCACCCGGGGCTATTGTTGTTAGACTCCGTTGGAGTCGGGGGATTTTTTAATGGGGTATGAAGTTGAATCAGGCACTTCAATGGCTAATATTTTTTAAATGTTTTGGACAGATATGATTACTGCTCACTGATTACCGTTTTCACTGCCTTTTTTCGCTGATGTAAATAACATCCACAATCATTACCTTTGTGCGAAACGATTTACTCATGAAAACTCCCTACTTATGGTAGAATCAATGACCGGCTTTGGCCGGGCTCAGGCTCAGGCCGACGGATACTCGGTGGAAGCCGAAATTCGCTCCGTAAACAACCGCTATTGCGATGTAAGCATCAAACTGCCCGGAGATTTCCAGCAGCTGGAGAATAAACTTCGCACAAGTCTGCAGCAGCAGTTTGGCCGTGGCAAAATTTCTGTGAGCGTAAAGCTCGAGCAGGGCGGCAACAGCAAAACCAATGTGAGAGTCAACCAGGAACTGGCGGCTTCATATTACAACATGCTGAAGGAGCTGAAAACGACTACTGGGATAAGCGAGGAGCCGGGTTATGCCGAGCTGCTCAGCTTTTCGGATATATTTGAGCGTGACAGCTTCACCGAAGAGCAAAAAGAACTTATTGAAGCCCGTATTGAAGAATCTGTTATGGATGCGGCAAAGGTTACCATTGGCATGCGGCGCAATGAAGGCAAAGCGCTGGCCGGCGACATCCATTCCCGGATTACCGCCATCGAGGAGATCACTACCAGCATACTCAGCCTGTCCGAAGGGCGCGTGCAGGAAGCCCGTGAAAAGCTTCAGGAGCGTGTTAAATCCCTTCTCGACGACGACAGCTACGATAAAGAGCGACTCGAGCTCGAAATTGCGCTCTTGGCCGATAAGCTGGACATCACAGAAGAAATTGTGCGCCTCAACTCGCATCTGGTATTCTTCCGTGAAGGGCTCGACGGCGACGCATCTGCAGGACGAAAGCTAAACTTCCTGATGCAGGAAATGCTTCGCGAAATCAATACTATCGGATCTAAATCCTACAATGCCGAGATAGCGCACAAAGTAGTCGACGCAAAGGAAATCATCGAAATTATTCGTGAACAAATTCAAAACCTGGTCTGATGATTACCACCAAAGACAAGCCCGGGAAAGTTATTGTAATAACCGCCCCTAGCGGAGCCGGTAAAACCACGCTTGCTAAAAAACTTCTGCAGGATATTCCAAACCTGGTTTTTTCGGTATCTGCGACAACCAGGGCGCCCAGAGCACAGGAAGTTCACGGAAAGGATTATTATTTCCTGGACCACAAGACCTTCGTTAAGTACATTGAGGAAGGCCGTTTTCTGGAGCACGAGGAATTCTACAACGGATCGCTTTATGGCACACTTCGCAGCGACGTTGAAAATCATCGAAAAAAAGGTTATTTTGTCCTGTTCGACGTGGAAGTAAAGGGCGCCATTAATCTTAAAAACGTATATGGCGCAGAGTGCATGTCGCTGTTCATTAAACCACCGGATATGCAGACTCTGGAACAACGGCTTAAAAGCCGTGGAACAGAATCTGAAGAAACCATGAAACTCCGGCTCAAACGAGCCAGTATGGAGCTTTCAAAATCCGGGCAGTTTGATCACGAAATAATTAACGATAATTTTGATGAGGCATACGACCGTGTCAAACAACTCGTTAATGACTTCATGAACAGCCAGGCTTAAAATTTACTTCCCGCCACATTTTTCGAAACACAATTAAACGCAAAAAATTCTATGCCACTTCGCGCACTTGATGTTGAAAAAATCCAGGACATTACAGGAAATCTGTACGAGTCTATTGTAATTATGTCCAAGCGCTCGCGCCAGATTGCTGCCCGCGAAAAGATGGAGCTGGACGAAAAGCTCAAATACTTCGAAGGATTCGAAGAAGAAGATGAGTTTTCGTTTAACGAAGAGCAGGAGCGTATTTCTAAAGAATACGAGAAACTTCCTCATTCCGGTCAGCGCGGCGTTGATGAACTGTTCGAGTCTAAAATTTCCTATAGATACCCCGACAATTCTTAATCAGCCATATTAGGTATGACGCCATCCCCGACTTTTGAGGGTAAACGCATCATTCTTGGTGTAACAGGCGGCATTGCCGCATACAAATCGGCTGTACTACTTAGAGATCTTCAAAAATCAGGAGCGGAAGTGCGTTGTATAATGACGCCCTCCGCTCTTCGTTTTTTAGGTAAGGATACGATGAGTGCCCTCACCCGGCAGCCAGTACCGGTAGACGTATTCCCGGCCGACTCCGACGTTACTGAAAGCTGGTCGCGCCACATTCAGTGGGCGGAATGGGCCGACCTTATGCTTGTGGCTCCATGCACGGCCAATACCCTGGCTAAAATAACGCACGGGCTTTCCGACAACATGCTTACCTCAACGATTCTTGCCGCGCGCTGTCCTATAGTTCTTTCAGCAACTATGGATGGCGGCATGTACGAATCTCCGGCTATGCGAATGAATCGCGAACTGGCCAAAAAACTGGGCTTCCACCTTATTGAGCCCGAGCATGGCTACCTTGCCAGCGGACTCGAAGACAAAGGTCGCCTTCCCGAAAACAAGGCAATACTTAATTATATTGCCGAAATATTGAGCTCAAACAATACTTCACCCCACATTTTATCGGGCAAAAAAGTAGTCGTAACAGCCGGGCCTACACGCGAATATCTGGATCCTGTAAGGTTTTTATCGAATCCAAGCACAGGCCGAATGGGAGTTGCCATGGCAGAAGCTGCCAAAAAACTTGGTGCTGAGGTAACGCTGATCCACGGTAAGCTTGCAGATCCGGTTCCTGACGGAATAAAAACCATCGAGATCATATCAGCTGATGACCTGTTTAATGCCGTACAGTCGCATCATGAGGCTACTGATGTATTTGTGATGGCTGCCGCCGTTTCCGATTTTAAGCCGGCAACAAGAGAAGAGCATAAGGTGAAGAAAGACGGAGCCGAAATGCAGATTCCGCTTCAGCCGACTCCAGACTCCTTAAAATGGCTGGGGGAAAACCGCCGGAACGGGAAAGTGCTCATCGGCTTTGCCATGGAAACAGAAAACCTTATTGAAGCCGCCACAGATAAACTCAACCGCAAAAAAGCGGACTTCATCATTGCCAACACCATTGGCAAATCCGGCTCCGGATTCGAATCAGACCGCAACGACGTATTCCTGATCGGCACCAAAGGTACGCCTTCAGCATTCAGTGGTACAAAAAAAGACATTGCAGAAAAGCTGCTGCTGTCTATTTTCGATAATGGATCAGAATAGCAGCATGAGCGAGAAAAAGTTTATGGCGCCCGTGCGCAAAAAAGAGCGCCTGCTTGTCATTCTGCTGGCTATTGCCTGCGTGATGAGCGGATTAATGCTTCTTGCTTTCCCACCGCCCGAGCGTAACAATCTGCAGGATCTAGGCTCCATAGACCGTGCTATCCATCAGACGCTCAGTGCATACGGTGTGCCGGCAGATCAAATCAGAGAGCGGAGCATAAAAGTCGACAGCCTGTTTACCCGCACCACCTTTCAGGTTGGCATTAACCGCAGTTTTCCTTCCACGGCTGCGCATGTGCGAATTGCCCGTGAGCTCAGGCCTTATGGCGTTACCGTTGAAGGTGAACGCATATTCCCGGAAAACCGACTTCATCTTACTATTACCTACTCCAACCGTCTCGTTCGCTCCGTAGAGTTTATTCCCGAATCAGCCTCCTGATTCGTTCCGCATCATTAGCATAAGCCTGTTTCCCTTTGATAACACCTATGTTTATTCGTATTTTGGAAGCGCTTACATTTTAATTATTAAATTGGACTCCATGCAAAATCTGATCCTTCGTTCATTGAGCTTTAGCCTCTTCATCATTCTCTTCAGCTTTTCTCACGCTTTCACTCAAACGGTCCCTGTTACCTTTAACGTGAACATGAGCTACCAAACCGCAGAGGGAAACTTCAACCCTGCAACGCAGTTTGTAGACGTTGCAGGAAACTTCAACGGCTGGGACGGTGCTGATCACGTTCTTACTCCTGATGATAACAGCGAAATTTACTCGGTTACCATAGACGGGTTCAGCCCGGGCGAAACACTGCAGTTCAAGTTCCGGATTGACGGCGTTTGGGGCGGCAGCGAAGAATTTCCCGGCGGCGGTCCAAACCGTACCTATACCGTGAACAGCGGCACCAACGAAATTACAGTATGGTATAATGATGAAACGCCGCCAACCGGACCTCCGGTAGCCGGATTTAGCCCGAACAGCATCAGTATTTTTGAAAACGGCTCGGTGCGCTTCACCGATCAGTCAGCGGGCCTCGTTAGCGAGCGGCAGTGGATTTTCGAGGGAGGAACGCCATCATCCTCTACCGAGCGTAATCCGCTGGTGAGATATGAGCAGGCGGGTACGTATGATGTAACCCTTATTGCGAGCCACGAAGACCTCGCCGATACCCTCACTATCGAAAACGCGGTACAGGTTACCGTTCGCGAAAGCACCGAAACGCACTGGTGGAACCACACCGTTTTTTATGAAATGTTCGCGCGCAGCTTTTTCGACACAAGCGGTGACGGCACCGGCGATTTCAACGGCATGATTGAGAAGCTGGACTACCTGAACGACGGCAACCCGGAAACCACCGACGATCTTGGCGTAACCGGAATCTGGCTGATGCCCATCCACGAGTCGCCAAATTACCACGGTTATGATGTTCTTGACTACACCTCTGTAAGCAGCGACTTCGGCACCATGGAAGAATTCCGCGCCTTTGTTGATGCAGCCCAGGAGCGCGGCATACGCGTTATTATCGACTTTGTGCTAAATCATACTTCATCCCAGCATCCGTGGTTTATTAACTCGCGGAACAATGTGGATGGCTACCGCGACTATTACCGCTGGGAAAACCAAAATCCAAATCAGACAGGACCGTGGGGGCAAAACGTATGGCATCCCCACAGCTCAGGCTTTTATTACGGTTTGTTCTGGGGTGGCATGCCGGATGTCAATTTCC
>PWID01000085.1 GCA_003555145.1 Balneolia bacterium | reverse complement strand
GCGGTGATCCTGCCTGAATGGCCCGGAAGTTGTAGCTGAATCCGACCATCACATAGCGTGAGATTACGTTAGAACGAACGTCTTCGATAAAGGTATCCTCTATCACGCGGTTGATGTTGTTATTCTGATTGAGAATATCAACAACGGTTAACTTGACCTCCGCCGCACGGTTTTGGAGGAACTTGTAGCCAATTCCGGCATTCCAGAAAATGCTGTCATTATTGAAGTCGTCCTGAAGCCCGCTGAAGTGGCGAATACGCGTATCTGATTCCAGCACCAGTCCGCGCCACGGCTGCACGTTGAAGCGCATAGAGGCCGTGCCCACGTAGTAATTCTGATCAAATCCTGTAGGCACGGAGTTGTCTACGATGTTGTAGTTCGCCTGATACGAAAGGCGGAAATCGATATCCGGGCTGATGTTGCTGCTCACTACAGCTCCAGAGTTAAGTGACCAGGTGTTGGAGGTAAACGTTTGGTCGTTGATCGAAGACGGGGTGCTGTTAAAACTACCGCCACCGTTTATATTCACGTTGCTGCTAATGAGATCCATCACCCAGCCTCTTGATACAAATGCGCGAAGATTCCAGGAGTCGCCCACGTTATCCGGGGTGATGAGTCTCGAGCCCGCACCAAGAAAGATGTTGTTCTGAAGCACCGTGTCCTGCTGTGCAATGAAGTTGACATTACCAATCGTATTCTGCGTGTAACCGGCATTCAGAAACAGAACCATGGAGCTCCCTTCCTGCGGACTTGCAATCCGAACCCGGGTAGATAACGAATGGCTGTACTGCTGGTTCAGATCCGGATTACCGCCTCTGAGCTGCAGCGGATTGGAGTTGTCGATTACGTCCTGAAGCTGGTTGGCCGATGGCGTGCGCGTGTTTGTATTGTAGCGAATGCGCACGTTGTTGTTCTCACCCACATTGAAGGTAACCGTTGCGCTCGGGAGCAGATTATTATACACCTGACGCGTATCGGCTACAAACGGAAACTCCTGAACTCCTTTCAGCAGGGTATTTTCGTAGGCAAGGCCAAGATTCAGACGGTAGCGATCGTGGCGGTAATTGTAGCTGGTTGAAGCCTGCTGACGCCAGATTTCATTTTCGTAACGGTTAGACAACGCAGCATCGAGCTGATCGTAGTCGCCGGTTTCCTCCACAAAAATAAACGTCTCCCGGTCGGAGCGGTTCAGATTGAACGAGGGATTGTAGCTAAACTGCAGCTGTGAACGCTCGGAAACAGATTCAGTCAGCGACACATTGGTGCCAATCGTATAACCGCCGTCGTTAATATCTGTGCGCTGATTTTCAAGGATTTCATTCGTAGATGAATCGAAATATAATGTTTCACCAACCCGGAACTGATCGCCTTCGCGGTTATTTGCATCACCACGCAAATTCACCGACATTGTTCTGCCGGGCGTTTCGAAGCGATGACGGAACAATAGAGAACCGCTCATATCGTAACCAAAGCGATCGGCTGTATTCAGGTTTTCGGTCTGGTTAATCATCACCCCCTGGTTAGACATGGTGATGGCTTCCAGAAGGTTGTTCGAGCTGTTCTGCTGTAGATTCACGCGTGGGGTAAAGATGAATGAACTCCGTTCGGTCATCTGATACTCAGCCCGCAAATTCAAACGGTGGTTATAATTGTCGCTAGTGCCGCTGGTAAACTCATCATACAGCTGATTACCCGCGAAGCCGCCCGTGTACTGTCGCTCACTGAAACGCTCGCTGTTGTTATCGGTGGCGTTAAAAAAGTAGCTTGAGTTGATGCTGAAATCCGGCGTCCATTTATCAATATAGTTCAGGCCAAACGAATGCGTGGTGCTGATTCCATCCTGCTGACCAACCATAAACTCCCGGGTTGCTCCTCTGCCGCGCCAGCGTCCGCCACGACCTCCGCCGCCGGCCGCCTCCTGAACACCCACAAGGTCCTCACCCGAAAAATTTTGCTGGTTGATGTTATTTGTAAGGCCAAGAATCGAAATGCGCTGGTCTCCGCTGAAGTAGTTATAATTCCCCCCACCAGTATAGCGGTCTTCGGATCCGTAACCAGACTGAAAGCGCCCAAATTGCCCGTTGCGAATACCGCCGCGTGTTACAATGTTAAGCGTACGCTCCTGGCTGCCATCGTCGAAACCGGTGAAGCGGGCCTGATCTCCCATGCGGTCAAAAACTTCAATCTGCTGCACAATTTCGGCCGGCAGGTTGCGAATGGCAACGGTGGCATCATCCCCAAAAAACTCGTTTCCATCTACAAGTACACGGCGAATCTGCTCGCCCTGTGCTTCAACCTGTCCGTTCTGGACCACAATACCCGGCATGCGGGCAATCAGGTCTTCTACCGTGGCGTCTCTGTTTGTAGTAAAGGCATCGGCGTTGTAGGCTGTGGTGTCACCACGAACCTCCATACGCGGAAGGCGGCCGGTAATGCGAACTTCATCGAGCTGCTGCTCGTCTACGCGCAGGGTGAGATTGCGTGTAAGCGGTGCGCTTCCGTCCCAGCTTATGTTTTCGATTTCTGTAAAGTATCCGATAAAAGAAACCTGGAAAATAAAATCACCGGCAGGAACGCGAACCAGCTGGAAAAAGCCATCTGTATCGGTTGTTGTACCCCGAACCAAAACGGTATCAGCTGCAGTAAACAACGCAATATTGGCGCCCTGCATGGGCTGCTGATCTGCACCGTCGGTAATAGTGCCCGACATAAACAGGTTAGGCCGGCCATCCTGAGCAAGCAAAGATGTAGTGCCCACAGCAAGCACCAGAATTAATAAGGCAAAGAGGTGGCGCAGCAGTACGGCAGACCTGCTTTTCTGTGTAGAGGTTTTTGACATCGGGTTAAAAAATGTTTGGGAGTTGTAGGGTGATGAGCTTCAGCAGATAACGCTTTTTTAGACGCTTAACAGCTCCCGCAGTTTTGTAAAATATTATTTAAAACGCAGGTATATCTGTTAATTTGATCCCTTAATACAAGTTCCTTATTAGAAAAATAGTGTTGCGTAATGTAAGCGCTTTCCCTAATTTCTTAACTGCTTATCAATCCGATTAGCCGGATAAATAACAGGCATAGCGAAACCTGTTCGGCTATAAACCAGAATTTTTAATGTACCGGGTCGACTTAACACCCGGAGGAAATACTCAACATGCTCGAAATCCAGAAGCGGTTATCCAACTCTTTTTATGCCCTTCTCGCATTGCCGGCCACGGCTATGGGACTTGGCCTCTCCATTCAGATTGCCGCGTTAAGCTGGCTTCTTACCTACGAATACAATCTGTCTATAAGTGATATCGGGCTCGTGTGGGCAACGGGACCCATCGCGGGTATTTTGGGGCAGGTTATCATCGGGATTATAAGTGATAACGTCTGGGTGATGAACGGCCGCAGGAGGGTCTTTATCCTCATTGGCGGGGTACTGGCTTCTCTTATGCTTCTGGCGCTGCCAAATATTGGCATAATCCAGGCTGGTTTGGGTATTGAGGCCATTCTGGGTATCGCCATCGTGATTTCGATGGTGCTCGATCTTTCGATTAATGTATCGTTTAATCCAACCCGATCCATAATCGCCGACGTTACGCCCGAGGGACGTGCTCGAACCAAAGGCTACACCTGGATGCAGTTCGTGTCTGGCTCATTCGGGGTGATGTCCTACTTCATAGGCGCCACTTTGGGTAACATCACGCTTATTTATATCGGTGCAGTCGTTGTACTTCTGTTTTCGATTATTCCACCGTTTTTTATAAAGGAGCCGCGATATCTTGGCCGTTATGGCGAGGACGAAGATGAAATCACGCGCGGTATGGAGGGTCAGGAGCCAACGCCCAAGCACTACGCCTCCCTCCCGGAAGTTTTTATGAATATCCGCCCGCTCTGGGGTTTCCTGCTATACGGAATTTACGCCATCGTAAAACGCCTGAGTGGATTTGAGGTGCCGGGCTATTATGTTGAGATGATATCGCTCGGGCTTAGCATCATACTAATTATTCATGCACTCATGCAGAAAGAGGCCGGTAAGTCTGCTGAGGAAGCCGGCAAAATCGGGTTCCAGAAAGTGCTGGCTGCACACTCCTTCTCATGGATTGGGGTGCAAAGCATGTTTATTTACTTCTTCGCCTTTGTAGAGTTTCAGATTCCGGACCTCAGTAATGTAGAAATAGGCACAGTGGTGAACTGGAGCTTTTTCACCCTTAACCTGGTGGCTGCCATTATTCCTGTATTCATACTGGAGCCACTTGCCAACAAATATGGCCGCATCCGAACCCATGCCGGGGCCCTTTTTATTATGGCAGCTGGTTATGCTTTCATCGCATTCTTCGGACTCACCCCCTGGACAATCTATATCCTGATGATGATTGTAGGTATTGGCTGGGCTTCGATTATCAGTTTGCCGTTTGCGATTATGAGTCAGAAAGTGGCGCAAAACCAGATGGGACTCTACATGGGCCTGTTTAACCTTTCGGTTGTACTCCCGCAGCTGGTTTCCAGCTTTGCCGTTGGTGAAGTGGTCGAGGCCATTCCCGACAAATCGATCCTGCTCATAATCTGTGCCGTAACCGTTGGCGCTTCTGCCCTTGCATGGTCATTTGTACGCGAACCCGAAGACCGCATGACCGAAAACCCGGTGCTCGCAGAAGACCCCGGGAAGGACGCAAATTAGCACAGATTACGACGCGGATTAACGCAAAGATTATAATTGTTTGCGTTAATCTGATTTCTGCCCATCTTTCCCCACCCACGGGTTTCAACCCGTGGCGGGGTAGCGAGCAACCATGGCTCATATGGGCTGATGGCATTTGGATCAATTCCAATTCCAAGCCATCCTACACCGCCCATGATTGAAATCATGGGCTCCTACGGCGGAATGTACCTGCCGGCACTGTGGGTTTCTGCCATCGGTTCGTATGCAAGATTCGAATAGTGTCCAACGGACACGACCACCGTAGTAGCCACGGGTTTCAACCCGTGGCGTGCATTGCGACATCGGGATTAGATTATGGCCTCCATGTGAGCCTAAATCGAATTCTCACGCAT
>PWID01000053.1 GCA_003555145.1 Balneolia bacterium | reverse complement strand
TTCAGGTTTGGCAGGCAGGCCTGTCTGCCGCGGCGAAGACAGGCAGGCTCAAAATTTAAAATTAACCAACCTCGGAGCCAGTCAAATTCCAAGCAGCTCTAATTCACCATTCACAATTCACCATTCACAATTAATTCTGCTCCTGCCTTTCCAGATCCTTAATTCTCTCTCTTTCAATTCGCCTGTAGTATCTTCTGAAGAACCAGTTATCCTTGAGCGCCTCCATGTTTTCGTCCAGACCCTCGCTGCTGCTTCTGAGGTTGATAATGGTTTCACTTAGGTTTACGGCCATGGTTGTGTCGTTAATTAACGCTCCGATAGTGCCTTCTCCTCGGTTAATCTTGATCATGATCTCGCCAAGCTCCTGAGAGGCAATCTCGGTTTTAGCGGCTGTCTGCTGCAGGCTTTCCATAAATGCAAAAATGTTCTGTTGGGTTACCTCGATAATCTGATCAAAATCTTCCGAACTTTTTTTGAAGTTATCTATGGTCTGTGCTATGTTATCGGCAATGGTTTCATCCTTAATCATTCTGCCTACGGTGCCTTCTCCGCTGTTCACGGCAAGCATTACTTCAGCCAGCTGATTGGTAATAATTTCCGCGCTTGAGGCCGACGCCTGAAGGCTGGCCATAATCATATCCGTTTCGATTGGCTCTTTCGATTCTAAATGCTGACCATCCCGTACTATTGGCGCTCCTGATGTTCCCTGTGTGATTACCAGTACTTTGTCGCCAATAATACCGTCTGATCCGATTCCCGTCTTGCTGTCTGCTTTGATGAAATCCTGCACATCACGCCTCATAAAGAAGCTAACCTGCACCGTGGAATCGTTGATGATGGCGATATTATCCACAATACCCACATTAATGCCCGCAAAACGGACATTATTTCCCACAAGCAGCCCACTCACGTTCTGAAAGTTCGTGGTAGCTTTAAATACGGGATTAAACAGGTGCTGCTGCTTGCCTATATAGAAGATAATGATCACAAATATCGCCAGTCCTACAGCGATGAACATTCCTAATCGGGCTTTAAATGCGGGGGTAGCGTTTTTCATGGTCTTATTGTGCTTTGTGTGATGATGGCTGCCGGATTTTGAAAAATGACTGAATAAGCTCGTCTTCAGACTGTTCGAACTCATCGATTGTGCCTTCCATATACACCCGGCCCTTATTCAGCATAATCACCCGGTCGGCAGTAGCACGGGCGCATTCAATATCGTGCGTAATTATAATGGAGGAGGTGTTATACGTTTTCTGTACGTTGTTTATGAGCGCGCTGATTTCATCGGATGTTACCGGATCAAGTCCCGTGGTTGGTTCATCATACAGCATAATCAAGGGGTCAACTACAATGGTGCGCGCCAGGCTTGCCCGCTTGCGCATGCCGCCAGAAAGCTCAGACGGCATCTTGTCGATGGTATCAGCCAGGCCCACGTTTTCGAGCGCTTCTTCAATCTTTTGATCAATTTCTTTTGAAGAGAGCTCTTTTTTGATCCGAACCAGCGGGAACTCGAGATTTTCCCGGATGGTCATGGAGTCATACAACGCGCCGCTCTGGAACAAGAACCCGATTTTGACCCTTAGTTCGCCCAGCTCACGGTCGGTCATCTCATTCACATTTTTACCGAATATATGGATGGTTCCCGCGTCGGACATGAGCAGCCTTACCATACATTTGATTAATACAGACTTCCCGGAACCTGATTTACCGAGCACCACCAGATTTTCATTTTCATTCAGATGCAGAGTCAAATCACCTAAAACCGGAATATTGCCGAAGCCTTTGTAGAGGTTTTTAACCTCAATAATCGGTTTTGCTGATGGAGGTGAAGACGGGGCCGGTATTTCGGTTTCAGCACGCCCCTGTAAGTTTGTATAAGATGATGGTTCCATACTCAATACAGCATATCGGTTACTTGTACAGCGATCAGATCGATAAGAATCACAAAAACGGAGGCCAGAACAACGGACTGATTGGCCGCTTTACCTACGCTTTCCGTACCACGGCCTGCGGTGTAGCCTTTGTAACATCCCACAAAACCAATAGCGGCGCCGAAAAAGAAGGTTTTAATAATGGCAGGAAATAAATCCGAAAAACCGATGGCGCTGAAGGCCTGTGTCATGAACAGAACAAAAGTAACATCACCCTTAATATTCGAACCGGCCCAGCTGCCCAGAATGCCGAAGGCATCGGCATAGAGCACTAAAATGGGAATCATAATCGTGGCGGCCAGTACTCTTGGAACAACCAGGAACCGCATGGGATTGGTTGAAGAAACCTCCATAGCATCAATCTGCTCAGTTACCTTCATGGATCCCAGCTCGGCGCCCATTCCTGACCCTATTTTTCCGCAGCAAATTAAGGCCGTAACAACCGGTCCCATTTCCCTTACAATCGAAAGGGCAACCATGCCCGGCAGCTTGGAGACGGCGCCAAAATCCACAAGAATCGGCCGGCTTTGTATGGTGAGCACCAGACCGATAACAAGTCCTGTTAAGGTGATGAGGGGCAGCGTCTTGTTTCCAACAAGGAAGCACTGTCTCAAAAACTCTCTGAATTCGAAATGGCGTGAAAAGGTGGCTTTAATCGTAAGCCATAAAAAAAGGTTAAACTCACCAATTTCCAGAAAAAAGCGATTTACGTTCTGAGTTTTTTTTATGGCGTTTTCACTCAGCCTTATAGCCTGATTCTTTACTGAGGGCAGTTTTGGGAGTTTTTTAAATACCGGCCTGTTGGCTTTCATCTGAATTCTTTAACGTTTGCTGAAAGCTATAATGCAGGACCTGTAAAACCGGATAGAACTTTATCGCGTCGTGAAGTCTCAAAGGCTGTGATTGTTAGCCTGCATGCTATAGTGAATAGTATAGTACGGCCAAACTGATTCTGTTACGTTATATGATTCACATATTTATGTACAAATGTTGTTCATTCTACAGGAGTACATGATTCATTTTACAGAGACAGAGAATTAATAATGGTTTTCGGGTAACGGGTAACACGTAACAGGTAACAGGTGACAGGTAACAGATTGAGTCGAAGGTCGAAGGTCGAAGGTCGAAGGTCAAAGGTCAAAGGTCAAAGGTCAAAGGTCTCTCATATTGCGGTATTCGAATATAAAACTACCTAATGAAATTGTTGACACTGACATACTGTAGCCCTGACATACTGATCCCCTGACATACTCATATCTTAAAGTTCACGATAAAAAGGAATACATTGAGTTCAACACTCAGGGGTTCGTTTTTAAAAGGAACAAAAAAAGGGGCTTTAATTTTGTTCTATTTGAAATAATCGATCACGAATGGATATTTACCGCACAGTTCTACCCATATTTAGTACCTAAAGGGACGGAGATCTTTAACACTACAAATCTCGGGCAAAATTTAATAATCAATTGGTCCCGTCAGGGACCGCATATGGGTAGAAATATACATAAAGGCCTATAATGCGTGCCGTAGGTACGCCATATGGTATTCAGTTCAAATGGTGCTTTTGGGCACATTCGGGTTCGGCAGATGTTGGAGTAGATGTGCCACTCAGGGTGTTAAGTTCTTAAAGGACGAATAGCGTTTATCGAACTCAGGTTAATTCAAAACCCCTTGCTCTGCCGTGGGAAACCGACCGTGCCAACAGGTCAGTTTACCGGTTCCAGCCCATCCAGCACATACGGCATCAGCTCGGAAACCGTGGGATGAACAAGCACGACCTTGCGGTACTCCTTGCATGAGATATCGCTGTGCATGATGGCGGCAAACATGTTGATGATCTCATCACCTCCGGGTCCCAGAATGGCAGCTCCGAGTATTTTATCGGTTTCGGCATCTACAAGCAGTTTGGTAAAGCCGTTGGTCTCACCCATTTCTTTGGCGCGGCTGATTTTGCTCATTGGTTTTGTGGCTCTCAGCACTTTATGGCCCGCTTCAATCGCTTCCTTTTCAGATAGGCCCACCCGGCCCAGAGGCGGGTCGGTAAAAAGCCCGTAGATTACGTTTCGCTTCGAAATAGCCCGGTCTCCGCCGTTGAGATAATCCAGAACGATTTCGGCATCATTTACCGAAGTATGGGTAAACGCTCCTTGTCCGTTCACATCACCCACTGCAAAAACGCCGTCAGTGCCGGTCCGGCAGTAGTCATCCACCTGTATGAAGCCTTTTTCGTCGGTTTTAATCCCGGCGGCCTCCGGGTTAATGGTATCACTATTCGGGCGGCGGCCGGCTGCCACAAGCAGGTGAGACCCGCTTAGCGTTTTGCCGGACTTCAGCTTTACATCTATACTTCCGGCACTGCCTGATACCGATGCAGCTTCAGCATCGCACAAAATGGTGATGCCTTCTTCCTGCAGAAATTCCTGAATGGCCCCGGCCACGTCGGCATCTTCGCCCGGCATTATTTGTCCGCCCCGCTGTATGATTGTCACCTCGCAGCCAAACCGCCTGAAAACCTGGCTGAATTCAATCCCGATATATCCTCCTCCGATGATGAGCAGATGTTCCGGGAGCTCTTTCGTATCGAGCAGCCCCTCACTGTCCATCCACGGAACGGTATCGATGCCCTCAATCGGGGGCGTAACCGACCGCGTGCCCGTGTTGATGTAGATATTCCCGCCGGTTATTTCTTTGCTGCCGGCGCGCAGCGTTTTAGGCCCGGTGAACTCGCCCCACTCCTGAATTAGGGTAACGTTTTTGGTGCCGTTCATCCACTTTTCAAGGCCTTCACTTGAACCGTTTCTGATTTCGTTCATGCGTTCTCTCACCCGGGCGTAGTCGACCTCAATGCTGCCTGATTTAAACCCAAAAAAGTCGCCCCGGCCGGCCATGTGTATCGCCCTTGCGCTGGCAACCAGCGTTTTGGTGGGCGTGCAGCCGTAGTTTACACAGCTTCCTCCAACTTTGTGCCCCTCAATAACGGCGATTGAATCTCCTGTTGAAATCAATTTGCCGAGCAGCGTCCCCGTTGCCTGTCCAGTTCCAAGTATGATGTGATCAAATCGCTCCATCTGTTTCCCTTTTTTTCTTAAGACATAAATCGGATACTGATAAAAAAGAATA
>PWID01000089.1 GCA_003555145.1 Balneolia bacterium | reverse complement strand
CGGCACGCGATCCGGTGCGTCAATAATATGCTGATCTTGGAGATGCTTCATCATTTTTTTCATTGCAAGGCAAAATAGCCATTTTCCAGCCAAATCCGCAGTGTAAGTATTTACTTTTTCCATTGTCTAATGGAAAAAGCCCGGTGTTAGAATCATGAACCAGGAGAATTCCACAAGAATGAAAAATAGTCCTATCTTTGCAAAGCGGATGAAGCTTGTAAACAGAAAATATGTCCACCATTCCAATAAAATAGCAACCGGATCAAATAACGGAGCAGCCAGCGCCGTGATTAAGAGCCTGTACATTAAAAACTATGCGCTGATCGATGAACTGGAGGTGACATTCGGCACCGGACTCAATATCCTTACGGGTCAGACCGGAGCGGGAAAGTCCATCATCATCGGGGCGCTGAATATTCTTCTGGGCGAGCGGGCACAGACCGAATCCATCCGGCAGGGAGCCGCCAAGGCCATTGCTGAGGTGGTGCTTCACACGGGAAAGGATGATAAGCTCCATGCCGTGCTTCAGGAAAACGGGGTGGAGCCGGCTGAGGAAACCATTCTCCGGCGGGAAGTCCGGCAGAGCGGCAGCCGGGCGTTTATAAACGATACGCCGGTGCAGTTAACTGTTTTGCGGCAGGTTGGCGAACTGCTTGTTGATTTGCACGGGCAGCACGATCATCAGTTATTGCTAAACGAGGAGCATCATCGCGAAGTAATCGACGAGCGCGAAAAGGTGATGCCGTTGCTAAAAGCCTATCAGTCCGCCTGGAATGATGTAAGCCGGCTTCGGCAGGAAAAAAAGCAGCTCGAAAAACGGGAACGGGAGCTGCAGGAAAAGCAGGAATTGTACCGTTTTCAGGTGAAGGAAATACAGGCCGCCAACCTCAAAGAGGATGAAACTGAAAAGCTGGAGCGGGAAATTCACTTGCTCGACAGCAGCGAATCGCTAAATGAAACCGCCGGTGCAATCCTTCAGGCCGGAAAAGAAGCAGACGAAAACGCTCTGGAACTGCTCCGCTTGATGCAGCAGTCGTTAAGCGAAATGGCTAGACTTGAGCCTGAGTTTGAAAGCTACATTCAGGAACTGGAAACCGCGCGCATAAGCGTGGAAGAACTGTTGCGCTTCACCGAGCAGTATCAGAATAATATTGAGTTTAATCCACGTCAGCTGGAGGCCTTAAGGCAACGACAGGCAGAGCTGAGAAGGCTTGAGAAGAAATACGGAAAATCCCCAGAGGAGCTGATTGTTTATCAGCTGGAACTGGAGCAGACACTTAGCCTGGCCGATAATTATGAATTGGAGCTGGAAAAGCTCGACGGGCAAATTCGGAAGGCCCAACAGCATCTGGCCGAAAAAGCGCTTGAGCTGCATAATGCGCGGATTAAAGAAGGCGAACGCCTCAGCAGAGCAATCGAGGAGGAGCTGATGCGCCTCGGGTTTAATCACGCTCAGTTTGCCGTGAACGTGGAGTGGCGTTATGAGTCAAGCGGCTGGATAAATATCGAAGGGCGGCCCGTTGGCTGCGTACCCGAAGGTCCGGATGTGGTTCGGTTCTACATATCGACCAACAAGGGTGAAGCGCCCAAACCGATGTCGAAAACGGCATCGGGCGGTGAAATGAGCCGCATCATGCTGGCGCTGAAATCCATCCTCGCCCGTGAGCAGCGCCTGCCGGTAATGATATTCGATGAAATAGATACGGGAATCAGCGGTCCGATTGCGCTTCAGGTCGGCAAAACCATGCGCGAGCTGGCGGCCAACTGCCAGATTATCGCCATCACCCATTTGCCACAGATTGCAAGCATGGGCCACGCGCACTACGTGGTGAGAAAACAGGAATCAGACGGCCGCACGGTCACGCGTATCGACCGCCTTGATGGCGAGCAGCACGTACGCGAAGTCGCCAAACTCATGAGCGGCCCCGAGCTCACCGAGGCCGTGCTAAGCAGCGCCAGGGAGTTGATAGAGAAGGCTGAGGGGATATAGGATAAGGTTGGTACTGTAAGGATTCTGGGTTTTGGGAATCTAACATGAAAGACAATTCTGAATCCCTAAAAAGGCCTTTACAATGGCGGATAAATACACCCGCAAATCTTCCAGAATGCAGTGGTGGGACTACGGACTACCGGGAAATTATTTCGTAACCCTCTGCACTAAAAATCGGATACGATATTTTGGTTCAGTTATTAAAGGCAAAATGATTTATTCCCCTCAGGGAGCTGTTGCCCACGTTCTGTGGAGCGAAATCAACAATCATGCTGAACGTGCATTTATCGGCCCCTTTGTTGTAATGCCGGATCATATTCACGGAATTATAACATTAAAACCACAGGAGGATGGGGTTGATCTTGACGTGTCTGATGAAAATTTCAAAATTGACAATGAGGGAAAAATTAAAGAGCGCAATGCAGATCGGGATCTGATCTTGTCTGAATATTTAAAAAATATGGACGAGCTGATAGAATCGAATGAATGGCCGGGTGAATCACGATTCCAAAATCAGGGGTGTCAAACGCTATCGTCTATCGTTGGTAGTTACAAATCCGCCGTATCAAAATATTTGAACCGAATGAACCTGGAATCCGGATGGCAACGATCGTTTTATGATTTTTTGATAAAAGACCGAACCGAATATGAGGTAATTTCCAAATATATCCGAGATAATCCACGGAAATGGTGGTTGAAATATGGCGAAAATGGTTGAATGATGGATTAGGCAAAAATAATTTTGTTTCGGAATCGGTATTCAAATCCGCCGGCTGGTGTAGGGGCAACGCATGCGTTGCCCCTACACCAGATTCCGGGCGCCACCGATCGTTAATCTATCCCGGAAGCACATTCAGCCCCGAATCAGCGGGAGGGTGCAGCAGCGGAAGGAGCCCCCGGTTGAAGGCGCAGCGTCGAAAATCACTTCTTCAACCTGTATGCCGATATTGCGCATTTCGCCGGTCAGCCTCTTGCAATCGGGATGGTCTCGTGCGATAACTTTTTCCGGAGAGAGGGAAATCACGTTGGTGGCCAGAGCCTGCTGCTCACGTTTATTCACCCTGATCCATTCATATTCCTTCCGCAGGAATTCCGGTATGGATTCGAAACCTGCTTCATAAATAAGAGCGTGATGCTT
Organism: Balneolia bacterium; assembly: GCA_003555145.1. GTDB lineage: Bacteria > Bacteroidota > Rhodothermia > Balneolales > Cyclonatronaceae > Cyclonatronum. Next base: position 1,938 of record PWID01000089.1, on the reverse strand, counting down.
GCCGACCGGATTGAAGGTACAGTCCAGATGCAAAACCTGTTCGCCGGATGAAATCTTCTTGGTATGCAGCGGCGCTACTTCCATCTGTTCACCGAAAGTTTTACTCAGCCATTCAAACCCATTCATATTTGTGCGCTCACTGATGCCCACAAGCAGCCTGTTTTTATCGACCATGATGTCGCCTCCTTCAAGCAGGCAGTTGGCCGGTGGGATCAGCACATCGGGCTCTTCTCCGGCAAAATTACTGATGAGCGGAAAAATGCCCGCGGCCTCGTAGCGGCGGCTTTTCTTCACCATATTGCACACAACCAGCTTGTTATGAACTACCACTGCAATATCCCGTGGCGTAAGCTGATCGTAGACGAATTTGCCAACGTAATGGGGTATCCGCACGTCAATCCCGTTTTTTTCAAGCACCTGCTGAAAAGCCTCGAATTCCGGACGAAGCTGTTCTGTGCGGGGCAGGCCTTTTTTCTGGTCCTCGTTTACTATTTCGGTATAGGCATCAATTTTTCGGTAGCCTTCCCATCGCCCTAAAATTACGGCCTTCAGCGGGTCTGTTTCGTTATACTGTGAGTATGTCTCTGGCATTGATCTGATTATCTAGTTGATGAAAAGCGTCTTTTATTTCCTCGAAATCTTTACCCACATCCACCAGCGTTCCAAAACGGGTGCCCTTAATATCCGGTAATTGTGATTTTTTGTTATCGATGATGCGTTTCATCACCATTCGCAGATCCGGATGATTCCTGAGCATATTCAGCAACAGCTTTTTGCTTTTGGCACCATGCCCTGAAAGTAAGGCAACCACGGCTGTATTGCTGTCTGTAATACCCTGCTGCTTCATTTTTTTGATGGATGCAAGGCTTACGATAGAGGCGGGTTCGGGAAGTACATTATGATGAAGAACGGTATCTTTTTCCCGGGTCATTAAATCAATCAGAGCGCTTTTCATTTCGCTTTTTGTCAGAACCATTGCCAACCCGCCCGACTCGAAAACCGCTTTGGTAGCCTCGATGCTGTCGTAACCCTCCTCGGCAAGAATAATACTCCCGATTTCCTTTTCGCTTTCAGACACCTGATCCAGATCACACACTGCGGGCCGGTGGGTTCTGTTTTTTTGCCACGCCTTATACACCGGAGAAGCATGCTTAATCGCTGCTGAAACCATTTTCGGAAGGGTGTCGATGAGTCCGAAACTCCTTAGCTCCTGGAAACCTCTCCAGATGCCCGCCAGGCAGCTTCCGTTACCGGTTGGCACCACCACGTAATCGGGCACGGCTCCGGCCTTTCCGGTTTGCTGCTCATATTCTTTGATGATTTCAATAGCCGTGGTTTTATCACCAATTATCCGGTATGGGTTCCTGACCGACCAGTTGTCGTAGCCGAGGCCGGAAAAAACGCCACCTTCATTCAGGCGGGCAAAAAGGCGGTAGCCTTCCTCGAAGGTGGTCTTTGGCCCGCCGATGCGTATTACATCGGATCCTTTTTTCCGAATGTAGTGTACTTTTTCGGAATAGGTATCCCCGGCTACACAGGTAATCAGCCCGAAGTTCATCTCTGAAGCAAGCAATGCTGCCGATGCAGCTGCGTTTCCGGAAGAGTAAATTACTGCTTTATCTTGACCAGTCGCCTTGCTGTGTAAAGCAGCCATTATGGTTTCACGGTCTTTGAAACAGCCGCTGGGATTGTCCCCCTCATTTTTCAGGAAGATTTTTGTTCCGTAATCCTTGCTCAGTTTATCCAGAGCCAGTAACGGAGTTAACCCAATCCGAAAAGGCAGGTTTGGGTGATGAGAGGTATGCGGTGTAAAAATATACTGCAGTATGCCAGAGGGATGATGCATATCGTAGTTTGCAAGACTCCGGACCGCCTGCTCTCTCTGCTCTGAATCGAAGGAGCAGGTTACATCGAGTATACGGTATTCCTTAGTCCATG
>PWID01000048.1 GCA_003555145.1 Balneolia bacterium | reverse complement strand
TGGAAGAATGAGTCAAAAATAGCCGTCTGATGCTCCATGGGAATCCCCGCTCCCGTATCCGATACAGAAAACTCCAGGCGGTTGTAGTTGTGATGGTCATCTTTTTCAGAAAACCGGACGTAAACCTTTACGCTGCCTTCGTAGGTAAATTTAATCGCATTACTAATCAGGTTGTAAAGAATCTGACGAATGCGAACTTCATCAATCAGAATAACCGGCGGCAGCTTGCGGTCTATTTCCACGCGAAGATCGATGTTCTTCTCACCCGCGGTAGCATCAAAAAGCTGACGTATCTCTTCAACTATTTCAGATATATCCGATGGAACCGGCTGAATTTTCACCTTGCCCGATTCTATCTTTGAAAGATCCAGAATATCATTTATGAGGGCAAGAAGCGTGCGTCCGGCATTTGTAATCGTTGTGAGGTAGTTTTTGTCGCGCTCAGAATCTGCGGTATTGAGCATGATCTCACTAAATCCCAGAATGGCGTTCATGGGAGTTCGTATTTCGTGGCTCATATTGGCCAGGAATTCAGATTTGGCAAGATTTGCTTCTTCCGCTGATTTTCGTGCTTCAATCAGCTTTGCTTCGAACCGCATACGGTAAATAGATCCAGCCAGGATATTACCAGCCAGCTGTATAAGGCGAATTTCTTCGGTATTCCATTTTCTGGGCTCATTTACAGAGTCGAAACCAAGAAAACCGATAAAGGTATCACCGCTGTACATGGGTGTTGCCAAAACCGAAATGATACCCTGTGGCTCCAGAATATTCTTTTCGATGGATGCTTCCTCGGGAAGATCGGCTACAACCGGAATGTATACCGGCTCCCGCGCGCTGAATTTATTCTGCCACATAGGAACCGATTCGTACGGGATATCCTGCAGCTCTTCAATATGAGCGCTGATGCCTTCACCACACCACTCGTACGTATTGTTAATTACGTTTTTCTTTTCACAGTATTCGAATATGTACACACGATCTGATGTACCGTATTCACCTAATTTGCCCAGCGTATTCTGTATGGCTGCCGGCATTTGCTCGTGCACAGATTGTACCAGAGATGCTGCAAGATCCGATACAAGCGCATGAAGTTGGTTTAGCTTCTGAAGCTTTTCCTCGTTTTTTTTGAGCTCCAGATGGATGTCGCGCGTCCGCGTAATTATTCCGTATCCACTGCAGCCATCAGGTCCGTGCTCCTCCACGTTAGCCGTACATTCCAGCCAAACGTATTCGTCTTTCTCAGACATTCGAAATGTACAGCCCCAATTTTCCCCGTTAAGCGCACTTTGGCTTACTACATCCCAAAAACGCTTTCGGTCGTCATCATGTAAACGATTAAAGAACTGCGAGGGATCTTTTATAATCTGATTTCCTGTGAGGCCTGGAATTGCCTCCGCTGAGCCAGCTCCATCCAGAAATTCAAACAGATTATCATCGGGCTTGATTCTGTATCTAAATAAAAATCCTGGAAGCTGCTGATACATCTCCTGCATACGGGGCAAAACTTTCTGTTTAAAGATGATAGTAAACTGTTTGTAAGGGTAACCAGCTAATTGAGCAAAGTTAAGTTAACTTTTTTTAATATAAAAAGGTTCAGTTCACTTTCATCGCAGAAAGTTGAAGGATGCAGGATATTCAGTTTATCGGGGCTGCAGTGCCAACAGTATGTCAGAAGACATTATTCATTTTACAGTGACAGCGGTGGGATATGCGTTAATCTGTGGGAATGTGCGTCCCAAGCGAATTCAAAATTCACCATTCACAATTCACAATTGCCGGGCGTAATTAAATTTGCTGGACAAAACCCCAAACTCATCAGCCAAGAAACCTGAACCGCCGCTATCGTACCCTTTTGCGCGGTACGGCCGAAGGCAGGCGGCTTACAAGCTCATTGTTGATTGCGTTCGTAAACTCTGAAAATGATTTTATACTAATCGAGTTATGCTTTTCCCTGCCAATAAGAATCACATCATCGGTGAGCTCCACATCCATAATATGGCTTACATCAACCATAAAAACGTTCATGTTGATCAGGCCAACCACAGGAGCTTTTTTGCCTCTTACCAGCACCTGCCCCTTATTGGATAACGAACGAGGGTAGCCGTTGCTGTAGCCAATCGGGATTACTGCAATTCGCATATCGCGCGGCGCCTGATAGCTTGTACCATAACCCACAAACTCATCTTTTTTGATGTCCTTAAGATGCATAATATCTGTCTTCCAGGTAAGAATTCGCTTAAGGGGCGCATCCTTCACCTTTTTGGATTCCATCAGATGGAGGTTATAAATATCCGGGCTGGGCCAGAGTCCGAACTGAGCCGTTCCAACGCGTACCAGATCCATTACCGTTTCGGGGAAGGCAAGCGCAGCGGCCGAACAGGCCGTATGCCGAAGATTGGGCTCATAGCCAAACTTCTTCACTCTACTGTACAACTCGTTAAACTGCTTAAGCTGGCGCTGTACCCTAAACTGGTTTGCAAGGCTTTCGATACCGGCAAAGTGTGTGCAAAAACCCTCAAACTCCAGAAAGTCCGAGTTGTTCTTCAAAAAACGCAGCGATGGCGTCAGCTCTTTTTCACTAAGTCCTGTACGGTTCCCTCCGGTTTCGACCTCCAGATGAATAACGGCCTTTTTGCCCAGCTTTTTGGCTACGTTTCGGGCCTGCTCCAGCCTTCTGAAATCATATACAAAAAACTCAACTCCATTTTCAATCACCCACTCCAGATCAGATTCATACAGAATACCCATAATCATTACCTTGCTTTCCGGCCGCTTCCTGGCCTGCATTACTTCCCAGGCCTCATAGCTGGAAGCCACCGCAAAGTGATTGATGCCGCAGTCTTCTGCCATACTCACGAACGGGTCAATTCCGTGTCCGAAAGCATTGGCCTTAACCACGGAGGAGATGATGGGCTTTTCGCCGATCTTGCTCCTTATAAACTTGAAATTAGTTTTTAAAGCCGACTGGCTCAGTTCTATTCTGGATGAGTGTCTAACCATTATTTAAAATATGCTTGTCTTCAGTTCAGTTCTTTGTTGCTCGCCGCAATGATTGGGTGATGCTATTTGGATGCCTTAAATCTACAGAGCAGGAAGTCCTATTCCAGCAGTGTCGGTCCAGGTGTACGAAACGCCCCAGCTGTTTTTTGCTATCTCCGTAACCTGATCGATTTCTTCCTGCCTTACAGCGCTCAAATCCTTCATATCGCTCGGGTTGAAGTGGAACGCGTACAATCGGGTGGCAAACTGGTAAAACGGAAGCGAGGATTCGCCCGTGCGTTCGCCGTGTCCCGAAACCGTTGGCCTGATATCCGACTGCCACTGCTGGCGGCCTTCATTGTTGGGATTCAGGAAATAGGTTCTGTATTCGCCTTCGAATTTCGCTACTCGTAAAATAGAGACGGCATGGAAACCGAGTAGCGCACCGCTGGCGCCGGTAAGAAAAATGCCGACCGGATTCGGGTAAACCAAATCGTGGCCACCGTTGTATTCAGGGTGATGCGTGATGTAGAACGTCCGCATGAAGTTATCATAGTCTTTAATAGACTGCGTAAGATCGTTGTAGGCTGAAGCAAAGCCAACCGGAATCCAGTGCCCGTACAAAGCGGGGTTCACCCATTTGTGCGGATCTTCACCGCGCAGGGCGGCAAGCTGCATCATCCGGTTATAAATTTTATCGAGATGTGGTACAAGTACTACAGAAACCGCATCGAGATTATAATCGAAGTTTTTCGCAAGACCTTCCAATAGTTCTGATGATGACAACAGATGTGCTTCGAATCGCATCGTCAGATTATTCGTTTTTGCGGCCGTCTCAATAAGTCTGAGCAGCTTTCCGGGAGCGTGTCTGCTCCACAGACTGATGCCACGAGCCGACTGACAGGTCGGGTTCCAGCCCTGTCCTACGCCCAACGGCTGGCCTAATATGCCCAGACACTCGGCTACCAGAAGCTGCACGGGTTTCAGCTTTGCTTTCGGTCGGGAGGTTCGCAGGTTTTTTTCCACTTCAGGGTGAAGCTCAGCCGTAAGCAGACGTTCAAGACCGCTCTTAACAGGCTGATGCGACAAGAGTGCACGATCCAGGAATCGAGCCAGTCCGTAACACGAACGGTTCGTCTCCGGATGAATGACTTCATCAATCAGCTGGGTTACAAATTCGCGATGCTTATCGAGCTCGGCGCGACCGGTGCTGTCCAGCCCGAGTGCTTTCTTAAGCAACACTGGCTTCGACTTCACCTTTCGGATGAATATAGCGTGATAAGGAGACGAAAGTCCCGTGTCGCGCATACTCTTACCAATAGCTCCGGATTCCTCCTGAAGCTCTTCTTCTGAAGCCGATTCCACGAATGCTGTGTAGGCATCGGTGTCCATTCCGCGGGTTTTCTCAGTTGGTTCAAAAGCCGCACGAACGTACTTCTGTAGCTTACGATCGGCTTTGCGGGTTTCATCCAGCTCAAGCTCTTTTCGAACGGTAGAAAGGATGTGTAGCGCCCTTTCAGTAATAACCGGACGCTGCAGGCAAATCTGATCGATCTCTTCCGCGAGGTCTTCCCGAATCATTTCGAGCGGGAGAAACTGCTTCATAAACGCAAAAAGCCCTGTAACCTTTCGTGTTGTAACCGGATCCAGCTCCCTCAATTCTTCGGAAGCATCCGGAAATATGAGGTCCAGGTTCGCTACAATTACCGATCGCAAAAAGCGCTGAGCAAGCTTCTGTGAAAAGCCGCTCATTTTAATGCGCTTCTCGCTAATGGCAAGCATTCGCAGTTCACTCATAACTTCCATTACCGTGGTTTGTCCGCCAGCCTTCAGCGTACCACCAACAAGTGCAGGTACCAGCTTTTCGGGATGCTCCCACATGCTGTCGGCAAATGCGCCCGCATCATGCAGTTTTGGGATAAACTCATACAAAAGGCTTAAACCTTCTGCAGAGTCGGTAAGCTGATCGGCCACGCTAAGCACTTTTTTTACTTTTTCCTGCTTAAGCACGGGTATGGCTTCGGAAAGTTCGCTGAGTGCTTCACTCAGATTTTTCTGCATTTTATCTGAAAGTTCAGGCAATGTGTTCTTGTATTATATGAT
>PWID01000282.1 GCA_003555145.1 Balneolia bacterium | reverse complement strand
AGCTTTTGCACGAGCTTGATAAGATGGCTTCAAAACACGTGCATGCACTCGAGAATCACGTCGACAGGCTTGGTGGCGATATGAAGGCCGACATCAAAACAACGGTAGCTTCTTTTGCCGGATCAATTGCAGGATTAATTGACAGCGTGCGTAGCGACACCATCTCCAAGATGATGCGAGACGACTACACTGCCCTCTCAATGATTACCATTGGTTATACCATGCTGCACACGCATGCGCTTGCCGAGAACGACACCATGCTCACAGAACTCACCGCAGAACACATGACCGACTGCACCGCATTAATTACGGAAATCAGCAAAGTAGTTCCTATTGTGGTAGCGGCCGAACTGATTGATGACAAAGACCGTGCGGAGACCATTGGTCAGCAGGCGCTTGAAAACACACAGGCCGCCTGGAATCCGGAAGTCTTCAACAGAAAGCCGGAAATCGTATAAACAGGACTTAATAAATATTTGAAGCATTTTAAGCCGGGCTCTTTGGGTCCGGCTTTTTTTTTGTGGTGAATCGGGCGTTCATTGTTTTTAGGACGCGGAGTTGCGCCGAGTACACGCGGAGTTACGCAGAGGGGATATGCGATTTTTGAGGTGATTTTGAGAAGGGGGGGGCAATTCGAGCTCATGCCGCGAACAAAAGAAGAGAGTCCTAAAAACTATAATTCATACAGAATAATGCGTGGATCTTTTATTTTCGAAAAACCAACATCGGCCGTTATGAAAGGCAAATCCTGACTAAGTGAAGTTGCGGCTATTATTGCATCTGGCAATTTAAGCTTTGATTTTCGGCGAATTGAAACTGTTTGAGACTTAATCTCGGGGGTAATATCGATTATTTGAACAAACTTCAGTAAAGATCGAATAGCTTTATCATCTTCTGGTGAAATCTGCCCAAAAGACAATAATTCGAGTTCGGATATAAATGATACGGCTAGTGCATAATCTGAAAACAATCGTGTTAGCTCGTCATTCCCCTTAAGGAAATAAAGCACGATGTTTGTATCAACTAGCAGTTTACTTCCACTCATTGCGGATCTTTTTCTGATACTCAAGGGGGTCCACTTTTGATTTCAGTGTACCAGCAAGTTCGGTAATTTCTTTAGACGGCTTGCTTTGAACCGCTTTACGGATACTTTCCAGAACTTCGCTTTTGGGTGTGCCCTTTTTTATAACAGTTGCCATGTCAGATGGTATTTAGCGGTCTTGATATTTTATAGAGTATAATTGATTTCTGGATATAAGGAAAGCCTTACCATAAAAGTAACGTCTGCTAAAAGACTTTATGCTCATTAAAATACGGGAAGCAGAGGTGATCAGATGCGATATGCGATTTTTGAGGTGATTTTTAGGGGATGGAGAAAAATCAATCCTCCTCAAATAAAACGCTTACCGGAAACCAGTCAGGATCGCCTTCTACTTTTACGAGCATTCTGGTATCCCGATACGAGAACAGGCCATCAAACCGGATAATTACCGAATCCGGCCCATAGCTGATTCCCTCGTTTTCCAGGGTGAAGTTTCTGTAACCTGCGATATGGGTTAGATAACGGCGTGTGCTTGTTGGCAGCTCTGTAATATCATAAGGCTGAAGCAGATAGTTTTGCCATCCTGAGAAGCGATCATCTCTTACGAAGGGTCTGTGTACAGATAACACTGGAAGAATATGGATTCTTCTGATTTCATCGGGATCGGACAGGTCAATCAGCTCGAATACGTATTCGCCACTACCTTTATACCCATCCTTGTTTGCTACTATTAGATGAGGAGTTTCATCATCACTCAGGTAAGCCTGCCAGCAGTAGACATTTTCTACCAGATGCCTGTTGGTACTATCGCACCCTGCCAGCGTTCGATGTGGGTTCTCTCTTTTAGGAGGAATATCACCATATCCATGAAGATCTCCTATTAATCGGGCTGTTTCATCTTTAAGTTTGCTAATCAGCGAGTCTGAAACCGCTTCGGAATCTGACCTCGCGGCATTTCTCATAAGGTTCGAGATTAATGCAAACCGGCCTGTATTCGTATTTTCCTCCGGATTCCTGCTGTATGCCTGAACGTTTCCAGCTGCAAATAAAGCAGTTGAATACTGAAATGTGATTCCCCCGGTACTAAAGTATGGGGCCTGCTGATAGGTACTCCTTACCAGCATCTCTTCCCACAGGGTGAAAAGTTTATGGGCAAGGGTTGAATCGATTGCCGTTTCGTAATTGCTCACGGGTATTGCATCAATCGAAGAAAAATCCAGATTACTGCAGGTTCGTCCTGAATCTTCCGGCAACTCATTCCCGTCTGAGTCTCTGCACGGAATATTACTCCAGCCGCTGTACCAGACACTTTCCTCCGGAAGTATATGAATCAGATAATAGCCCGAGGTATCAGCCCGGATTGCCGTCATGTTTTCTATGCCGTATTTGCTGCTAATCATCACTCTTGCGCGGGTCCGTGGAGCATACGCGTCCTGAAATACCCTTTTCAAAATACGGTCGTAATCATCAAAGCTTCCAAATGAACCCGGAGTAAGATTCTGCTGCGCTGCTGCGGGTGAAGCTGAGAGCAGGATGAAAAAAACGGCCGCAACCATGCTCCAACCCAATTTCAGAGCGGGATTTTTTAAGATGATATTTTTCATAACGAGACTGCAGAGGATTCTTAACATTGGCAAGCGCATTAAATCAGACGCGGCTATTAATATGTCTGATAATCTGCGAATATTCAACTCTGGAAGTTTGTTATCTGCAACGTGGTAAAGTCAGGCGTTCATTGTTTTTAGGTCGCAGAGCCTGCTTGTCTTCGCTTCGGCAGACAGGTTACGCGGAGTGGCGCAGTTTGATCCGAGCAGATTCAGCTTCTGAAGCCGGAATGAACGTAAGCGCTGCCAGCATCTCGCCAATGTTATTCAACGAGCTGACCCGCGACTATGAAGGCTTCTTTAATAATTAAAAAGACCAGGAGGGAGTATTAAACCGGAGATCTTCCATTTTGCTTAAAATGAAATGGCTAAGGAAATACATTGTAATAGACATTGATTTCCTGAACCTGAGCTTTTTGCTTTTCTCTTAATTCTTCAATTAAAGCTTTGAGCTTAGTAATTTGTATAAACAGGCTACTATTTATTCGCTCTAATTTATTTTTCTTTCCTTCAACATCCAGCGTTTGGTCAATATTATCGATGCGCAATGACCGTAACCCACCAATTATGTGCATTAAATTACTGATTAACTCTTTCAGCTCGTTTTCCTTTCTCTTCAGATCAGAAATATCAGTAGCTATCAATAAATAGTTTTCCCCCTGCAGGTATAGTGGCAAAAGATGAACAGAAAGCCTTAGATAAATTGTGTTATTGAGGGTCACAATCACTACATCACGCTTTTTTTCATGAGTTACCTTAGCGAGGAAATAGTCTATTTTAACATTGTCTTCAGGAATTACGAATTGCTTAAGGGGCGAACCAACGACCTCTTCATATGGAGCCTCAACAATTTCAGCAAATTTGGGATTGCAGTACAGAATTGTTCCCTCTTTTGTAAGAGTAACAGCACCTTCACTCATTTCCTCTATAAATGTACGATATGGTGTTTCCGCAGAGCTAACAGAATAGACCTGATCACCCTTCGTACCTGAAACCATTATCGCATCCACCTCCCCGTTTCTTATTGCGTTTATCGTGTCCTCAACTTCGGCCAGACGTGAGCGTAATTGCTCATTTTCAATAGTAAGCTGTTTATTTGTTAATAACATTTTTTAAATCGATAATTAGATTATTCTGCAATTTTGCTTGCTAAAACGCCCTGAGGTCTAAACCCGAAAGCACTTTATCTATATTGGACATGTCGCCAATAATACGCCTGAACGGAAGCGGTGATTTTTTTATCAATGTAGGGGCTGCGATAATCTGATCACCCATAGCCAGGCCGGGTTTTTGATAAAGGTCTATCACTTCAAGCTCATATCTTCCTTTAAGATATTCTTCACAAATCTTTCTGAGATTTGTTAAAGCAAGGCTCGAACGGCTCGTTGATCCGGTAATATACAGGCGCAGTATGTACGTATCTTTTTCATTATTTGATTCCGACATAATCAGCTCAAAATTATCTGGTACAACTTTAGTTTCTGCTTTTCTTTCTTTCATAATTTTGTCTGATAAATTCAGTAGTAGAAAATCATTATTGAGGCAACAGGTCTAAGCCAACGAGAACCCGCTCTGTATTGGAAAGATCACCAATTATTTTCCGCACCGGTACCGGCAGTTTTCTCACCAAAGTTGGCAATGCAAGTATCTGATCGTCGGCGCCAAGCTGCGGATTTTCCAGCAGATCAATTACTTCAATTGTAAACTTATCGTTTAACTGATCGCGGCATATCTTTTTCAGATTGGTTAATGCGATCAAAGCTTTTGGCGATTTCCCGGCAACATATAACCGAAGCACCCAAAAATCATTTTGCATCTCAAGCTCACTCACTTCTATATCGGAATTTTCTTTCATTGAGTATCCTTTCCATTGTTTGTTAGATTATTTATTGAAATAGTTTCAATCTCAGCTTTTCTGCTTTTAGCCATATCCACCTTATCCTTTCTGAGTCGTTTAATCTTGTCTTTTTCTATTTCAATCATAACAATGCCTTCGGATTCTTCCGCCTCATAACCGGCCCGAAGAGCCGCAATTTGAGTTTCCGTTACCTTACGCTTTCTTTCTAACTCTCGTTTTTTACGTTCGATATCTTTCTCATGAATCAAGAGTACCGCATTTTCGCTGGCTTCCTGCGCAATACGTGCAGACCCGGTTAAAACGCCCTCAGGCCCGATATAGGCCTCACGTAACTCAACACCATTCTCGGTTAATATGAATTCACGAACCTGATTGGAGTTAGCCATTCCGCGCGACTTAAGCACATACATAACCCTGTTCCTTTCACCGCTTAATTCTATATCCCGAAGCGTTATGTGTGTATCTACCAGGGACGATAACCCAACTTCAGAAGTCTCAAGTATGCTCCTGTTTGATGTGAGGCTGGTAAACAATGCTGTTACCTGACAGGCCTTGAGGAAATCAACAATACGCATTAACATTGTTTTTACTTCATTCTCTT
>PWID01000189.1 GCA_003555145.1 Balneolia bacterium | reverse complement strand
CTTCAGGATCACAGTACTGTGGCGGTACCGTAATTGATGAAGAATGGATTCTAACCGCTGCGCACTGTATTTCGGGCGGCACGATTTTCATTCGGGCAGGCGTAACGAATAAAAATGATACCACCGGTCAGGATCGTCAGACTTCACAGGTTATAAATCACCCTGATTATGTAACGGTTACCCAGGGCGACGATATTTCGCTGCTCCGCCTAAGTGAGCCACTCGATTTAAGTGATCCCAACGTGGAGGCTATATGGATTTCAACCGAAATGCACAACGCGCTTGGGTTTGAAGATGAAGACGTTATTTCAACTATAACAGGCTGGGGCCGTTTGTCTTCGGGCGGCGTATCTCCACAGATTCTTCAGGTGGCTGATGTGCCTATTGTTTCCAACGAGCAGGCGCAGGTTGGCTACCCGAACGTAACCATCACAGATGATATGATTGCCGCAGGTCTGTGGGGCGAAGGCGGCGTGGATGCGTGTCAGGGCGACAGCGGCGGACCGCTTGTTGTTCCGGATCCGAGCGCACCACTGGGAGTGGTTGTGGCCGGTATCACCAGCTGGGGTAATGGTTGCGCAAGCCCCACCCACATGGGCATGTACGCGCGTGTATCCTATTTCGAAGAGTGGATTTTTGAAAACTCCGGCCTCAGCTTTCCCGGTCCGGGCGAGGACGACGGCATTCCGCCAGCGGCTGTAAGTGATCTTGCCGTGGAGGGCATTGCCACCGAGAACAGCTTCACCCTTTCATGGACAGCACCGGGCGGAAGCGATGATGAAGGCCGCGCGGCTTTTTACGATTTGCGTATCTCGGAATCGCCCATCACCGAGGCTAATTTTGATGAAGCCGACGAAGTGGAAGGCATTATTCGCCCTGCTTTTGCCGGCGAATCCGAAAGCTTTGAGCTAACCGGCCTTACTCCGCAGACGATTTATTATATTGCGCTTAAAACCCGTGACTTCTACGGAAATACGTCTGAGATTTCAAACCTGGCCGAAGGGGAAACCGACGGCTCGCCGGCCATCACCCTGAGCCAGAGCAGCTTTGATGTTATTCTTGGTGAAGGACAGTCCACGCAGCGCAGCTTCACAGTTTCGAACACAGGTGAAGGACTGCTTACGTTCGTATTTCCGTCATTCCTGAGCGAAACTGTTCTCAACAGTGAAAACACCGCGCCTCTAAGCGCAAATGCACAGACGGAGTTTTCCAGTGTGGAGCAGGAGGCCGATTATATGATGCGCAGCCTGTTAACGGCCAGCGAAAACGGTACGCTGACCCACCCGTCCGTTCGCGAACAACAGCTTATTAATGCAGCTGAAGCACGTTTAAGTAACGAAGCAAATCAGGCCGCTGTGCAAAATGAAGGGGAGGGAGTGCTCATAGAGTTTGAGGGACTTACTGCTCAGGGCAGCCAGTTTTTTGATGTTACCGGCGATGGATATACGGGAGAATTAACCGCCGTAAAAGCAGATTTTGTTATAGATCAGGCCGGCGGCTCAACCTGGGCAAGCGACCTGGCTGTTTTGTTTACCACGGAAGAGAATATTTCCTCTTCTACTGTTGTGCTGCAGGTTGGTGGTTTCTCCGACTACGGCCCGTCCGGCACCAGAATACCCTGGGGAACAGGCGGCAGCGGTACGGGAACTCCTGTAAACACCACGGTTTCCATTCCAACTCCTCTGCTTGTGGATGATCTGTACGTATGGATTGGCCACGGCTGGAGCACCGGCCCGAGCAGTACGTGGAGCGGATTGATTGAGCTTATTGGGATTAGTGATGCGCCGAACTTCATCACGGCTATCAGCCCTTCGTCTGGATCCATTCCGGTAGGTGAAGAGGTTGAGGTAACCATCACCTTCGATACAAACGAGCTGGAAGAAGGGGAATATGAAGGCTTCACCAATCTGAGGAGCAACGACTTGACGAACCCTTCACAACAGCTTGAGTTTTTCCTTGAAGTGGGTGAACCCATCGGTCTGTTTATTTCTCAAGATGCGCTGGATTTCGGCACCGTATTTACCGGTGATGTGGAAACGAAGACGTTTCAGCTCATCAACAGCACCCCGGATGTCATCACCATAGAGCAGATTCTTACAAACCGTCAGGGCTTTTCGGCAACTCCACGAAGCGCGGTCCTAGCGCCGGATGAAATCCTTGAGGTTGAAGTTAGCTATGCGCCATCAGCCGAAGTAGAAGTCGACGGGCTTGTCATTATCCTGAATGATGCGCCAAACGGCACCATCAATCTGCCCGTAATGGCTAAAGCGGTTGTTCCGCCGGCCGATCTGGTGACGTTCAGCGTGGATATGAGTCTGTATATGGCCGAGGGGCTTTACGACCCGACTCTGAACGACGCGGTGTACGTGCGTGGAAGCTTTAGTGAGTGGGAGTACAATCCGGACCAGCCAATGGTAAGCGAAGGCGAGGGGGTGTACTCTATTAGCTTAGAGCTGCGCGGCGAGGCCGGTGATGAGCATGAGTACAAGTTCTACATTGCATCCGGAGACGGACGTGCATTGTTCAACGACGGCTGGGAGAGCGATAACGTAGCTCAGAACGGCACAGATAACCGGGTTCACGTGCTAACCGGCGATGATACCGAGCTGCCCGTAGTGTTCTATAACGACGACGTTACAACCAGCACCGATGAAGACACATTGCTGCCCGCAGAGTTTGTGCTGGAGCAGAACTATCCGAATCCGTTCAACCCAACCACAACGATCTCCTATGCGCTGCCGGAAGCTGCGGAAGTAACCCTTGAGGTATACAACCTGCAGGGACAGCGCGTTGCGGTTCTGGTAAACGGTCAGCAGAACGCAGGTGTGCACACCGCCACCTTCGATGCAAACAGGCTGGCTTCAGGCATGTACCTGTACCGCATTCAGGCGGGAAGCTTCGCCCAAACCAACAAGATGATGCTTGTGAAATAACAGTGAACAGTAAGCAGTAATCAGTCTGTTGGTGCCGGAATACGGTTGACGTTTTTTGGCAGAAGGGAATCCGGACTTTAGTTCGGGTTCCCTTTTTTGTATTAGGATGATGGGTTTCGCGTCATATAAGCTCGTTTTTAGTCCAGATTCCAAAATTTTGATGTTTTTGGCACAAGTGTCTGAATAAGTACGCATCCCAATACAGACACCTTCCAATTTTTCACGGCAGCCCCCAATGCATCTTATATACAGACCTGTCGCTACCCTAATGTATTATCGGAATCAAAATAAAATCATCCTAAGACCCGGAGAACGGAATCATGAAAGCACCTCTATTACTTATAATCACATTATTTATAATCGCATCTTCAAACTTGCTGGCTAATGAAAATCCCGATTTTTTCCTGAATGATAACGGCGTTACCGTAATGTGTCCCGATGCGGCCGTTGGAGATACAGGCGAAGTCGACGGCGTTGTTTACACCAAGCGGAATCGCGAGCAGCTCGAAGATATTATCGAAGGAGAAGAGTTTGGGCTACTTGAAACGTCGTGCACAAGCGGAATTACAGACATGAACAACCTCTTTCGTCTGCAGTCGATTTTTAACGGCGATATTTCATCCTGGGATGTGAGTAGCGTTACAAATATGGACAGCATGTTTTTTCGGGCCGAAAGCTTCAATGGGAATCTCAACAGCTGGGATGTAAGCAGCGTAACTGAGATGCAATCGATGTTTTTTGTAGCTGAATCCTTCAATACTACCCTGGACGCATGGGATGTGAGCAATGTTCAGAATATGTCGCGTATGTTTGAAGGCAGCGGTTTTAACGGAAGTATCGGCAGCTGGGAGCCTGTTACCGTACAGAATATGAGCAGTATGTTCAGAGAGGCTGCAAGTTTTAATCAGGATATTGGAAGCTGGGAAGTGAGCAGTGTGACAAACATGAATAGCATGTTCAGAGGAGCCGACTCGTTTAATCAGGATTTATCGGAGTGGGATACCGAGAATGTAACCGACATGGCACTTATGTTCAGGGGAGCGGTTTCGTTTAACAGAGACATAAGCAGCTGGAATACCAGAAACGTAACTACCATGCAGGAGATGTTTTATGGGGCAAATGCATTTAACCAAAGCCTCAACGGATGGGACGTAAGCTCTGTACAGAATATGAGCGCAATGTTCCGGACGGCCTCCGTATTTAACGCTGACATAAGCATGTGGGATGTGAGCAGCGTAACCAACATGCAGGAAATGTTTATGGATGCAAATGCTTTTAATCAGCCTATTAATACAGCCGAAGTAAGCTCAAGCGGTGAAACGTATATGGCGTGGGATGTCAGCAACGTACAGAACATGAGCAGTATGTTTTTCAGAAACGATAGTTTTAATCAGGATATTGGAAGCTGGGATGTAAGCAGCGTAACCTCTTTTAGCTCTATGTTCAGGCAGGCTCAAAGTTTTAATCAGGATCTTAGCCAGTGGAATCCGCAAAACGTAACCACAATGTTTTCAATGTTCCGGGAGGCTGGCGATTTTACCTCAAATCTGGGCGGCTGGAATATCAGTCAGGTTACAGATATCCGCGACATGCTGCAGTTTAGCGGACTTACTCTTCAGGACTATGATTCTACCCTCAGGGGCTGGGCTGATTTCAGCGGGACACCAAACGGCCTGAACCTTCGCGCCGATGACCTGATCTACTGTGCTATAGATGAAAGGGATATTCTTATTAACGATAAAAACTGGACGATTGAAGGTGATGAAGAGTGTCTCGGGCTAAACGTAGTAAGTCTGGCACCTGAAGAAGACGGGGACGAGGTAGAACTCGACTCAGTTATTACCGTAACATTCAGCATTGAAATTTTTGAAATAGATCTGGATGGAATCGATGTAAGTGATGCCGATGAAAATCCGCTTACAGGACTCGATATTTCCATTAATGGCGCAGTGCTTACAATCAATCATGATGGACTTGAAGCTGATCAAGAGTACACGGTCGTAGTCCCTGAAGCTACCGTTAATAATATTGAAGGCACCACGAACGACGAGGTGATATGGAGTTTCTCAACGGTTTCGGCAACATCAGCCCCTGGCGATGAAATGAACCTGCCGACGGCCTTCGAACTCGAGCAGAACTATCCGAATCCGTTCAACCCAACCACAACGATCTCCTATGCGCTGCCGGAAGCTGCGGAAGTAACCCTTGAGGTATACAACCTGCAGGGACAGCGCGTTGCG
>PWID01000161.1 GCA_003555145.1 Balneolia bacterium | reverse complement strand
TAGGATTGGCAAACACGCCCTCAACCTGATCCCTGATGGTGAACCCGGCTACAGCTGCAGGAATCATGCTAAGCAGAATGAAGGTGTTAAACCGAAGCTCGTAATCTGAGTCCCAGCCTTTAAAGGATGATATCGGAGCGCCCAGAACCCGAAAGACAGAAAAAAGAAGCTTGGTCAGCCGCTCCCGGAAATAGATAAAAATACTGATGAGCGTACCAAAGTGAACGACCAAATCAAACAGCAGGTCGGTTTCCAGATCCTGCCCCAAAAGCGCAGATGCAATACGTAGGTGCCCTGAACTGCTGATTGGTAAAAACTCGGTAACGCCCTGCACAAGCCCGAGGATAAATGCTTCTAATGCATCCATGTTAAAAAATAATCTGATTAATCATGATGAGATAACTGCACTAACTGTCTGCGAATATAAGATGTGCATTAGGCAGAGAATAAGCCGACAATAATAGTGAATTTACTGGGCATTCACACCCGGATATTATTATTCATAAATAAAAAGAGCCGCGCCGGTAATCCGGAAGGGCTCTTTTTAATTACTCCAATCCCGAAGTTAAGTTAAAACGGGAGACCGCTATCGTCGTCGTCGAACGGAATGTCGGAATCTTCGAGCGGGGGCACATTGCCCTGCTGAGGAGCTCCGCCGCCAGCATTTCCACTGCCACCAGCCTGAGGCGCTTCAATCTTCCAGGCTTTTACGTCGGTGTACCATTTGCCGTTGTATTCACGGGATTCCACATCAAAAAAGACTTTTACTTCTTGACCTGCGGAAAGACTTTGCAGCATATTAGCTTTGTCTCCCCACATGGTGCAGCACACTTTTTTAGGGTAATCGCCTGGAGTTTCGATAATAAAATCCTGCTTAGACCACGGGCCATTTTTACTTTGTCCCGTTATCGGCGGAAGTACCTGCTTAAGTGTTGCTGTTATTTCTAAAGACATATTTCTGTTTTTGCGTTGGTTTAGTTCTATTTATTGGTTTTCAGGATTCTTCTCTGGGCTTTATGGCTTCCGGATCGGATATAAAAGTCCGCGCCATTGCTTCAAACTGGTACAGAAAACGACGCTGATCCCACCTCGGTGAGAACTGACCATACTCAATCATGTATAACCGGCTGTTTTCCTCATCGAACATGGTATAATTAATAAATGGTCCTCCCATAAGGTCGTTCTCCATGCGCCATAACCCCCGGGATTCATAAGCTTCCATTCCGTTTATTTCCATAAACCGCTGCTCATGCGGGCGGTCAAAATCCGTACGGACAAATTTGCCGGCAGACCCGCCTCTCATATACTGTCTGTTCAGGCTATCCCGCCTTGCAGTAATCCAGTCGCGGTCTACTTCGTCAAAGTCCTGTATATCATCTATCCATGAAACCCAGATCCAGCGATCGTTATCAGGCAAATAGCGTCGCAGAGATAAGAAATTAAGCGTATCCACACCTACGCGATAATCGTGCTGTATGCGGAAAGTCCAGCCGTAAGTATCCAGAATGCGTCCTGAAAGATCGGTTTGTTCTGCTCTGCGGTATACGTACCTGTGCCAGCGCTGCAGCTCAACCTGGTGTACTTCGTTTACCAGCCTTCTGCCGTCGCGCAGAATGTTAGTGGCAAGCTCTTCAGCTGATGGCGCACTAAGCATCATTACTAGCTGATTCCGCGACCACACGTCTTTCTGCTGGTAGCTGAAGCTGTCTCCCCTTCTTATACTCTCCTGCACGTTTTCACCCAGCAGCGAGCGAAGGAACGTACCCACATTGGTGTCGTCGTCTATAGGAGAAACAATCAGGATATTTCTGTGCCGCTCTATGAGCTCCATATCCTGATTGGTGCGAAGATCACGAAATACGATATCAAGTCGAGGTTCCGGCCTAGGCATCGTAAGTATCGGAGCACCAAAGGTGTTCTGAATGGCTACCGCCAGTTCAGAATCGACCAAAGAGGAATCCATTACAACAATAATTTCGCTCTGGCCGCCGATTGATTCGGGCCTGTAATCGCCTTCGCAGGCAGACATGAAAATGCCGGATACGGCAAGTATTAAAAGGAGGCTTATTCGTTCCGTCATAGTGATTCGTTAGGAAGAAAAATGGTTAGGCAAAAGTAGGTGTATGAATCATAAAACTCAACCTAAATGATTTTATTACACCTAACTACCAAATTTCAGGGCGTGCACAAACTGAAAGTGCTTCTGTTTCCAGTTTTTGTCCGCTTCGAGGCTTCTAATATTGTTAATAAGCGCACTTCCAACCACAAAACCATCAGCTTTTTCAGAAATTTTCATAGCGTCTTTATGGGATGAAATCCCAAAACCTATGAGAACCGGATTACGCGTAATGTTTTTGTTGATGCGCTCAATAAACCGTTTCACGGATTCATCAACTTCGTTGCCCGTTCTGGCTCCCGTAACGCCGGTTACAGAAACGCAGTATACGAAACCGCCGGAGCGCTCATCAACAAGCTTCATGCGCTCATCGGTGCTGTTTGGGGCAACCAGATAGATAAGCGGTATTTCGTGCTCTTCGGATGCCAGTTTTATAAGACCGGATTCTTCAACCGGAACATCCGGAAGAATAAGACCATCAACACCCGCTTCCTTGCTTTTAATGAAGAACTTGTCTACACCATAATGAATTACCGGGTTTATGTACCCCATCAGCACGATTGGAATTTGAGACTGTTTCCTTACTTCAGCTACGATCTCAAAGATATTATCCATAACAAAGCCCTTTTCAATCGACTTCTCGCTTGAATACTGAATCGTGGGACCATCAGCTAAAGGATCGCTGAAGGGCATTCCGAGCTCAATGATGTCGGCTCCGTTTTTCTCGTAACCCAGAATCAGCTCAGCCGTGTCTTCTTTTGATGGAAAACCGGCCGTAATAAAAAGGTTCATCACTTTTGAAGAAGCGTTGCGGTTTTCGAAAACGCGCTTCATACGTTCTGAGGAAAATGTTTTAGCAGGAGTAACTGGTGATGTGCTCATAGCTCAGGAGTGTCCGTTTGATCCGTAAAAATATTCAGAAATAGTACCCATGTCTTTATCGCCCCTGCCGCTGCAGTTAATTACAACAATGTCGTCTTTGGAAAGCGTTGGCATGAGCGTCTCCAGCCAGGCAATGGCATGAGCCGTTTCGATGGCCGGTATGATGCCCTCAAGCATAGAGCAACGTTTTACAGCGTCCATAGCTTCGGTATCGGTTACCGGGCGGTAATCCACACGCTTGGTATCGAACAAATGCGAATGCTCAGGACCAACACCTGGATAATCCAATCCGGCGCTTATGGAGTGGGCCAGCGCAATTTGCCCCTGATGAGTTTGAAGCAGGTAGCTCAACGAACCATGAAGCACCCCCGGCTGACCTTTCGAAAAAGTGGCCGCTGTTTTATTGGTTTGAGCGCCTTCGCCCGCAGCTTCGAGTCCTATTAGCTTTACGTGCTCTTTATCTAAAAAGCGGTGGAATATCCCAATAGCATTTGAACCACCGCCTACGCATGCAAGAATATAATCGGGATCGCGGCCTTCGACTTCGAGGCACTGAGACTCGGTCTCAAGACCAATTACATCATGAAAATCGCGAACCATCATAGGATATGGATGCGGGCCCACTGCTGAACCAATAATGTAGAACGTATCGTCTACATTGGTTACCCAGTCGCGAATTGCTTCATTTGTGGCATCCTTGAGGGTTCTGGATCCGCTTGTTACGGAGCGAACATCGGCGCCGAGCAGACGCATGCGGTCTACGTTCAGCTTCTGGCGACGCATGTCTTCTTCGCCCATATAAACTATACACTCAAGGCCGAATTTGGCACAAACGGTTGCTGTTGCCACACCATGCTGACCCGCTCCGGTCTCTGCAATGATGCGCTTCTTGCCCATTCTCATGGCCAGCAAAACCTGACCTATGGTATTATTAATTTTGTGCGCGCCTGTATGGCAAAGGTCTTCGCGCTTGAAATAAATTTTACCGGTTCCGTAATGGTCGGTCAGTCTTTTAGTGAAAGTAAAAGGCGTAGGCCTTCCCACATATTCTTTCAGGTGATGAAGTCTTTCCTTCTTAAACTGTTCATCATCTTTGGCTAACTTGTATTCACGCTCCAGCTCGTCCAGGGCTGGAATGAGAATTTCAGGAACGAATTTCCCACCGAATTTACCAAAATAGCCAGAAGCATTCGGGTAGTTGTAAGTTGTGGCATCAGGAGCCACTGCAGTGTTTTTAGTACTCAAAGCAGTTTGAAATAGTTAAATAGAGATTTCGTGAGTTAAAATAACTAACATAAACTATCAATTAAACCTTCCAATCATTTATTTTTGGGGACAGCTAAACCACTTCCCATAACAATTTAGGACTCAATACATTAGAGCATGCGCTACAAACCGACAGACATCACTGTACTAAAAAAAGAAAAAGAATTGCTTATCAGCTGGGCAGACGGGCACCGTAGCCGCTACCCTTTTGGCGGGTTGCGCAGCTCCTGCCCCTGCGTTTTCTGCCAGGGCGGTCATAGTGAAATGGGGAAACCAATGGACTCCTTTAAGTATCTGACCGATACCCCGGACAAGCTTGAGCTCACCAATATGAAGGCATCAGGAAATTATGCGCTTCATATGTTTTGGAACGACGGGCATTCGACGGGAATATACCGTTTCGAGTATCTTCGAGACGGCTGCCCGGTTGAGGCTGGCATCATCGATGCACCCGGCAAAGCAGATCTATAAATCCGGGGACTTGCCTTAAAGTAAGTAACTAAACCAAAGATACTGCTTAGTATCAAACAGAAACCTGCTTCAAAGCGCCTAGTGCTTCCGATATTCGGTTCACGGCCTCATTTATCATTTCGGGTTTGCGCGCATAGCACAAGCGAAACCAGCCCGGTGTTGCGCTGTGAAATACCTGGCCGGGAGAAATATTTACCTTCCCTGTTTCCAGAATATGGTTATAGAGCTCCATTTCGGCATCAAATGAATAGGCTGAGAGCCATTTACTCAGGTTCATCCAAACAAAAAAGCCCGCTTCAGTCGGGTATGTGGCAATACCTGCCTCATTTAGCTTTGTATGAACAAATTCGGATGCTGCTGCCAGCCGAAGCTGATTTTCCGAAAAATAATAATTCAGAAAAGCCTCATCCTGCAAAATATTATACAAGATTTTCTGCGTTGCGTTTGAAACAGGCATAAAATAGGCCAGCTGCTGCACAACCTGCAAAATCTTTTCATCAGTGGTGTAAAGGGCACCTGCTTTAAATCCGGAAAGCCCGAAATCTTTGGCAAAACCATATACCAGATTAATACCTACACCGGCTTCCTCGGTTAAACGGGCCAGTGAAGTATAAGACCGTTTTCCAAATACCGACCTTGCGTATAGCTCGTCTGAAATAATTGAAAGCTTATTTTCTTTAGCGAAAGCGATTATCATTTGCAGAGTTTGCTCGCTGTAAACGCTGCCCAGTGGATTATTGGGATTCGTAATGAGTATCCCCCTCACCTTAATCTTCCGTTTTCCAGCCTGAATCAGCGCCTGCAGGAGGACTTCCTGTGTGATTTTAAAATCATTTTCAACTTCTGTATAAGCCGGTATTGGCTCTACGTTAACGCGGGTTTTTAAATCATGATCAAAGCCGGCATAGTACGGTGCTGGGATAATGATGCCCTCGCCGGGTTCGCACATCGCATACATTAGCATATCCAGAATAGCTGAACTTCCGCTCGCCACTACCAGTTTGTCGGCAGTTATCTGGTGTGATGTAGTGCCCGACAGAAATGTGGCAAGTTGTTCCCTGAACACCTTCATACCGTGAAGGTCTGCGTAGTGCGTATGAGACTCTTCCAGGCCCGGTGAGGCGTTTAATTTTGGCTTTAGAATATCAAAAACAAGATGATTTTCTGCCGTGCCCAGATTGATGTATCCATCAGGGTTTACATTTGCCGCCCAAGGATTCTCAGCACAAAGAAAATGTGCCTTAACCAAAGGCTGATAATTTTCGAGCAGCTTAGTGCCGCGTTTTGAGATATACATGTGCTGTTTGTAGTATGATAGTCTGTTGGAATATTAAGCTTGCAAAAGTCCGGGGTTGCTTCCCAATCCTAAGGAAGCATCAATTACGGCTCCCCTCATAACCGAAGCCTCAGGTTTACTTAAATATCGTATAATTCGTGCAACTTCCAATGGGCTAATAAGCCTGTTTCCGGGCAGCTTACTTATGAGAGCCTTACGGTCCTGTTCGTTTAGATGATCCAGAGTCGAGGCTCCGAACATGGGGGTTTCAACGGCACCGGGGCATATAGCAAAAACATCTACGGGATCATGAGCCAGCTCTGCAGCAAGCTGCCGGGTCATAAAGGCCAGAGCGGCTTTACTCATCCCGTCGGCCGTTGTGAAGTTTGGGAACTGTGTGATACCGCCCCCAACGGAACTAACGTTCACAATTTTCCCCCCGCGTTCTTTCATGCCCGGCAAAATCTTTTTAATGAGCCAAAGCGGAGCAACGGAATTAATCAACATCATTTGATGATCCTGCTCATAAGTATCCTCTGTAATATGCTTCACAGTGGCCGAACCAACGCCGGCATTATTTATGAGCACATCAACCGGATGACTAATACCCGAGATCAACTCATCGAGGCTATCCCGGCTACCTGCGTCCCAGCGGAGCGGAATCAGGCAATCATCAGTTTTATCGTTGCTAAGTTCCCTCACTAGCTGCATTGCTTTTTCTTTGCCGCTGCGATAGGTAAAATAAACCCGGTACCCGTCTTCATAGAAAATCTTTACGGCTTCATAGCCTATTCCACTTGATCCACCGGTAATTAAAACAGTCTGCATGGTGTAGTATTATTTATTGTGGCACATTACCTTAGTCATCTTCAAATCGAATCATTGTAGACAGCAGGCCTTTTAAATCACCATGCTTGGCGTAGTAATCGTCCTGACTTCTTTTAATAACTTCAAAAGCTTCTTCCCTGTCGTAAGTGTGCGTTATTTCGCAGGCTGTTTTCTTGGATTCGCCCGGAATTTGCTTGTAGGTAAGAAAGTAATGACGCAGACGGTCGATAACAATCGGAGGCACGTCCTGTATATTTTTGTAATTGCCGTAAACAAGATCACCTTTCATAACAGCGATTATTTTGTCATCGGCCTCATCGCCGTCGATCATTCGAAAGCCACCAATAGGATGGCATTGAAGAAGAATATTACCGTGCGTAATCTGTTTTTCGGATAAGATGCAAATATCCAGCGGGTCGCCATCACCGGTTACTTTTATACCGCTTTTCTCCTCACAGTACTGTGCAATGGATTCGCCACAGTAGGTTTGCGGTACAAAACCGTAGAGGGCGGGACACACGTTAGAAAACCGCTGCGGGCGATCAACTTTTAGAAAGCCGGTATCTTTATCCACTTCATATTTTACGGTATCGGTAGGAACAATTTCAACAAATGACGTGACCTGTTCCGGCGCATTATCTCCAATTGGAACACCGTGCCAAGGATGCGATTTTAGCATTAATCCTAATAGCTTCCATAGTTTTTCGGATGATTCAAAACTCATAGTACAATCTTTAGATGATTCGAAATTATTTTTTTTACCTGATCGATAATGTAACTATTTCAGGGCTCAATTATCTGATGAGACTTCATAAAACCAAGCGGATCTGATGCTGCAGAGGATATTAGCGAGTCGATAAACATAGTCCCATGCAGTGCAACGATATAAACAAATCCTAATTCACGCTCCTGAAGTACGCCTTCAGGAAACAGAGCATTTGAAACCCTTTCTATGCGTTTCATATGGACGTCTTCCTTTATCTTAACCGAGCGGATCATCTTCTTCCTGAGCGACTCCAGGTCTTTTTCCATTCGCACGCGGGTGCTTTTGGCAGATAAACCAAGGTTTTCATCCAGTCCCTTAATGTATTCTTCTCTTTCCGAGAACTGGGCATTCAGTTCATCACTCCATTTTTCAAACATTTCGTTTACACCATATCCCGAAAACTTCCCGGCCCAGTCTCTCTTTAGCTCTCTTACAGGCTGCCGAAAGTCTGTAAGGCTAAACCCTGTTCCCTTTAAAGCTTTTTTGATGCTAAGCTCCAGAATTGTTGCGCTAAGCCGGGGCAGCAGCAGTGGCATCTCAAGATCAAAGAATTGAAAGACAGTTTTCATTTGTCCGTGGTAGGCAAGCTCTGCCCCGCCGCCCACATAGGCAAGATTAGGAAGAAGGTATTCCTGCATAACCGGCCTTAAGAATACGTTGGGCGAAAGATGCCCCCAAAGTTCATTTTGCTCCAGATACAAAGCAGCTTCGGCGGGCGACAGAGGCTCCTTGTGTACCGGAATTTCCCATTTCCCATTAACAAAAGAAAGTTTCGTGCGACCGCGGGTTTCGTCATTCCAGAAAAGCTGACTCTCAGTGACTGCAGCCTGCCCGTGATAGGATCCCTCAATTAATGAGGTTTGATCTTCCAGCTTCTCACGGACTTCGTTTGGATTTTCAACTGCTTTTTTCAGGACCGGAGCCAGAGCCTGTTTAATTTTGGCATCATCGCTCCCGGCCAGAATCAGCCCGTATTTACCGAACAATCGCATCATCATTTTCCCGAACGCCAGTTTCCAGGATGTACCCGGCTTCCAGTCGGAAATAAGCGAAAGTGTTTCACGCAAAACCAGAGACTCGTGGCCGAGAATGCTGGCCAAGGCGTCTTTTACGGCTTCGATTTCATCACTAATCGTTAGGCGGCCCGCAGAGGGTTCTGCCTTCCTGATTGGTGAAAGCTCTGCTCTTTTCAATTCATGGGTGCTGCCGGGAGCCCTGGTAAATCGGATTTCTTCAAAATCGTGGTCTTCATCTGCCATCCAGAAAACAGGTACAACATTCAGGTCAGACTGCTCGCTCAGATGGCGGGCAAGAGCAATAACAGAAACCGTCTTGTAAAGTGTATACAGAGGTCCGCCGAACAGGCACATCTGCTGACCTGTAACAATTGTGAACGTATGCTCTTCTTTAAGAGCCAGAAGATTACGTATTGAATCGCCTGAGGGTTCGAACGGAGCATTAAAATGCATGAGTAACTCACTCATTTCAGCACGGCCGAGCCTGTCTTCACCGGCAATTACGCTGGATTTCCTAAGAAAGGAATCGGGCTTAAAGGGCGAAAGGCCATTATAGAATTGATGAGCCCGTTCTTCATCTTTCAAATAATCTGTAAACAGATCAGAGAAACCGAGTTTTGAAAAATCGAGCGGCGTGCAGTCCACAGTTAGTTGTCTAATTTGGCGATTTCATCCCGAAGCTGAGCTGCTTTTTCATAGTCTTCATTCTTAATGGCAAGCTGCAGCTTTTTTTCAAGCTGCTTGCGCTGGTCATCCTGTGTCAGGCCGGCTTTTGGTGAAGATACCGCAGAAGGGCCTGCAGGTTTTTTAGCAGAAGTCTGAGCCGTGGCAGACGTAGCCCCGGTATTCTCGTCTTCGGAAACGATGCCAGCTTCGTTCAGCACATCCGGGGAAACATAAATAGGAGCCTTGAAACGTATTGAAAGCGCAATGGCATCACTGGGCCGTGCATCCTGTTCAATCTCTTCTCCCTGGAATTCGTAAATCACACGGGCGAAGAAAGTACCGTCTTTTAAGCTGTTAATATGAATGTACTTTACGAATGAATCAAAGCTTTGTATAACGTTACGAAGCAGGTCGTGCGTCATAGGCCGGGGAGGTTTTATGTGCTCCAGCTCCAGAGCAATAGCCTGGGCCTCAAAGGTACCTATAATAATAGGCAGCCTTCTGTTGCCGTCCTGCTCACTTAGTATGAGTGCATATGCTCCACCGCTGCTGGGGCTCGTCGACAGTCCCAGTATGTCCATTTGAATTTTATCCACGAAGCTACGATTCGATTTAGATGATGCTTAATTTATTCTGAATTTAACAAATAATACAGTGAGCATAAACACGATTTACAGAATAACAATTCATATGTATTTAATCGATAAGCTCTTTAACTGCAGCGGGTAAAAAGCGTAAGCGAAAGAAAATACGGGACGTTGCAAATTCCGGGCAAGGCCGTGCACATACAACGGGGGGCCAATCAATTTGGATTAGGTTTAGATAAATACAGCACGAATATTAAAATTGATATTTGCGACTATTGAACGTAAATTTTGCTGATAAATATTTTACCCGTAAAAATCTTCTCAACCTACATTTTCAACCCATGCTTGAAGCATATTTACCGATTTTAGTCCTGTTTGGTGTCGCGATTGTATTAGCCATTGTTTTTGTTGTACTTTCAAGAGTGATGGGCCCACACAGACCTTCAGCAACTAAACTTCGCCCCTACGAAAGCGGCATGGATCCTATTGGCGACGCCAAAGAGCGTTATTCCATCAGTTTCTATATGGTAGCCATGGAGTTCATCGTTTTCGATCTTGAAATTATTTTCATTTACCCTTGGGCTGTACGGTACAAAGAGCTCGGTTTCGGAACGTTCTTCGCCGTCATGATCTTTATTACAATACTTACTCTTGGACTTATTTACACGCTTAAAAAAGAGTCTAAGAATTTTGAAATCAGTAAACCAAATATCCAATAATTAAGGCTTTATGAGCTTAGACAAAGCTGTTGAAAACACTGGCTACCTAACTACTTCATTAGACTTTCTCACTAACTGGGCGCGGGCTAATGCCATGTGGCCAATGCCGATGGGTCTGGCCTGCTGCGCTATTGAGATGATGGCTTTTGCCGGACCTAAATACGATGCTTCCCGTTTCGGTTCCGAAGTAATGCGTTTTTCACCCCGACAGAGCGATGTAATGATTGTAGCCGGCTGGTGTACGTACAAAATGTCGCACGCTATCCGCCGTATCTGGGATCAGATGCCTGATCCTAAGTGGTGTATTGCTATGGGAGCCTGCGCTTCAACAGGCGGTATGCACCGTTGCTACGGAGTCGTACAGGGAGTCGATAACTTTCTTCCTGTAGATGTGTACGTTTCCGGTTGCCCCCCGCGTCCCGATGCCCTGCTAAATGCATTAATGCAAATTCAGGATAAAGTTAAAAACGAGCACTCTACCGTTTACGACAGATAAGTTCTACTTTCATTTCTACTTGTTCTCATGAATAAAACCGAATTGCTGACACGCGTGCTAAATGAACTGAAAGAAGAGTTCGGAGACGCAGTTATCGAATCCAAAACACATGCCGGCGACCGGCAGACACGCGTATCCCGCGAAAAAATACACGAAATTTGTACCTGGCTTAAGGAAAAGCACAGCTTTACCTATATGGTGGATATGATTGCGGCTGATCGCTTTACTTCAGAAGACCGCTTCGAGCTTATCTACCATTTGATGAGTCTTAAAACCGGACTGCGCGTATTTATTAAAACCTGGCTTCCGGAAGAAAACCCTACACTTCCAACCGTTTCCGATATATGGACAGCGGCCAACTGGAACGAACGCGAGGCCTGGGACATGTACGGCATCCGTTTTGATAACCACCCCGATCTTCGCCGTATTTTCCTGCCGGAAGATTTCAAATACCATCCGCTCCGAAAAGAATTTCCTTTGCTGGGTATTCCGGGATCGCTCGAGCTCCCTTCCACCACCCCGGATTCAGAATAATTTACACCGACGTTTACTATGGAATTAAAAAACAGAATAACCGACAAAGGTAAACCAACCTTCTTTAAGGAGCATCAGATTGCCCTTTACAAGAGTCTTGAGGACAAGCACACTACCGTAGAGGTTGAAGAAGATCCGCTTGGTACCCGAATGATTCTTAATATGGGCCCTCAGCACCCTGCAACACACGGTGTACTGAGACTGCTGCTCGAGCTGGAAGGCGAAAAGATTCTGCGAACCCGCCTGGATATCGGCTATCTGCACAGAGGTGTCGAGAAAATTGCCGAGAACAAAACTTATCAGGAGTTCATGCCCTATACAGACCGCATGGACTACCTCTCTCCGTACAGCAACAACGTTGCGCTTTGTACCGCTGTAGAAAAAATTGCTGAAGTAGACGTCCCGGATCGCGCCCAGTGGATTCGTATGATTGGCTGCGAGCTTGCACGCATATCCTCCCACCTGCTCTATCTCGGAGCAATGGTTATGGATTCCGGCGCTATCTCTTTCTTCATCTGGACATTTAAAGAGCGCGAACGCCTGTACGACATATTCGATAATTTCGGTGGTCATCGCTTCACCATTTCACATTCCCGTATTGGCGGCGTTCACAACGACCTGTCTCCGGAAGTAATCGAAATGATTGAAGAATTTTGTGAAGACTTCCCGAAGCGTATTGTAGACTGGAAAAAACTCCTCAACAAAAACCGTATTTTCTACGACCGCAACAATGGTGTAGGTGCTATTTCATATGATGATGCCATTAAGCTTGGGCTTACCGGTCCGAACATTCGCGCTGTAGGTATTCCATTCGATATGCGCAAATTCGACCCTTATCTGAAGTATGATGAGGTTGAATTTGAGGTACCAACCCGTCTTGAAGGAGACAACCTTGCCAGGTACTACATCCGTATGGAAGAAATGGGCGAATCTATCAAGATTATTAAGCAGTGCCTCGAAAAAATGCAAAAAGGTCCGATTCGTACTGATAATGCCAAGAAGAGCTACCCTTCCAAAGATGAAGTATACTACTCAATGGAAGGTCTCATCCACGACTTTATGATGACCGACACGGGTATTTGCCCACCGGCAGGCGTCGAGTCTTACCACGCTATTGAAGCACCAAAAGGTGAACTCGGTTTCTACATCCAAAGTGATGGTACCGGACACCCATGGAGATTAAAAATTAATTCACCCTCTTTCACCAACCTGCAGGGACTCGAGAAAATGCTCGACGGCGAAATGATTGCCGACACTGTTGTTATGATTGGTGGAGTTGATCCTGTAATGGGAGATTCTGATAAATAATTATGAAAGAAACATACGAGTTTAATAAAGAAGACCTGGCCGAGATTGAAAAGATCAAAGCCAAATATCCGGACAAAAAATCACCGGTGATGCCTGTACTCTGGCTTGCTCAGGAAAAGTTTGGCCATGTAGAGCCTGCTGTACAGCATCTGGTAGCCGAAACGCTGGATATTCCTGCCGCACACGTTTACGGGGTAGTTAGTTTCTACACCCAGTATTACGGTGAGCGCAAAGGTAAATTTGTTTTTGATGTATGCACCACGCTTACCTGCCAGCTTTGTGGCGGCTACGATATTCTGCATCATCTGGAAAACAAACTTGGAATAAAGGCCGGCGAAACTACCGAAGACGGAATGTTCAGCATTCAGTCGGTTGAGTGCCTTGGCGCCTGTGGATATGCCCCGATGATGCAAATCACCAACGGTGTATACTGCAACAACCTTACCACCGAAAAAGTAGATTCCATTGTTGATGGACTGAAATCTGGTAAAATGCCGGAATTCGAGCAAATTCCGTTTCCTCAGCACCAGGACGAACAAAAAAACAGCGAGGGCTGATTCATGGCAGTTGATTGGAGAAATTTCGAACCCTTACTGATTCCAAAAATTCCAAACCTCCATAAAATTGAGGTTTTTGAGAAGCATGACGGATATAAGCAGTTAGCCAAAGTCCTGAAAGAATACACGCCGGAGAAGGTAGTCGATGAAGTTAAAGCGGCAAACATTCGCGGTCGTGGCGGAGCTGGATTTAACGCCGGCCTTAAATGGTCGTTCATGCCTAAGCCAGACGGAAAGCCGCGCTATATTGCTGCAAACGGCGATGAGTCTGAGCCGGGCACCTTCAAAGACCGTCAGATTTTCGAGTATAACCCTCATCTTTTTATTGAAGGCGCTACCATTGCCGGATTTGCGATGCACATCGATGCTGTTTACGTGTACATTCGCGGTGAGTACAAAGCCTGGATCGACATGATGCAGAAAGCCATAGATGATGCGTATGCCAAAGGCTACCTCGGCAAGAACATCATGGGCTCTGGTTACGATATGGATATGTACGTACACTCCGGAGCCGGAGCCTACATTTGTGGCGAAGAGTCTTCTCTGATGGAGTCGCTCGAAGGCAAGCGCGGTTACCCAAGGGTAAAACCGCCCTTCCCTGCTCAAAAAGGCCTGTGGGGGCGTCCAACCACCATCAACAATATTGAAACACTTGCCAACGTGCCGCTGGTTATAAAAAACGGCGCGGACTGGTACAAAGCTATAGGTGCAGAATCGCATCCTGGTCCGGTTCTTTAT
This sequence comes from Balneolia bacterium, assembly GCA_003555145.1. Lineage (GTDB taxonomy): Bacteria > Bacteroidota > Rhodothermia > Balneolales > Cyclonatronaceae > Cyclonatronum. The sequence continues at coordinate 6,410 of PWID01000161.1, read as the reverse complement.
GGAATCTCCGGACATGTGAATAAGCCCGGTGTATATGAATACCCTACCGGAATGTCCATCAATGACCTCATTTATGAAGTTTGCGGCGGCATGAGAGGCGGCAAAAAAGTTAAAGCCGTTATACCGGGTGGTTCTTCCACTCCTCCGCTTCGTGGTGATGCACTTGAAGGCGTTTGTATGGATGCCGACAGCCTTCGTACCGCCGGATCCATGATGGGAACAGCCGGAATGATTATAATGGATGAAGACACCGATATGGTGGACGTCCTCTGGAGAATATCACACTTCTACCACCACGAATCCTGCGGACAGTGTACACCATGCCGCGACGGTACCGGATTCCTGGAGAAAACCCTTATCAAAATCAGAGATGGTCATGGCGAAATGCGCGATCTTGATCTTCTGCTGGATTTGTGTACTCAAATGGAAGGTCGTACTATATGTGCTCTTGCCGACGCAGCCGCGTGGCCAGTACGCTATACCGTTACCCGCTTCCGGGAAGATTTTGAGAAAAGAGTTAAAAATACCGTTTACGCATTAGCATAATACATATTCTCAATGCCTGAAATTTTTATTGATAACGTACGATACGAGTTTGAGGGAAAACCACTTGTGCTCCAGTTTATGCTGGATCAAGGATTGGATCCCCCCTTCTTCTGCTATCATCCTTCACTTTCTATACCAGCCAACTGCCGACAGTGCTATGTCGAGGCCGGTACGCCCGTAATGAACCGCGAGACCAACGAGTGGGAACTCGATGAGAAAGGTGAGCGGGTAATCCGCTTTTTCCCTAAGCTCATGACCTCCTGCAGTCTTGAGGCCTCAGACGGAATGGTTATTAAAACACAGCGCACCAGCGAGCTGGTTGAACGTGCTCAGAAAGACACGCTTGAATTTATTCTTGTAAACCACCCGCTGGACTGTCCGATTTGTGATCAGGCCGGCGAGTGTCCGCTTCAGATTCAGACCTATAAGTATGGTCCGGAAGGAAGCCGTTTCGAGCACAAGAAAGTTCATAAACCTAAGCGCATCAAGCTAGGGCCAAAAGTAATTCTGGATGCCGAGCGCTGCATTAACTGTACGCGCTGCGTGAGGTTCACGGAAGAAATCAGTAAGACCGAACAGCTTACCATCATTTCCCGTGGCGATAAGAACTATCCGGCCGTTGCTCCGGGAACCGAATTCGATGATCCGTATTCCCTGAATACCGTTGATATTTGCCCGGTAGGTGCGCTTACATCATCCGACTTCCGATTTAAAGCCCGCGTTTGGGAAATGAATCAGACTCCCGGAGTAGACGTAACGAACGGTAAAGGCTGCAATATCGACGTCTGGACCCGCGACAACCTCGTTATGCGCATCACCCCTCGTTTTAATCCGGCGGTTAATGATCACTGGATGCCCGATTTCGGCCGCGATGACATCACCCGTCTAAACGAAAACAGAATTTCAAAGCCACAGGTAAAGCTTGATGGCGACAGCATCAAATCATCCTGGTCCAATGCCGAGATGAGCATGGCTGAAAAGCTGCAGGAAGTTAAGCCGGAAGAAATTCTGGTTATAGGCAGCGCCTTCTCTTCTGTTGAGGACAACTTCGTACTTAATAAACACTTCAGCGCTCTTGGTGCCAAAGAGGCTGTATTCTCACCGTTTATAAAAGAAGGCTCCGGCGACGGCTTCCTTATTGAAGACGATCAGTACCCGAATACTAACGGTTGCCGTCTTCTTGGCTTAAAAGAACTCAGCCCGTCTGAGCTCGAGGCAAGCATTAAAGAAAGTGGCGTTAAGCTCGTTATTTCGCTTGAAGATGATCTTGTTGGTCGTGGGGCAGTAAGCGCTGCAGCTTTCGAAGGCAAGTTCTTTGTTTACATGGGTTCCAACCATAACGAGACCTCTGCTGCTGCAGATTTGGTGATTCCGATTTCCAACTCTGTTGAGCAAAGCTGCTCTTTTGTTAACACCGGCGGTCGTATACAGCGTACCGTTGCAGCCAAGGAAACCATGTACACCAACCGGAAGCTGAATCTGGAAATGTCTATGGGGCGTCTGGATCGCTACGGCACCAAATTCGACAACTGGGTGAGCGATCGTAACCGCATCGACTGCATGCCCGCGTGGGAGTTTCTCGAACGTCTTGCCACTCTCTCTGATCAGCAGTTCGGATATCAGACTACACGGGATATAATTGCTGAAATAGCTTCAGTAAATGAAAAATTCAGCGGCGTAAACTACGACCGCATTGATGACGAACTTGGTGTTCCGCTCATCAGTAATGAACAAGAAGCAAAGTCTGTATAATACAGGCTAAACTTAAACACCTTAACCAGGTAATGTTTTATTGATGGAAGCTCCAATCATTTCTTCATATATCGTTTTAGGAGCGGCACTGTTCGCTTTGCTTAACTCGGCTGCTATCGCCGTTTATGCCGAGCGCCGTATCGCAGCTTTTATTCAATATCGGGTTGGTCCGAACCGTGTAGGTCCTCTGGGCCTGTTTCAGCCGATTGCCGATGTTGTAAAGCTCATTTTTAAAGAAGACGTAACTCCAAGTTATGGTAACCGCACGCTTCATACGGTTGCCCCGCTTATACCGGTTGTTACAGCCCTGCTTACAATAGCTGTAATTCCTTTTGGAGACGGGCTCTTCATAACTGATCTGAACATTGGTGTTCTGTACATACTTGCGATTGCTTCACTAGGCGTTTATGGTGTTACCATGGCCGGCTGGGCATCAAACAGTAAGTATTCGCTGCTTGGTGGTCTGCGTGCCGCCGCTCAGATGCTTAGCTACGAACTCCCGATGGGTATGGCTATTGCCTCCATGGTACTTTTCGCAGCTTCATTAAGCATGGTAGACATGGTTAACTCACAGATTTTCTGGTGGGGTATCATGGTGAATCCAATCGGTTTCATCATCTTTACCGTTTGTGCTTTTGCAGAGGCTAACCGTGCTCCTTTCGACCTTGTCGAGGCAGAACAGGAACTCGTTGGTGGTTTCCATACCGAGTACAGCTCCATGAAGTTCGGTATGTTCTTCCTGGCCGAGTACATGCACGTTGTTCTGGGCAGTATGCTTATCACCACTTTCTTTCTTGGTGGTTACCACCTGCCGTTTGCGGGTTTTTATGAGCACATTCTGCCGGAAGCAGGTACTGTTCTTAAGGCTCTGCTCGATGTAACGGTATTTGTTACCAAGACTTCCTTAATGGTATTCTTCTTTATCTGGGTACGCTGGACAATCCCGAGATTCAAGTACAACCAGCTTATGAGTCTGGGCTGGTCGAAGATGCTCCCGCTTTCCATTGCAAACTTTGTGATTATCGCCTTTATTCTTCTGGCTATTCACACCTGGTTGTAATTTGAGGATCCGCAAGAGCATCGCTTTTTAAATCCAACTTGACTGAAAGAAGCCGGTATTCAACGAGATACCGGCTTTTTTCGTTTTAATAGTATCTGTACCACACTTCTGTTATAACAAATTTTTCTGAAGCTTTATGAAAATTAAAAAGCCCCGTACTATTGGTCGTGTTGAAAAGATTGACTTTCCGGATTTTAATCTTTTAGAGATAGATGCCAAGATAGATACCGGAGCCTATACATCCGCTATCCATTGTCACGACATTGTTTCCTATAAGGAGGATGAGCAGGAAATGGTCAGTTTTAAACTGCTCGACCCTTCTCATCCTGCTTACAATCATAAGGAAATTAAGCTGCCTGTAAAGGCAAGACGGAATATTAAGAACAGTTTTGGCCAGGTACAGAAGCGCATTATTGTGCAGGCCAGAATGAGGATATATGATAAAACCTACAAGGTTGAGCTATCACTGGCCGACAGGTCGAAACTTGAATATCCGGTTCTTTTGGGCCGAAAGGCTTTATATAACCGCTTTATTGTAGATGTATCCCAAAAAAATATGGCATACAATCTAAAACAACATTCTATTAACAACGAAAAAGCTACTAAATGAATATTGCTGTACTCTCCCGTAACCAAAAGCTATACTCCACAAGAAGACTAATTGAGGCCGGCGAAGAGCGCGGGCATAACATGCGTCTTTTGGATCACCTGAAATGTTACGTTTCAATAGAGAAACTAAATCCCGAGATTCATTATGAGGGGAAGAAGGTCGAAGAGATTGATGCTATCATACCCCGTATTGGTGCATCTGTTACATTTTACGGCTGTGCAATTGTTCGTCAGTTTGAAATGATGGGAGTTGTTTCGGCTTCTGAGTCACAGGCTATTGTACGCTCGCGGGATAAGCTTCGCAGCCTTCAGATTCTTTCCCGCGCGGGTGTGGACATGCCAAAAACGGGCTTTGCAAGACTGCCGAAAGACAAATCTGATATTATTGAGATGGTAGGCGGTACCCCGGTTGTAATCAAACTACTTGAAGGAACACAGGGAATCGGGGTTGTGCTTGCCGAGACTAAAAAAGCTGCAGAATCGGTACTTGATGCTTTTTATGGTCTCAAAACCAACATACTTATTCAGGAATTTATTAAAGAATCCCGCGGATCGGATATACGCGCGTTTATCGTGGATGGCAAAGTTGTGGGCGCAATGAAGCGTACAGGTAAAGAGGGTGATTTCCGCTCTAACCTGCACCGTGGCGGCAGCGCTGAGGCAATTAAACTATCTGCAGTAGAACGACGCACAGCCATTAAAGCCGCAAAAGCACTTGGTCTGGCCATAGCCGGCGTAGATATGCTGCAGAGTGATCGCGGCCCTCTTGTTATGGAAGTTAACTCCTCCCCCGGACTTCAGGGTATTGAGCAATCCACCGGTATAGATATTGCGTCTAAAATTATAAAGTATCTCGAGCAGCGTACCGATATGCGTAACTCAACGAAAGATAAAATCGGAGTTTGAGCATGTCGAAAGACGAACTGTTCCAAATTAAGGGCCTTACGGTAAAACCGGGTGAAACGCTACAGGTAGATTTCAAAATAGCGCGTCTTCCTACCCATACGCCCATCGACCTCCCTGTCTATATATTCCGGGGTAACAAACCCGGACCGGTGTTGTTGCTTACGGCCGGTCTGCACGGAAATGAAATTAACGGGATTGAGATTGTAAGGCGACTGGTTTCAGAAGGTAAAGCCACTCCCGACAGCGGAACAGTTATTGCCATTCCAATTGTGAACGTTTACGGTTTTCTGCAGTCGGAGCGCTATCTGCCGGATGGCAAAGACCTCAACAGGAGCTTTCCAGGCAACAAATCTGGCTCGCTAGCCCACAGGGTTGCGCACGTGCTTATGAATGACATCATTCCACTAATAGATTACGGAATTGATTTCCATACGGGCGGGGCCAGCCTGAGCAACTTCCCGCAGATTCGCTGTGATTTCGAGCATGGTATCAACATTAAGCTGGCCAATATGTTTGCTCCGCCGTTTATACTTAATTCCAAAATGATTGATAAATCGTTCAGGAAAGCGGCATACAGACAAGGTAAGCACATCATCGTGTTTGAAGGCGGTGAGTCGCTTCGTTTTGATGATTACTCTATTCAGGAAGGAATCGACGGCACACTTCGTATGATGAATGCCTTAGGAATGCGTGATGCTGATGCTCCCGAGGCAACGCATAAAAGTATTACCATGAAATCGACAAGCTGGATTAGAGCCAAATATGCCGGTATTTTTCATCCGCTAATCGAGCCGGGCGATAACATCAAGAAGAATCAGCTTTTGGGCACCATCACGGATCCGTACGGGGAAACAACCTATAAAATTAAGGCGCGCGAATCGGGGCACGTCATCAGCCTTAACTACATGCCTGTACTCAACGCCGGCGACGCCATAACCCACATCGGAAAGTGAAATCAGTATGTCAGGGGATCAGTATGTCAGTGTCAACAGTTTGTCATTATTCATTTTACAGCTGAGAGGAATTAATTAATTCCTCCTGTCATACTGTTGGCACTGTACCCCTGACATACTGTTATACTGTAGCCCTGACATACTGTTGGCACAGTACCCCTGACATACTGAAAAACTGCTCACTGATTACTGATTACTGGTCACTGTTAAGAACCCACTGTCCTTTGTTGTAAATCCCGAGAGCCCGGCCCTTTAGTTCGCTGTTTAGGTAAGGGGAGTTTCTGGAGCGCGACTTGTTGTTTTTTGTGGTGTAGGTCCACTTTTCATCCGTGTTGAAAACGGTAAAATTAGCATTCTGACCTTTTTTGAGTTCAGGAATTGGCAGACGTAGTATCCGACGGGGAGCGTCGATAAGGCGCTCGAGCACATCACCCATTGGCATACGGTTTGTATCAATAAGTCTGTTCACAACCACGCTCCACGCAGTCTGAAGCCCCAGGATTCCATTAGGTGCGTAAATGAACTCCACCTCTTTTTCCTCGATGGAATGTGGTGCATGATCAGTGCAAATAGCATCAATGGTA
>PWID01000096.1 GCA_003555145.1 Balneolia bacterium | reverse complement strand
TGAATTGTGAATTTATGTCTGTCCCTGCAATAAGCTTGACCGTTAATTATCCGGTTTGGAGGATTTTGCTGAGTGCGTCTAAAAGGGCGTCGTTTTCCTGTTTTATGCCGATTGTGACGCGAAGGCCGTTATCGCAATGAAGCTGATCGCCGCGGTAGCGGACAATCACACCCTGTTCAGCCAGCTTTTTGTACACTTCAGGCGCGTTTTCTACGCGGACAAGCAGAAAGTTGGCGTCGCTTTCCTCAACCTTAAGAACGCCGGGTAATGTAACAAGCTCTTCGCTGACCCGGGTGCGTTCTTCTAAAATATCATTAATTACCTTTTGGGTTTGGTCCGGATTCCCCAGGGCTTTGAGCGCAATGTTCTGCGTGAGGGAGTTCACGTTATAGGGCGGCTTCACACGCATCATATAGCTGATAAGCTCTGTCGAGGCGAACGCCATTCCCAGTCGGATACCGGCCAGTCCCCAGGCTTTGGACAGCGTTTGCATGACCACCAGATTCGGATACGAGCTCAGCAGCGGAAGCAGGCTTTTGTCACGGCTGAAGTCGATATAGGCCTCATCAACTACAACAATGCCTTCAAAACCTTCAATTACTTTCCTGATTTCGGACTCCGGCTGACGATTGGCCGTCGGATTGTTTGGCGAGCACAGAAAAATGATTTTCACTCCGTCGGTTTTTCCTAGAATGCTGTCGGCATCGAGAGAGAAATCCGGGCGGAGCGGCGCCTCAACAGTTTCAATACCGTGGATGTCCGCGCTTACTCTGTACATGCCGTAGGTCGGTGGCGTAACCAGAATGCGGTCTTTGCCGGGCGTGCAGAACATACGGATGAGAAGATCTATGGCCTCATCGCTGCCGTTGCCCAGGAAAATCTGATTCGGCGAAACGGAAGGCTTCAGCTCGCTGAGTCGATTCCGAAGCGCATCATAATGCGGATCGGGATAGCGGTTCAGATTGAGCTCGTGCTCCGGGCCCGGAGAAACGGGGTTCTCGTTGGCATCCAGCAGAATGCCGCTTTTGAAATCATCGCGGGCCGAGCGGTAGGGCTTCAGGCTGCGTATGTTCGGACGAATAAGCTGATCGAGGTCGAATTTCATGTATTCAGATGAAAGAATAAATCAAGTGTTGAGCCCGCTCCGAAAAGTCAATTTTGAACCACGAAGACACAAAGGCACGAAGTTTCACGAAGGTAATATGTTTTTGATAGCTGCAAGAAACTAAGTTTGAAGATTAAATTTTGGATTGGGAATAACCGGAGTACACTCAGGAGTTTGATAAACGATTGAGACGCCGGGTTACGGCCTGCTTGTGGGCTTCGAGTCCTTCCGCTTCGGCCATAACTTCCACGGTCGGGCCAAGGTTGCGGAGGCCGTCTTCGGTGAGCTCCTGAAAGGTTATCAGCTTATAGAAAGAATCGAGGGAAACGCCGCTATACATTGCAGCATAGCCACTTGTGGGTAAAGTATGATTTGTTCCAGAGGCATAGTCACCCGCGCTTTCGGGCGTCCACTTGCCGAGGAAAACGGAGCCCGCGTTTAGAATTTGCGAAGAATACTGAGCCGCGTTTTCTGCCGAAATAATCAGGTGCTCCGGAGCCCATTCGTTGCTGAATTCGATGGCTTCAGCCATGGTTTCGGTGAGCAGGGCGCTGCTGTTGCTGAGCGCCTTGCGGGCGGCCTCATGGCGCGGGAGCAGCTCAAGCTGTTTGTCGACTTCGGCTAATGTCTTGTCGAGAAGCTCTTTGCTCGTTGTTACAAAAAAGACCTGTGAATCGCCCCCATGCTCGGCCTGTGAAAGAAGATCGGCGGCCAGGAATTCGGCATCGGCCTTATCGTCGGCAATCACCAGAACTTCGGAGGGTCCGGCCGGCATATCGATGGAAACGAGCGCATCCGACTGCTGAAGCAGCATCTTTGCACAGGTAACGTATTGGTTTCCCGGCCCGAATATTTTGTTCACCTTTGGTATGGATTCGGTTCCGTAGGCCATGGCGGCCACGGCCTGTGCACCTCCGGCTTTCACGATATGAGTCATGCCGGTCAGCGCAGCGCAATAAAGTATTTCCGGAGCAATAGAGCCGTCTTTAGCAGGAGGGGTGGCCATCACCCTGACCGGACATTCGGCAATCATGGCGGGAATGCCGAGCATAAGCACGGTCGAAGGAAGCACGGCTGTGCCGCCCGGAACGTACAGACCAACAGACTGAATGGGGCGCGCCTCTCGGCTGCAAATTACGCCAGGCATGGTTTCAACTACCAGCTTGCGCGGACGCTGTGCCCGGTGAAAGGAATAGATGTTGTTGAAGGCCGTGTCGAAAGCTTTGCGTTTTTCTTCGGATAGCTCGATGTCATTAATCGCCGGAACGCCCATTATCATGTTTTTGGGAGCGAAGCCATCAAACTTGAGGGTGTAGTCGCGCAGAGCGGCATCACCCTTTTCTTTAACGTTTTCGATAATTTCCTGAACTACGGGCGCTATTTTATCGAATTGTACTGCAGGACGCTCGCAAAGCTTTTTTATCTGGCTTTTATCTAAATCGGAATAGGTGTAAGTCTTCATTTGTGGCACAGAATCAGTTAATCATATTTTGGATAGGCAGCATCACGATTCCGGTGGCGCCGGCGTCTTTAAGCTGTTCCATCACTTCCCAGAACTTGGTAATCGGAATAACCGTGTGGATTGCAATCATGTCCGGATTTGCCAATGGAAGCACAGTCGGGCTGTTAAGTGATGGTATAATATCGGTGATTTTCTCCAGCGAATCTTTGGGTGCGTTCATCAGAATATAGCGGCTGTTTTCTGCCAATTGCTGACCTTCAATTCGAACAAGAAACTTCTCGATCAGGTCGAGTTTGTGCTGCGGAAGTGGCTTATTTGTACGAATGAGCTGTGATTCGGACTTCAGAATGGTTTCCATTTCGCGCAGGCCGTTTGTTTTAAGCGTGCCCCCGGTAGAAACGAGATCACAGATGGCGTCGGCTACGTCGAGCCGGGGAGTGATTTCCACAGCGCCGGAAATTTTGATGATCTTGGCATCAAGGCCAAGTGAATCGAAATATTTTTTTGTAAGAACCGGATAGCTTGTAGCAATGCGTTTACCGGCAAGATCTTTAGAAGATTTAATATTCTTACTTACCGGACTGGCCATAGAAAGCCTGCACTGACCAAACCCCAGATCCTGCAGTACGGTGATGTCGGCCTCGGTTTCGAGCGTTACGTTGGCTCCAACTACGCCCAGGTCGCAGATGCCGTCCTGTACGTATTCTGGAATATCGTCGTCGCGGATGAGCAGGAGCTCGACATCAAAATTGAGGGCTTTTACGAGTAAGCGGTTTTTGTAACCATCGAATTTAATACCAATATTTTCAAGCAGGGTGATGGTTTTGTCGGTGAGTCGGCCACTTTTTTGAATGGCTATGCGTAAAGTTTGTACAGGTTCCAAAAGTAATGTGTGTTTTAAGGTTCAGAGAATAATGTTTAGAAACGGGCACATTTTGTGCGCCTGGAAGTCGGAGACAGCGCGTGAAATTTAACAGGAATTTAAAACGAAGCATCGCATTAATGCGTTAGGCTTCAGTGTCGGCTAATTTCCGCGCTATTCTGGTGATGGGCATGATGATGCCAGTGATGCAGATGCAGTTTTCCAGAGACACCCTGAGGCTGGGCAGATGAGTGGACCGGAGCATTATGCACTTTTCCGGTCGGGAAAACGATATGTATTTGGCTTGTTAGAATCATCGTTGATGAATATAAATCAAATTGGAGTTGTATGCATAACAAAACTAAGCTGTCTACAATTCTTTACAAAAATGATATTTACCAAAACATCCTTTGGGACGTTGTTATGAAAACAGCTACAGCAGGTTACAGGCAGTTAAACAAGGGCTAATACTGCCTCAGATGAAACTTCACTATCAGGTGGAATTTCGTTATTTTACCCAACTTTGGAAAAAACCACTTAATTGCATTCATGAAACATATTCGCAACTTTTGCATCATCGCACATATTGATCACGGTAAGTCCACGCTTGCCGACCGTTTGCTTGAACGAACAGGCGCTATTACCGAACGTGAAATGCAAAATCAGGTTCTCGACGATATGGATCTGGAGCGTGAGCGGGGCATCACCATTAAAAGCCATGCCATTAAGATGGACTATTTGGCTAAAGATGGCACTAAATATATTTACAACCTCATCGATACTCCGGGTCACGTAGATTTTGCCTATGAGGTTTCCCGTGCGCTTAAAGCGTGTGAAGGCGCTATACTTGTGGTAGATGCAGCTCAGGGCGTAGAGGCTCAGACGATTTCAAACCTTTATCAGGCTATTGAGCAGAACCTGGAAATTATACCGGTTTTAAATAAAGTGGACCTGCCCGGCGCCGACGTGGAATCAGCCGCACAGCAGGTGATGGATCTTATTGGCTGTGATCGTGAGGATATTCTGCACGTTTCGGGTAAAACCGGCGTGGGCGTGGATGAGCTTCTGGAGCACATCATCGATCATATTCCCGCACCCAAAGGCGATCCCGAAAAGCCGCTCAAAGCCCTGATATTTGACTCCGTATTTAACACCTACCGTGGCTCAATTGTGTACGTTCGGATTATGGACGGTGTGCTTCGTAAAGGTGAAAAGATGAACTTTATGGCTGTGGAGCAGGATTACGATGCAGATGAAATCGGCTACCTGCGCATCAAGCCGCAGCCGTGCGAGATGCTGTCTGCCGGCGAGGTTGGCTACATCATCGGGAGCGTAAAGTCTCTGAAGGATACCAAAGTGGGTGATACGATTACCACCGTAAAAAATGGCGCCACTGAGCCCATTCCCGGCTACAAGGAAGTGAAGCCGATGGTTTTCAGCGGTATTTACCCGACAGACAGCGACGATTTTGAAAGTCTTCGTTCGGCCCTGGACAAGCTTCAGCTGAATGATGCATCCCTTCAGTTTGTGCCGGAAACATCGGCCGCGCTGGGATTCGGATTCCGTACCGGCTTCCTGGGCATGCTCCACATGGAAATTGTGCAGGAGCGTCTGGAGCGCGAATTCGACATGAACATCATCACTACGGTACCTAACGTGGAGTATGAGGTGCTGAAAACCGACGGCAAGAAGATTTCGGTGGATAACCCCAGCGAAATGCCCGATACCGGTTTAATTGATAAAATTTATGAGCCTTACATAAAGGCGCAGATTATTGCCCCGGCCGAGTA
>PWID01000333.1 GCA_003555145.1 Balneolia bacterium | reverse complement strand
GATCGCGGATACGATTAAATATAAGCAGGAATCAAATCAAATTGACAGACAGGCAAACCTTAACGCACACTTTTCTGCACGTTTCAGAATCTCACGGATACCTGAATTACCTCAATTATTGGCCCGGCCATATTGCAGCTAACCAGATCATCCCGCTCTTTAGCCATTATTCGAACGTTAAGGCCATCGGTCTGATAATCTTCCGGAAGGTTAACGAGCTCGTAGAAGGTATCGGTGGTTCGCAATCCCCAGCCGCCACACTCAAAGTCTATTTCTTCAATCTGACCCACATAAAGATCTGAGTCGTCTTCTGCCGAGGTCGTTGAGCAGGCAGAAAGGCCAACAAGAAACATGGCGCTGATTAGAAGAATGGATAGTTTCATAGCGTTTAACAGAAATCTACAGGTACAATATTGGATCAGTACAAAATAGCACATTTGCATATGTAGCTGCCTGACACTCCAATAATAACGAGAGCGTGTCAAACGGAATTGCACTGTGATGTGAGGCTCTGAATCTGTTTATCAGGACTCTTTATCTCAAGGCATATTCTCTAATAATAACCGCCCATTTCCCGCATTCGCTCATCCAGCAATTGCTCAAGTTCCGGCAGGTTTTCAGCTACAACCTGTTCACCAATCATCATTCCTTTTTGCATAAGCACCGGAGTCAGTCTTACAGCCTTTTGTCCTGTTTCTGTCTGATAGAAGGCCGTGATTTCACGTAGTTCCGATTCGGTAAATTGCTCTGCATATATTTGAACGTACACATCCCTGAGATTTTCCCAGCTCATGTGTTTTTGCATGAACGACTTCAATATATCTTCAAACGGCAGCAGGTCCGGTGCCTGCCGAAGCTGGGCATCAATGATATCATCGATTGCCTGATTCATAACTTCCTGCATGTTCATTTGAACAAGCAGTTTTTCAGAAGCCTGTAAATGGCTTTCCGAAATATCCTGAGCCAGGGCTGGAATGCTGAACAGGGTAACTAGAATGACGAATAGCAGAGATTTCATAACTGTATAAGTTTTCGGATTGATGATGTGAACCGATGGGTTTTAAACCAGTTTTGTAAAACCGAACCATAATAGTAAAATCGTTTCAAAACCCAAACCCGATTTAAGATAAGCCGGCTTAGGCTCATCTGGATAGTATAAATGGAACAACCCTATAACTGAATCAGGGAAATATGTAATGGTCTGTCTGACTTAAACTATCTACATTTCATATTCATATCCTTCGTCTAAATCTTTACTAAACAGAAATGAATCAAAGTAAATCCATTACATCTCCATTAAAGATTGATAGCTCAGGATGGAAAAAGGTCTTAAAAAGAGTTGCAGAACGTATTAAAGAAGATCATATACCCATAGTATCTGCAGGCGTTGCGTTTTATGCGTTCCTGGCTATATTCCCCGGTATTATGGCCCTTTTTTCAATTTACGGACTGGCTTTAGACGCACAGTCGGCTCAGGAACAAATTGAAAGGCTTGCAACGGTAATGCCTCAGGAATCTATTTCTGTAATCGAAGGAAGGATGGATAAATTAATGGAGACCTCTGCAAGTGCGCTAGGCTGGGGTACCGCATTCGGTTTTCTGATTGCTCTCTGGAGCGCCAACCGGGGCATTAAATCTCTTTTTAACGGGCTTGATGTTGCCTACAGAGTTGATAACCGCAGAGGTTTTTTCAAACAAAATGCCCTCACCCTGGCTTTTACGCTTGGGACTATTGTAGTAATAATTGTAAGTCTGGGATTCATTGTAATATTTCCTGCATTGGTTAATACAATTGGATTACCCGGTACTGCTGAAGGTCTTATAAACTGGCTCAGATGGCCAATCCTGGCTATACTTGTTGTTTTAGCAATTAGTTTAATCTATAAACACGGACCCGCCCGGGAAACTCCCGGATTTGTATGGGTAGTTTATGGAGCTGCTGCGGCAACCGTAGCGTGGCTGATAGCTTCCTGGGGATTTTCCATTTACGTTAACAATTTTGGAAACTTTAGCGAAATCTACGGCTCCTTGTCAGCTGTAGTAGTTTTATTGCTCTGGCTTTTTATTTCCAGTTTTATCATCCTCGTGGGTGGAGAGCTAAACCGCGCAGCGGAATCATATGCCGAAGATCAGCTTGAAATGCCTGAATGATATTTGATATACATGTCTGATATGGGAATGGCGGATGAAACGTCATTTCTCTTAAACTGTACAAAGATATTTAATCCTTTATCTCTTCTTTAACCTGATCCATATCCTCCTTATTCTCGACTTCATCGTTATCATTATCAATTAAAGGGTGATCTTCTCCCAGGCCCACGATGATTATGATGTTGTTAATAATATTATAAAGCATAAGAATTACTGTTACCATCATGCCGCTTAATAACGATGAAGTAAACAGTATTACCCAATAGATCGTACTATACCACGATGAAGGAATATTCTCCGCTTCGGTTAATGGTAGGTTAAGGAGCTGATAGAAAATCAGGGATACGATAAAAAGAAAGGAAGCAAACCTGGCAAGGCTTAATACCTGTTGATAATGAAACTTTTTCAATCTGGAATTACTAGCTGAACTTATTCCAAGTAAAGTAAGGATCAGAGCCAGGATTGTGGCTGATGCAAGAATAATCGTATTAGCAAGTGAACTAATTCTCGGTACTGTAGATTCGATAAGCCTTATGGCTTCAAAACCTGAAATACTTCCCAGCAGGTAAACCGATGCTCCTGTAAAAAAGGCTGTAAGCAGCCCCCCATACAATGGCATTTTATAATCAAAAATAAACCATTTCATTCTCTTTCTGTCTTACCTGATGTTATGTTTATTTCTTTGCCAGATATATTTTCACCACATATTTTAATTTCATAATTGGTGTTCGCTCAACTGCGCTACAGACGCGATTTAAAAAAACGGATGTTACATAACCAATAGCCATTACTCCACTACCTGAAACAGTAAAAACGGTACTTTCTTCGCTTGCATATCGGTTATATTGCTCTGACACTGTTGTTCTTCGAGATCCGTTTTTATTAATATTTTTACTTTCCAGGACCTGCCAGGAGACACGCCATAAAGAAACACTTTCTCCAGGATGCATGCATGTAAGAAGCTAAGATGTTAATCAGATAGATCTTTTATAATATCTTCAGGCAGCATTGCATATTTACTGCATCGTAAAGCAGACAGCCTGTCTCAGGTTTACTTCAGATCAAGGCTTTTCTTTTCCTCTTTTGAGAATACGTGAACCCATCCGGGCCAGTCAAATAAGACTCTTCTCATCTTGTATATCTAATATTCCGGGGTCATCAGGCTTGGGAATATAGCGGAACCATATTGCAGCAAATATCAGGACCCCTTCTTAAATACATCTGTAAGAATTACTAAAAGAGATATAAAACTACAGCCGGTTTATTTTCATAAAATAGACCATGTAAGAGCGCCATACCAACAGCAATCAAAGGAGACGTATGTCATACAATAATTATCGGAAATGCATAGAAGCGTGTAATATGTGTGCAGTAGCTTGTTTGCACTGTGCAACAGCCTGTTTGAAAGAAGATGATATTAAAATGCTGTCAAAATGTATTCAGCTGGATCAGGACTGTGCAGATATATGCCAGCTGGCTGTCAGGTTTATGACACGCGAATCCGGCTTTTCGAGCCGTATCTGTGAACTCTGTGCCGAAATATGTGAAGCTTGTGGCGAAGAATGCAAGCAGCACACTAACATGGAACATTGTCAGAAATGCGCCAAAGCCTGCTTTGAATGTGCGTCTCAATGCCGTGAAATGGCAAAAATGGAAACAGCTTAATATGCCAAATCTCTTAACCTGGCATACCTGAACCACGCTTAACAAACGAGAGACAATACTCTTAACTGATGTTTTCAACCTCTGCCAGCCAGAGTTAAGTCGGGAAACCTGTTTTAAGAAATTTGTCTCAGAACACCACCAAAGATAAACCTAAAAAAAAGGATCAATACGATGGCACATGGTAAATATGAAGGAAAAATAGCTAAAGGTATAGAAGAATATACTGCAGAAGTTCCGTCAGATGTATATCTGTGGACAGCTTTTGGCGCAATGGGAATCTCATTGACACTTAAAATAATGCAAAAAAACAACCTCGCCCTGTTTGTGGGGCAATGGGCCGCTCCAATCCTGCTGATGGGAGTATATAATAAAATTGTAAAGGTTGAAGGATCTGATTAAACCAGGCAGATAAATCAGCAGTCATAGATTCCGGACAATTTCATTGTTCATGTCAGAAAAAACTAACAACTACCAAGCATCAAATTAATATAATTATGAAAACAAATATTTTATCATCATCCTCAATCACAGGAAAAAGTGTTTCCAACCTCAAAAGCGAGAATATTGGTGACATCAAAGACCTGATGATCGACCCGAACAATTCAGAAGTTATATACGCTGTGTTGTCATTCGGGGGATTTATGGGCATCGGAAACAAGCTGTTTGCCGTTCCGCTCAAGGCCCTTCAATTTTCAGACAGAGACGACACCATACGGCTCGATGTAAATAAAGAAAAGCTGGAGAATGCTCCCAGCTTTGATGAGGACAACTGGCCATCGACAGCTGATAAAACGTTTACTGATTCTGTAAACAGACACTATGGTATTCAGGATCAGCGACACGCAACAGTTAAGTAGAGAAGCTTTCTCCTGCAAACAGACTTGATTCATTTCTTTTGTGGAGACAACCTTTGCACTGAATCCCACTGATATCCTTCACATTATGAATATTGCGTTTTCATGATGGAAGGATATCTCTGTTTTATTTACTTATGCCAGACAGTCTTTTCATCACTCATATAATCAAACTAAAACAACGCAGATGCTTAGCCAATCAGAGCTGTATACTGCCCGCATAATGGTTATGTTGAGTATCCCGAATTGAGTAACTTCCGTAGAATGAAAAGCAGGTCGTACTTGCCATTATACGGCCTGATTTAAAGCGATAATTATTCAAAAAGAACGTATTTGTGATACCCCTCTCCATTTTAGATCTCGCAGTTGTAACTGAAGGCAGCACCGCTAAAGAAGCGATTCAAAACAGTCGGACTCTTGCCCAACAGGCTGATACCATGGGCTACAATCGCTTCTGGATGGCGGAGCATCATAACATGGAGAATATCGCAAGCTCAGCCACTTCCCTCCTCCTTGGCCATATTGCCGATGCTACAGAACAAATCCGTGTAGGTTCGGGTGGCAT
>PWID01000319.1 GCA_003555145.1 Balneolia bacterium | reverse complement strand
GGCCAAGCTTCACATCTTATTTCTCCGCTCAGTATATATTATGTGATGAGGAAAGAAATCAGCTGTATACAGTCAATCAGAAGTTCCCAATCATATCTGCATGGTCGGGAGAAGGAGAGGAGCTTTGGACAGTATTTCTGGAAGACATTCCTTCACTGCCCATGAACGAAAGAAATGAAGGCATGCCTGAAATGTATCTGACCGAAGGCGCGCAAACCTTCTATTCATCCGCACGTCCGGTGATGCTGAACGGGGAGCTTATGCTTCAGTTCAGCAAAGAGATGCTCGACGAAAACCATGAGTTCATGGAAAAGGAAAACAACGATGGTAATTATGATGTGCGCTACATCTTCATGAATCCCGAAACGGGTGAAATCAGCAGAATGGAAAAAGGCACCCGGGTGATGCTCAATCTTCGTTAGGACACAGGTTCCCACAAATCATTTTAGCGAGAATCTGCGTAATAATCCGCGCTCCTTAGCGACCTGCCAATTCACCATTCACCACCTGCCTGCTGCGGCAAGCCATCAGGCTTGGCAGGCAGGTTCAAAATTCACAATTTTCACTCATATCTCAAGCTCTCAATCGGATCCAGCTTGGCTGCTTTCATGGCAGGATAGACGCCGAAAAGAACCCCGATGAAGGTCATGCCGATTACGCCTCCAATGGCCGAACCCCAGGGGAATACAACCGAAGAACCCAGCCAGAGCGCGGCTCCGTTGCCTAGAGCTACACCGGCTAAAATGCCGATAAGACCACCAATTTGGCACAGCGCTATAGACTCCAGCAGAAACTGAGTTGTTATTTCACGCCTGCGTGCACCAACTGCCTTACGGATTCCAATCTCTCTGGTGCGTTCAGTTACCGACACCAGCATGATGTTCATCACCCCGATCCCAGCACCCAGAAGCACGATGCCACCAATCACAAAACCAATCAGATATAAAAAGCCGGTAAACTGGCTTAATGAGCCGCTTATGGATTCATTCGTAGCAACCTCGAAATCGTTTGCGCTGGCTGGGTCTACCTGACGTATAATGCGAAGCAGCCCGATAATTTCATCCAAAACGGCATCCACCTGATCGACCGAGCCGGCCCGAAGCTGTATACCAATATTCTGATTCCGTCCGTATTTAGCCGCAGTTATGGAATAGGGCAGCATCACAAATCGATCCAGACTGCTTCCAAAAATACTTCCTTTGGCTTCTGTAACGCCAATCACGAGATAGGGCGCGCCTTCGATACGCACCAGCTTGCCAAGCGGGTCCTCCACAGGGAACAGAGTTTCGGCCACCTCAGCACCAAGGATGGCCACATTTCGGGCGTAGGAAATATCCTCGGGAAGGAAATTGCGTCCGTCGGAAATGCTGTAGGCGTTGTTGGCCAGAGTGTTTTCATTGGCCGCCTGAATTTGCACATTGGGCTCGGTTTCAAGCGTATTGTATTGAACTTTGGTACTGCGATAGGTGCGGATTGGCCCTACTTCAGCAGAAACGGGCATCATATTCTGCAGCCGCTCCATTTGCTCAAGGGTAATGTCATCACGGTTTCTGAAACTATCCCAATCTGTAGGCCCCATATTTACGGCTGGAAACTTGGAAACGGTAATCACATCACCGCCCATAAGGCTTAAGGTGTCGCGAAAGTAGTTATCCAGCACAAGCACCGCAGTGTTTGCACTTATGATGGCAAACACGCCCACGGATATGGCCAGAAGCGTGAGCCCCGAGCGCAGCTTGCTGGCGCGGATCGAATCAAATGCCTGACGAAAAACTTCTAATAATTGCATGAGTACGGGTTTCCGGTAGTTAGGGTGATGCGCTTTTTATTCGTATCGCAGACTTTCGATCGGATTCGCCCGGGCCGCCCTGCTGGAGGGCAGGTAGCCGAACAGAATTCCGATAAACGTACAGATCATTATAGCCTGGAGCACGGTTGTCCAGTCCATATATGCCACAAAAAACTGGTTAATTAAAGATGTGATGCCCATCGAGAGCAAAACGCCCACAAGTCCGCCAATCAAACAGATGATGATAGCCTCGGTGAGAAACTGGAGCAGAATTTCCCAGGATTTAGCGCCCACGGCTTTTCTGATTCCGATCTCGCGGGTGCGCTCCCGAACCGATACAAACATGATGTTCATCACGCCAATGCCTCCAACCAGAAGCGCCAGACCGGTAAGGAACAGGCCAATACCATAAATGGCTATTTTTACACCTGCAAGCTCCTCTTCAAACAGAGCTGCCTTATTGATTGCAAAATCATCATCGTCCATGGGGTCGAGCTGGCGGATTTGCCTCATGGCGCCAATTACCTCATATTCGCCCTCCACCATGGTTTCCTCATCGGGAAACTGCACGGCAAGCTGAATGCCCCAGCGCAGGCTGTACAGGCTTCCGTAGGCGGAAATCGGAATGATGGCTACATTATCCATGTCCTCGAGCCCAAGGAAACTGCCCTGCGCTTCGATGGTGCCAATAACCGTAAACCGCTGACCCCGGATTCGGATCTGTTTGCCAATAGGATCCTCATTTCTGAAAAGCGCGTCCTTGATTGTAGCTCCGATTACAACCACACGAGAGCCGGTCTGCACATCCGCATCGCTGAAAACGCGCCCATCTTCCATGTCGGCTCCGGAAGTCTGGAAATAGCCTCCCGTGGCGCCGATAAGCACCGCATTGGATACCTCGCGTTCATCATACCTGAGGCCTGACTGTCGCCTGACCGTCGCGGCCACGTTGGTAGCCGAAGGGGTGAGGCGTAAAAGCGGATCCATATATCCGAGCTCCATTTCGCGGCGGTTGCGATATTCCCACCAGCGGTACTCACCACCAAAACCCCATGGCCATTTCTCCACAAAAACCACGTTCTGACCCAGCATGCTCATGCTGTTGTCGAACGCCTGATCGATACCATCGGTAACGGTTTTCATGGTCGTGACCGACACAATGCCGATTACGATACAGGTGGTGGTAAGAAAAGCCCGGACTTTATTGAGCCAGATAGCTGAAAGCGCAATCCGGAATCCTTCCGATAAGCTGATGAAGAAACGTGACATCAATCTGTGTGAAAAAAGGTGGAGTTTGGTATCAAAAGGTGATGGGATGCTTTTTCGGCTGCGCATCACCCTTTATGACAGTCTTGAATATTGGCTGTTACTGTACGCGGATCTTGTCGCCGTTATTGAGCTCGCGCGACAAAATGCGGAAACTGCCGGTTACGACCTCGTCGCCTTCGCTTAGCCCATGGATAATTTCCATATAGTTGTTGTCGCTGATTCCGGTTTCGACCTCAACGCGTTTGGCCACTCCGTTATCATTTATGAACACCACGCGTCGGAAGTCCTCACGGCTGCCGCGTCGGCTGCCTGAGTTTGCACTGCTGCCATTAGACTGATCGGCAACCAGCTCGGCTGGAATTTCCTCACCGTTTTCGTCGGTTGGAGCGGGATCACGGGAAAAGTCACGCACCGTAACCGCCTGAATCGGAACAGAAACGACATCAAAAACCGTATGCGTGCTGATATCCACTGTACCCGACATACCCGGCTTAAAGCTTGGTACAAAATCTGAGTCCGGCAGCTCCGTGGACTGAACGGCAACCAGCTCACCGCCACCCTGATCCAGGTTGTGCGGGGTGGTGATTCTGATTTTTACCTTGTAGTTGGTAACCTGCTCGGCCGCGCTACCGCTGATATCAGCTGAGTTGGCGATTTCGGTCACTACGCCTTCGAAATGGCGGTTAGGGTAGGAGTCGACCTCGATGCGTGCCGTATCGCTCAGGCTTACGTTCATGATCTGATTTTCGTTAACATCCACGATCACTTCCATCAGGTCGAGTCGGGCGATGCGCATCATTTCGGTACCGGCGGTTTGAGCGTTACCCAGAACGCGTTCACCACGCTCGACGGAAAGGCGGGAAATGGTACCACTTTTAGGAGAGCGAATCACGGTTTGGGCAAGCTCTTCCTGTGAGCGGCGAAGCTGTGCGCGGGCGCTTTCAATCTGGAATTCGGCCGCGCGAACGTTGGCTTTTTGTCCTTCAAAACTGTTCGATGCCGACAGGTAATCCAGCTCGGAAACCATCTCGCGATCGTACAATTGCTTGGTACGCAGATACTCGACTTCAGCCTGCAGCATAGCCGAGCGGGCCTGCTCCAGACGCGCCTGCTGAGTGAGCAGCATGGCGTTCAGCTCGTCTATCTGAGCCTGATAAATATCGGGTTTAATGCGCAGCAGAAGATCACCTTCCTCAACGTAATCACCCTCGCGAACCGTCAGCTCGATGATTTCACCCGAAACGTCCGGACGTATGATGACCTCAACTTCCGGCTGAATACGACCCGATGCCGATACCAGCTGTGTGATGGTGCGCTTTTCCGCCTTCTCGGTTGAGACGGTCGTTTCCTGCTCGCCTCCGCCAATCCAACCGAGGCCGCTGGCAGCCAGTACGCCAACAACCAGAACCGCCAGAATGATGATGAAATAACGAAGCTTTTTACTCTTCCCGGTAGAATTTGCCTTATCCATGATGCCTTGTTTATGAGTGATTGAAAACGGATGTATATAGCCACTTACACGGTTTTGGCAATAAAGAGTTACAAAGAAAACGCCACCAGTGTGGAAAATGAGTATGAAACCATTGGTAAGCGTATGAAAAACAAAGCGGAGGGATTCAGTAAACAGTGATCAGTAAGCAGTGATTAGCAAAAATCAGCGACATGATCGGCGTGCTATCAGAGCAGAATGATTTCGGATGCATAATTCGTTATATTGTAAGGCTATACACAATTCAGACAGATATTTGATTATGAGTTCCGATACACAAACCGAAAATAAGCCCAAAGCGGCATCATCCATTGTGGACGAGGCGAAATCCCGTCGTACGTTTGCGATTATTTCCCACCCGGATGCCGGTAAAACCACGCTGACCGAGAAGCTGCTGCTTTACGGGGGCGCTATACGCGAGGCGGGCTCAATCAAACAGCGGAAGGCATCGCGGCACGCTGCATCTGACTGGATGGCGATTGAGCAGGAGCGCGGTATTTCGGTTACCTCCTCAGTGATGCGTTTCGAAAAGGATGGCATCAAATACAACCTGCTGGATACTCCGGGTCACAAGGATTTCTCTGAAGATACATTACGCACGCTCGTTGCTGCCGACTGCGCGCTCATGGTAATTGACTCCGCCAAAGGCGTTGAGGAGCAAACCGAAAAGCTGTTTGAAGTTTGCCGCATGCGCGGTAT
>PWID01000245.1 GCA_003555145.1 Balneolia bacterium | reverse complement strand
TATTACCGACGAAAAATAATCGTCCTTCGCCCCGACAAAATAATGCGGTGCTCCAGATGCGCCAGAACCGCACGGGATAGCACAATTCGCTCCACGTCGCGGCCAATTTGTTTGAGCTCTTCCGGGGTTTCCTCGTGCATTACGCGCTGTACGTCCTGCTCGATAATCGGGCCTTCATCCAGGTCTTCGGTGGCGTAATGGGCCGTGGCGCCAATCATCTTAACCCCGCGCTCCCACGCCCTCTGATACGGATTCGCCCCTTGAAAAGCCGGCAGAAACGCGTGATGAATATTGATTACGCGCCCCTCATACTCATGCACAAAACCTGAGGATAGCACCTGCATATACCTTGCCAGCACCACCAGATCGATATGATGCGACTGAAGCAGCGAGCGAATCTCTGCTTCCTGCTGAACCTTCGAATCCTTATTTACGGGAAGGCAATGAAACGGGATTTTGAATTGATTGGCCACCGCCTCGAGGTCAGGGTGGTTGCTTATAATCAGAGGTATTTCGCAATGCAGCTCGTTTTCTTTCCACCTGAGGAGCAGATCATACAAACAGTGTGATGTTTTGGAAACCAGAAGGGCGACGCGCTGTTTTTCATCGGTGTAGTGAACCGACCAATTCAAACCGAATGGATGACCAAAAGCCTGGAAATCATCCTGTAGCTTTTTACGTGATGTTTTCAGGTCGGACAACGAGACCTCAATCCGCATAAAATACCGGCCGGTGCTTAATTCAGAATACTGCTGGCAGCTTATGATGTTAAACTCCCTGCCGAAAAAGAAGCCGCTGATGGAAGCCACCAGTCCCCGCTGATCGGGACATTTAATAAGAAAAACGGCTGTTGCTTCTGCTGGTCCCATAATTGTTTTATGATAAATTACTGTTTTACTGTGCATCCCGAAGCTACATTAGGAGTGTTTATCAAACAAGAAGAAAATGGCTGGAGCAGTATCCTGAAAAGCTTTTTTGTCATCAGTAGAATAATGTGTTAATTATAGTTATAACTGGAAGCGATTTTCCCGTCAAATGGTCGGAAAAAGCAGTTTCATAAGTGTTTTCGGGAAAATAAACAGATGCTTTTGGCTGTTGAAAAGCGTAAATTCTAATAGCGTTATTAGAATAGTATTTGCGAAATAATAGTGCGCTTAAATGTAACAGATGGCTATTTAAACATGTACACATACATACATTTCATGAAGGTTTATAACGTGCTATGAGGTCTAAAGAAAAAAAACGTTTCCCCGACTGGACGAAAACTGCGGTCGGGCTTGCTCTTGGTTTAATCGGCTTTTGTATCCCTCTTTTTGTCAATTTCGACGGGCTGTCGTTTGCGGGGCATCTTACGCTCGGCATTTTTCTTGTAGCTGCCTCGTTCTGGATGCTGGAGCCTATTCCGATTTACGCCACGTCTATGCTGGTTATATTTTTGCAAATTGTACTGCTTAGTACGCAGGGGCCGTTGTACCAGAATGCAGAACTGCCGTCGTATACGGTCGAGCAGGCATCCGGGCAGGAGGAGGTCTGGCGGATACCCGACACAGCATTACAAAATGGCACTCTTTTTCTCCGTACAGGCGATCGTTCATCAGAGGAGCTTCAGGTGGAGGTGGTAGAGACAGAAAACGGATTTGTTTTGGTTCGCTCCGGAGAACTTACAGCTGAAACTCAAATTGTATCGGATGTGAATCATATCTTAACCGGATACACGCCGGCATCCTATACAGTCTTTATGGGCACGCTTGCCAGTCCCATTATTATCCTTTTCCTTGGCGGTTTTATGCTTGCCGCCGCAGCCGTAAAGTACAATTTGGACAAAAACCTCACTAATGTGCTGCTAAAGCCTTTTGGTGAAAAGCCGATGTTCATCATACTCGGTCTGATGCTCGTTACCGCCGTACTTTCGGCTTTTATGAGTAACACGGCCACCACCGCCATGATGATGACCGTTGCCATTCCTATTGCGCTTCAGGTGAGCGTAGAGGATAAATTCAGGGTGATGCTTGCCCTCAGTATTCCCATTGCCGCTAACCTGGGCGGAATGGCAACGCCTATTGGAACGCCGCCCAACGCAATCGTTATTTCTGCTCTAAACGCGCAGGGTGAAGGCATCGCTTTCGGTACATGGATGCTCATAGCCGTACCTCTCGTTCTGGTTATGCTGCTTTCTGCCTGGGGCCTGATGCGGGTAATGTACCCGCCAACAATAACGCGCTTTAAGCTGGAGCTCGACAGCGCCTTCGATAAATCTGCAAAAGCCCTCGTAATGTATGCGATATTTGCGCTTACAGTGGTTCTTTGGATCACGGAAGCACAGCACGGTATTCCAAGCGGTATGGTGGCGTTTCTGCCCATAATGGGTCTTACGGTAACAAGCGTGCTCGAAAAAGAAGATATTCGCAGATTACCCTGGGAAGTGCTTTGGCTGGTTGCGGGCGGTATCGCCCTGGGTATTTCAATGGAAAACACAGGTCTGGCCATATGGCTGGTGTCCAGCATCAGCTGGGATGTCTTGCCTCAAATCGGGCTGTTGCTCGTATTTGGCTTTGTGGCTCTTATGCTATCAAATTTCCTTTCAAACACGGTAACGGCTACACTTCTGATTCCGCTGGCAGTAAGTATGGGAACTTCCGGAATTGCTGGTGAAGGTTTTAGTCTCGTTATTTCTGCAGTGATGATTGGTATGGCGTGTAATATGGCAATGCTGCTTCCAATTTCTACACCGCCTAATGCGATTGCCATGAGTACAGGTTATATTAAAACAGCAGACATGGTTAAAATCGGAAGTATTATCGGAATCATAGGCCTGTTTGTGGCCCTTGCTTACGCAGTCCTTTTCTGGCCATTAATATTACTTTAAACACAGGAGAACCGGATTATGTCAACTATTTATATTTTGTGCGTAGAGGATGAGCCTGAGGTTCTGGATGTGATCGTCCGCGACCTTTCTGGTCTGGAAGAGGTGTTCCCAATTGAAATGGCTGTCTCTGCCGATGAAGCCCGGCAAATCATAAAAGAAATTAACGAGCAGGGTGATAAAATCGGTCTGGCCATTTGTGACCATGTGATGCCAGGCGATAAAGGCGTTGAACTTATGATTGAAATGCAGAAAGAGGAGTTTACTGAACGAACAAGAAAGGTATTGCTAACCGGGCAAGCGGGTCTCGATGCGACCGTAGAAGCCGTGAATCATGCCCGCCTTAACCGATATATAGCCAAACCATGGGATCCGGAGAACCTGGTGAATGTGGCCAAAGATGAGCTAACTACGTATGTAATTGAAAATGAAAAAGATCTGTTACCATTTATGGGCATCCTCGACGCAAAACGCATTCAGGAGGCTATACGCGCCAGAGGCTCCATTTCTGATTATTAATCTAAGCCCATCGGCCAATTCATCATTTTGCTTTAGCAATTATGTCATCAGATGAAAAATATATGCGTTATCTGAAGGAATCCCGGGAAAAGGTTCAGAAACGCGAGAAGACCATGGACCTGCACGGAACCAAACGCAGACTTGATAAAACTACGTTTGTTAAGCATATAAAAGAATTATTGCCAGGTTCGGAGCTGCTTAAAAGTCATCATCAGTCGTATAAGCAGGGCGATATTATTCTTCGCGAACATCAGGAAAACAGGCGTTTGTTCGTAATTCTGGATGGGTATGTAAAGCAGTTTAAAAGATCTGATGAATACGATATCGCCATCGACCTTCAGGGTCCGGGCGATTTTATGGGCCTGCTTTCTTTCCAGACGGGTGAGCGTGTTTTTACAACCGCAAGGGCGAGTTCCGATGTGGAAGTACTTCGGGTAGGGCAGGGGTCACTCGACAGGATCCAGCAGGATTATCCGGAAATAAGCCGTGTGATACAGGGGCTGATATTCTCAAACCTTTCCGAGCGGTATAGAAGGGTTGTAACTCTTCATATTGAAATAGCACAGCTCTCAAGAGAGCTGGAAAAAGAGCGTAACAATCTTCGGGAAACGATTAGTGAGCTGGAGCAAACACGTAATTTGCTCATCAATCAGGAAAAGATGGCAACGCTTGGCGAGCTCACAGCCGGGCTTGCGCACGAAATAAATAATCCGGCCTCTGCGCTTTTGCGCTCTGTAGATTACCTCACCCGCGTTTTACCAGAAATGACGGAGCAGGCCGGAGCTCTGCCGGATACAGGTCTGGTAAGAGCCTTTCTGGAATCGGGCATGCAACGAGAGGTTCAGGATACAGAGCAGCAGCGCGCAAAAATGAAAAAATTACAGCAAAAATACCCGCATCTCAGCCGTTCTGTTCTAAGGGATATGGCTGAGTTGAACCATGAGATGCTGGTGAAAGTAACTCCTTATGCTGAGTCAAGCGACAGGCCGAAATCGCTTCGTCTGCTCCTCGACAGCCATAAAGCTGGCGTATTCCTGGCAAGTATTCAGCTTTCCACCGGTCGTATCGGTCATCTCGTTAAAAGCCTGAAAAGCTACAGCAGAGACTCAAGAGCAGAGCCCGAAGTGGCGGATATAAGGCTGGGCATTCAGGAAACGCTCATGATTATCGGCAACCGCCTCAATGATATTGAAGTGGATCTCAACTTGCCCGAAATCCCATTGGTGAAGTGTTACGTGGGCGAACTAAATCAGGTCTGGACAAACATCATCATAAACGCCTGCGACGCGATGGATGAAAAGGGAAAGCTGTTTATAAGTTGCGGTACGGCTTCAGACGAGCATGTGTGGGTTACTATAGCCGATAATGGCCCGGGCGTTCCGGATAAGTTAAAAGACCGGATCTTTGAGTCTAGTTTCACTACAAAAACAGCCGGCGGCGAATTTGGCCTTGGTATTGGTCTCGCCATAACGAAGGGTGTAATTCAGAAGCACAGCGGAACAATTAGCGTACGCGACCGCATGGGAGGTGGTGCTGAATTTATCATCCATTTGCCTGTATATAAAGGCAAAGAGTCTTTAGGGTGATGTACTCCTCTTCCTAACAGCCGCGCGTGCCCATAAAACCTGGTACAGTCTGTTTCTCTGTGATTTTAGCCGTGAGTTTACGCCCTAGCCAGCCTTTCTTAACTTTGATTTCCAATTGTTGTTCGGCGGTAATCTTTACCTTTTTTGATACGTAGATTTCGACCCCATCCTGCTCATTCTTTTCGAACAGAGCGTTTTCAGGAACACCTGTATCAACAAAACCAGCAGACAGCTCATCAGCAGCTGAGCCGGGTTCAACTTTTACGGGCTGTTCTTTTTCCATGATAAAAAACAGGGCTTCTGGTTCGAGATATATAAGCAGATGCATGAGAGTATGATATTGGATGGAAAAGTATGATGCTTTAATTTGAGAAGCAGAGTAGTGAAAAACAACGTTCCTTTTTT
>PWID01000110.1 GCA_003555145.1 Balneolia bacterium | reverse complement strand
AGAGTTCGAGCGCGACCTCCACAAACACGTCCATCTGGAAAACAACATCCTGTTTAAAAAAGCCGCCACGCATTTCGCATGATGTAGGTTGTTGGTGTCGTGGTCATCTTGCACAGACCGGTTCGCTGTTAATTACATCGGGCCGGTCTTCTTTTGTTGAAGCATTTAATAACGAATGGTGTTTTTTTGAACACCGGGGTAGAGACGCAATGCATTGCGTCTCTACAGGGATGCATTAAATGCCTACGGGGCTATCCTAATCCATATTTTCAGGTCTAAACTAAAAATCACCGCTGGTTCTGCCGGATTTCCCTTGCGCGCATGGGCATGCGGTCGATGATGGCAAAAAGGTCTTCAATTTCCACAGTTTCGTGTGAGCGCAGCTTTTCGCCCCCGTCTTTGCCGATGAGAATGAAGGTGAAGGGGCGGTCATCAGCGTAGCGATTCCGGATTTGTGCGGCGCTTTCGCTGCTTAACGGCTGATTTTCATACGCAGCTGATGCGCCGTTCTCCGGCAGAATAAACCGGACGAGCTTCCGGATTTCGAGTCCTTCCGGATCCGACTCAAGAAGCTGCATCTGACGACCGAAATCAGGATTGGAAACATCATCGGTGAAAATGAGCAGCACACGCTTTTCCCAGCGCAGCTCGCTCAGGTTAACCTCAACGGGGGAATCAGCTGAAGCAGAAGCAGAATCGGTTTCGGCTTTCGAATCGTATGCCATCATCATAAATAAAAGGGCAGAGAACAGAATGTGCATGGTCTGTAAGGGTGATGTGATTTATGAACGCATCACCCTAAACACCAAAAACAGGGGTTCAATTCATTCAGGTTAGGGTCAGGTTTCCACCCGGATAATGCCGGCCGGACAGTTTCTGGCGGCCTGTTCGTTGGCTTCCAGCTCATCGTAGGCTACCTCGGCAATGTGTACCTGCTTCTTCTTTACTGCACCGACCAGATTGCAGCGGCCGTCTTTGTGGGAAACCCGCCACCGCCAGGGCGCAGCCTCCACGCATGCGTTGCAGCCGATGCATTTGTTGCGGTGGTAGATGATGCGAACCATTATCAGGCGGGAACAATTTTATAGAGTTTATCCGACGGACGAATTTTCTCCGCCACAGGAATCGAAAACGAGCTGCCTTTGCGGACCGAATCTACCGCTGCGTCGGCCTCGCGAAGCTCGGATACCTTCATCTTAAGCACGCCGGTACTCGGGCCCGTTACCAAAATTGTGTCGCCCGTGGCAAGCTCGCCGGTCTCGAGATGGAACTCGCCTGCTTTGGCCTTATTAAAATACTTAACACCGCGCCCGATAAAGATCTTACGCTCGGTGGCCGTGGATCCGTAGGTGTTGCTCCACTCGCCCATTTTACGACCCATATAGTAGCCATCCCAGAAGCCGCGGTTAAATACGGTGGCAAGCCGGGTTTTCCACTGCGAAACCTTTTCGGGGGAGAAGCTTCCGTCCGTAACGGCATTAGCTGCTTCGCGATAGCAGGAGACGGTTTCGTGCACGTAGTCGGCCGAGCGACCGCGTCCCTCGATTTTGAGGATGCGCACCCCGGCATCAATAACTTTGTCCAGAAAATCGATAGTGCACAGATCCTTGGCACTCATAATGTACTCATTATCTATTTCCAGCTCGTTGCCCTCTTCCTTGTCGGTCACTATATATTTGTGACGGCAGTTCTGTATGCAGGCGCCGCGATTTGCCGAAGAGTTATTGGAGTGAAGGCTGAGGTAGCACTTGCCCGAAACCGCCATACAAAGCGCTCCGTGGGCAAAAACCTCAATCCGAACCAGGTTTCCTGAAGGTCCGGTAATCTGCCGGCGCTCAATTTCCTGTGTGATGTGCTTTACCTGACTCAGGCTTAATTCGCGGGAGAGCACCATTACATCGGCAAAAGCAGAGTAAAACGATACGGTCTCGATATTGGTGACGTTCGCCTGTGTCGAAATATGAACCGGCATGCCGGCCTCTTTTGCGTAGGCCATGGCCGCGTGGTCGGATGCGATAACCGCGTTGATGCCGCTTTCCTTAGCCGTATCCACTATACGACGCATCATGCGCATATCGTGGTCGTACAGAATAGTATTCAGGGTGATGTATGTTTTTACACCGGCCGCATCACACCGTTTTGCAATATCCCGGAGATCGTCGAGAGTGAAGTTGGTCGATGAGCGGGCCCTCATATTGAGCTGCTCGATGCCAAAATAAATGGAATTGCATCCTGCGTTCAGCGCTGCGGTAAGCGACTCCGGCGACCCCACCGGAGCCATAATTTCTACTTGTCTTTCCAAGATTGTTACATATTTATTGTGTGATTTTTTCTTTATAAACAGACATTTATAAAGAAAAAAGGCGTGTCTGAAAGTAGGGTAAATATAAATTTAATAAATCTTTACTATGTATTCTAATATTAAAATTATAATTTAAAAAGAATTGAACTTGTTAATCCGAAAAAGCTATGGGTCAGCTTCCTGATTGGAACAGCCCGCCTGAACTGTAACACGCATAGCCGTAACACTATATTCAAACTGATATGAACACCACTCCGCATTCGTTTCACATCCCGGTGATGGGACTTGGATTTACTATTGATAGTCCGATTCGCGTCGCCCATCTGGGAATTAATTCTGTTGTTTCTGTAGTAGATGATTTGCTGCTTGAACGTATTCGCAAGCATTACAGCGAACTCTACGAAATCCCGTTTAAAAGAATTGGCCGAACCGCTATAGATGGTCGTACCCGAAGAGTGAAGGAGTTTCTGAATATGATGAATCAGATTGTTTCCGATAAATTCGAAGAGGTAAAGTCACAGCCGATTTTCTCAGACAGCGAAAAAGACCGCTATTTTGACCTGCTTCCTTCGGTAAGTGATCTGAAAAAGCGTTACAAAGAATTGTATTTCACAACCGATGAGCTGATCCGCACTAAGCTTGGTGAAGAGCTCACGAATCTGATGAAACCGGGTGAGATTCAGGTAAACATCATGTCGAAAGTGGACCTGCTGCGCAATGATGAAGACGGAGTTCCCTTTTCAGCCGAGCACAGCGATGCTAACACTGCTCTTCGGGGGTTTGCTGAAAGTGATGTGGATGGTTCTCTGGTTCTATCAGCAGGCTTCAACCCGAGACTGTACGGCTACCTGGCCGAGTTCGAGGATTTCTATCGCCTGAGCGGGAAGCGGCCCAAGAAACGCATCATCCTGAAAGTAAGCGATTATCGTTCTGCCCTCATTCAGGGTAAGTTTCTGGCAAAAAAAGGAATTGAGATTACGGAATTCCGCATTGAGTCCGGCATTAACTGTGGCGGGCATGCGTTTGCCTCTGAGGGCGTAATGCTGCCAACCGTGCTCGAAGAATTTGCCGAAAAGAAGCATGAGCTGGTTGAGACCTTCGATCCGCTGGTACAAAGCTATTATGAGGAGAAAGGCTGGAGCTTTCCGGAAATGACTTTCGAGGAAAGAACGCCTGCCATCACCGTGCAGGGCGGGATTGGAAACAATGGTGAAATGCAGCGCCTGCTCGATTATTACGGAGTTGACAGCACGGGGTGGGGAAGTCCGTTCCTGCTGGTGCCTGAGGCAACCTGCGTAGACGAGAAAACCATGAGTCTGCTGGGTGATGCGGGCGAAAGCCAGTTCTATCTCAGTAACGTGTCTCCGCTTGGCGTGCCCTTCAATAACGTGCGCGGCAGTGGTTCCGAAATAAATAAGCGGGAGCTGATTGAAAAAGGAAAGCCGGGCTCGAAATGTCCGAAAGGCTTTCTTTCGACCAATACCGAGTTTACGGAAAATCCAATCTGTACGGCTTCTGCTCAGTACCAGATCATGAAAATTGATCAGCTAAAAACCAGCATGACCGACGAGGAGAAGCTGAATCAGCAAATAAATGAAATTTTAGATAAAGACTGCTTGTGCAACAATCTTGGCTTCTCGGCTTTGATTCGTCTGGGAATTGTACCAGAAAAAACCGGCAAGCAGGCGATTTGTCCCGGACCGAATCTGGCGTGGTTTAACCGCACGTACTCTATGGAGGAAATGGTCGATCATATTTATGGCAGAAGCACTGAGTTAGACAGACCTGAGCGGCCACATATGTTTGCCAAGGAAATGAGCATGTATGTGGAATATCTTGAAAAGATGATGGCCCTTACCGGCGATGATCCCAAAGAGCGCAGAAAGCTTAACAAAATGAAGGCAAATATCGAGCAGGGCATGGACCGCTGCTACGAACTATCGCTTAAGCAGGCTTATCCTGGAGAAAACCTTGAGTCTCTGGGCCGTATTGTATACGAGCAGCGCAAGCGTCTGGAAGAACTGTTTCAGCCGGAGGTCAGAGCAGAGGCGTGACAGCAAGCACAGAGAGGCAGCTCCGCATCTGGTATCTTAGCGGAGCAGTTCTGGTATTCATCATTCTGATTGTTGGCGGCATTACCCGGCTCACGCAGTCGGGTTTGTCCATTACCGAATGGAATCCCGTTATGGGAGTCATTCCGCCGTTGTCGGAAACCGACTGGATGTCGGAGTTCGATAAATACCGGGCATCACCGGAGTATCAGCAGCTCAACAAAGGGATGAACCTTGAGGACTTCAAGTTTATCTACTTCTGGGAGTATATCCATCGTGTATTTGCCCGTCTGATTGGCATTGTGTTTATTGTGCCGTTTATCTGGTTCTGGGCCAAAGGGAAGCTCGACCGGGTGAATAGGAACCGCGCGTTTGTCCTGTTCGGACTCGGATTCCTGCAGGGCTTCATGGGCTGGTTTATGGTGATGAGCGGTCTGAACGATGTCCCCTACGTAAGCCCGTACCG
The DNA here is from genome assembly GCA_003555145.1 of Balneolia bacterium. Classification (GTDB taxonomy): domain Bacteria; phylum Bacteroidota; class Rhodothermia; order Balneolales; family Cyclonatronaceae; genus Cyclonatronum. The sequence goes on along the minus strand of PWID01000110.1, from coordinate 566 downwards.
CCTCGGAATGCACCTGATGCTCGCTTTTGTGATCTTCGGCGCCTGCGTATGGTTTGCCCTTGATGTGCGAAAACGCTCCCTTCGCCCTATCTTCGACGGCAGCTCCCTTAACAAATGGCTGGCCGGATTCTCGGTAGTGCTCTGGCTTCAGATCTTCTGGGGCGCGTTGGTTGCGGGTCATAAGGCCGGCTACATCTACAATACCTTCCCGAAGATGTACGACAACTGGATTCCGCCCGAAGCATGGCGCATGGATCCGTTTATTATCAATTTTTTTGATAACATTGCCATGGTGCAGTTCATGCACCGTTTTCTGGGAACACTGCTATTAGCAGTCGCAGGGGTGATGCTGTACAAAACATGGTTCAGCCGTAAACCCCTTCACCGCTCAATCCGCCGCTGGATGAACATCACGGCAGTGCTGCTGGCCGTGCAGTATCTAACGGGTGTATTCACCCTTCTATGGCGCGTTCCAATCTGGCTGGGCGTCTGGCATCAGGCCTGGGCCATGCTGCTGTTCGGCGCGCTGCTTGTATTGTGGTATCAGCGCTTGCAGCGGGTGCAGT
>PWID01000190.1 GCA_003555145.1 Balneolia bacterium | reverse complement strand
TATTAATGGCCGAAACCGTTCCGTTTCTTAAAATGATTCCAAATAAAATTCTTCTTTTCGAGTCGCTTTTTGTATTTTGTAAAGCAAAACAATTCTGAATCGCGCCACACACCCGCACGATCGTTACTCTATGGAAAACCTTACAAGTGCAGAAGTTCAAAAGCAGCAGGACTTTAATGAGGAAATGATTCCTCACCTCGATGCTATTTATAACTTTGCGCTACGCCTTACATCAGACCCGAATGACGCCGAAGATCTCGTCCAGGATACGATTGTAAAAGCTTTCCGTTTTTTCAACAGTTATGAGAAAGGTACGAATGCCAAAGCATGGTTATTTCGTATCCTTAAGAATTCTTATATCAATAATTATCGCAAGAAATCGAAGCAGCCGCACCAGGTAGACTATTCCGAGATTTCTCAGTATTACGAATCCATTCGCAGTGAGCAGTCTGAAACCACAGATCTTGAAGATCTTATGTACCGGGAAATGCTCGATGATGATGTTACCACAGCTCTTACTGAGCTTCCGGAAGATTTCAGAACCGTGGTTTTATTGTGTGACGTTGAAGGCTTCACTTACGAAGAAATTGCCAATATGCTTGATGTGCCTATTGGTACCATTCGCTCGAGGTTACACAGAGGCCGAAACCTGCTAAGAGCACGTCTGCTGGAATATGCCGAGAAGAAAGGATTCACCAGAGACTAGTAGTACCCAGAGAGTTAACTTACCTTGTTAATTATCCTCTGAGTTCTCAATCAACTCAACATCCTGTGTAGTTGGAAGCTCTATCCGGAATACTGTTCCCTGATCCAACCCGGATCGATAAATCTTGATGCTGCCGCCGTGATAGTCCTCAATAATTCTTTTTGTGAGACTAAGGCCTAAACCCCATCCACGTTTCTTTGTACTAAAACCGGGGCTGAATACTTCGTTATAGTGCTTTCGCTCAATTCCTTTCCCACTGTCTATCACATCGATTTGAAGACCGGTTGGCGTTAGTTCGGAAGCTATTTTCACATAGCCCTTTTCAGTAGCATCGAAAGCATTTTTTATCAGATTTTCTATGGCCCATGTAAACAGCTGCACGTTAAGAGCTACACGAGCCTCCATTTCTATATCTTTGTCGAATCCAATCTTACCGCCCAGCTGGGGCAGACGTCGGCTCATGTAGTTACTCACATTACTTAGCACCGGACCAACCCGCATCACCTTTAGCTCGGGTTCTGAGCCTATTTTATTAAAACGATCGGCGATATTCTGCAGCCTGTCCACATCGTTTTCAAGCTCATAAATAATATTGAGCATGTTTTCATTATCTGTGGCTGAGTCTTTGAGTAATTCAATCCAGCCCATCAGGCTCGATATTGGCGTTCCCAGCTGGTGTGCGGACTCCCTTGCCATTCCCACCCATAGTTTACTCTGCTCATTCCGCTTTATACTGCTCAGGCTCGCATAACCGAGACCAAGAAACAATGCCAACAAGCCAAACTGTATATAAGGAAAAAACTGAAGGGTGCTTACAAGAGCGCTGTTTCCGTAATACAGATTCTGCTCTTCCCGCAGCAAGCCGTCTCCCACCACAACCTGTATGGGTTCATTTACCTGCGCAAATTTATCAATCAAATCCTCAGAAAGGTCGCTTTCCCGAATATTTCTGTAATGAACAATCTCTCCGTTTTCATTCACAACAATAGAAGGAATTTCGAACAGGTTATTTATGATTACCTCATTTGCAACAAAATCCAGACCTGCATTGCTAAGCTCAGATTTCACCCTGCTTATTACCTCCCCCCAGCGCGACTTAGACTCCAGAGCAATTAACGGATGCTGTTTAATTTCGCCATCCATAAGACTGAGCATTTGCTGCGACTGCTCGTACTGTTCTACCGAAATATAGGCTGAAGCCTTGGCCCAAAGCTCCGTGCTTGCACGTTCGTTATCCCTTATTTGTATAATGAGATACTGCGTGTAAACAAACGAGCCTATGGCCAGTAGAACCAGGAAACTTATGATGGATATCTTAATCCTGAAACTGGTAGTCGAAGAGGCGGAAAAGTACTTCATGTAGTCGCTAAAATATATTTAGGATAAAATCTGAACCAGGCAGGGAATCAGTTTTCGATATTTATAACCGGCCCTTCTGTAACGGAAAATTTTTTATTTGAGTACTCATTTCCAAACGGAATAAGTCCCTCGAATGGTGCCTGGTTCGCAGCCGTAATAAACGACTGTCCTTTATGGCTTTTCAGCATTTCCGTAAGCACAATAATCTTTGAAGGATCCAGATCACCAAAAACATCGTCCAGCAGGAATACCGGCAAGTCGTCGAGTACATCGCTGAAATAAGCAAGTTCGGCAAGTTTCAGTGCAAGTGCAAAAAGCCTGTGCTGGCCCTGCGAACCGAATTTGCGCAGCTCCATATCATCCAGATAAAAGACTATATCGTCGCGGTGCGGCCCGGCCAGCGTAATTTGCCTTTCAATTTCTTTATCAAAGTTTTCACGAATCAGGCTTAGATAGACGTTCTCAATTTCATCGCTTCCGAATTTTTCTTCGAGTCCCGGTATGGTTTTGTACTCAAAACCTGGCTTCAGGCCTATTCCAGAAATTCGCTCATAGCTCTCTTCCAGAAATGAGCTAAACCGGGCGAGTACGCTTCGTCTACGGTCAATAATTTTGGCTCCAGATTTAGCCAGCTGCGCATCCCAGGGTTCCAGCTGCATGCGAATAACATCCGGGCGCATGTTCCGCACTGACAGCAGTTTATTGCGCTGCCTTACAATTCTGCGGTATTCAACCAGATCATTTAAATAGCTTTTGTATACCTGGCTAATCATCGCATCCAAAAACGAACGCCGTTCTGCCGGCCCCTCATTGGTGAGTTTTTTGTCGTCTGGTGAAAGCACCACAACCGGAATTCGGCCGATCAGGTCGGTAAGACGGTCGAGCGGACTTCCGTTTACTTCAAATTTTTTTCCGTCTCCCCTGCTGTAGCTACAGGATATGGTAAAGGTGCTTCTGATGCTTCCCTCTGCCGTTGCCTCAATATAAAAGCCGGAGTTACCCTGCTCTACGACATACATATCGGAAGCAGTAGCGAAACTCCGGCTCATACAAACATAGTGTATTCCGTCTATCAGGTTGGTTTTACCCATTCCGTTTTTCCCGGTAATCAGATTGATTCCGGATGAGAATTCAACTTCGGTATCGCTATGATTCCGAAAGTGTTTAAGCTTAATTTTAGTAATTCTCATTCAGGAATTAAGTTCCTCAACTATTACGATTCGTCGGAATCGTCGTCGCCATCGCCTTCACCTTTCGGACGAGCCTCATTAACAACCAGCGTCCGTTCCAGGAATACGGTGTTATTGAGCTTTTCGATGGCAATTAAGGCCTGCTTCTCATCTTCGAGCTCCACAAATCCGAAGCCTTTAGAGCGGCCCGTTTTGCGCTCGCGTATGATTACGGCTTCTTTCACTTCGCCAAAATAGGCGAACAACGTTTCTAAATCCTGCTCTGTTGCTTTCCAGGCAAGATTACCTACATAAATATTCATAAAACTGATACGGTTATCTGTTGTTTTTTTGCCGGTTTATGTTTTGATGATACAGTTCAATTTACATTCATATCATACTAACATGAACCAGCTGGAGAAATTATACATTTCCGAAACAAAAAAGGCCCCAGAACTCCTTCGAAGTGCTGCGGCCTTTTATATAATTATTCGAAACCGGTGCTTACGCAACCGGTATTTTCAACTATCCGGATATACGTTGTTATCATCTACCGGAATCCTTGATCAAACACCAAACACTTCGTGGCCCAGGAAAATAGCCTGTGCACCTAATTGTTCTTCAATACGAATCAGTTGGTTGTATTTAGCAACACGATCGGTACGACTCATTGATCCTGTCTTAATCTGTCCGGCATTTGTTGCCACTGCAAGATCGGCAATGGTTGTATCTTCAGTTTCGCCTGAACGGTGGCTGATAACAGCCGTGTAGCCATTTTTGTGGGCCATTTCGATAGCATCAAGCGTTTCTGTAAGCGTACCAATCTGGTTTACTTTAATCAGAATGGAATTGGCCACGCCTCTTTCGATTCCTTTAGCAAGGATTTCGGTGTTGGTTACGAACAAGTCGTCGCCAACCAGCTGCGTGTTGTCGCCAATAGCATCGGTAAGGAGTTTCCAGCCATCCCAGTCGGCTTCGTCCATGCCGTCCTCGATGGAAATAATTGGGTACTTAGCTCTCCACTCTTTCCAGAACTCAACCATTTCTTCGGAAGTGCGCTTGCTGTTATCGCTCCACTTAAATTCATAAAGACCGGTTTCCTTGTTATAAAACTCAGAAGCGGCAGGATCGAGAGCAATAAGGAAATCATCCTGAGGTTTGTAACCCGCGTTTTCGATAGCCTTAAGGATTACTTCAACAGCTTCTTCGTTGGATTTGAGGTTTGGTGCGAAACCACCCTCATCGCCAACTGAGGTGTTGTACCCTTTTGAGCTTAGTACTTTTTTAAGGTGATGGAACACCTCACTGCCCATACGCAGCGCATCGGTAAAACTGGATGCACCGGCAGGCATAATCATAAATTCCTGAAGGTCTACATTATTATCGGCATGCGAACCACCGTTAATGATGTTCATCATAGGCAAAGGAAGCACTTTGGCGTTAACTCCGCCAACATATCGCCAGAAAGGCATTTCGAGCCCGCTTGATGCGGCATCGGCAACGGCAAGGGAAACGCCCAGAATCGCGTTGGCTCCAAGCTTTGCCTTATTGTGGGTTCCGTCCAGCTCAATCAGAAACTCGTCGATTTCTACCTGATTGTATACATTCATTCCAATTAATTCATCTGCGATAACGTCGTTCACGTTTTCAACGGCTTTGGTTACGCCTTTGCCGTGGTAGCGATCGCTGTCATTATCCCTTAGCTCAACAGCTTCCAGTTCTCCGGTTGAGGCACCCGATGGTACAGCCGCCCGGCCCAGAACACCGTTTTCAAGGATCACATCTACTTCTACAGTAGGATTTCCCCTTGAATCAAATATCTGTCTTGCTACAATATCTTCAATAATTGACATAGCTTTTTTCTTTTTGATTATTATAATAATGGGATTCGATAAATATACTGAAAATCGAGATCATTTTACAGTACAAATTGCACCTCAACTCCCCTTAACGAATGGTGTAACAGCTGTTTTTGTTGAACTTTGCATCACTCTTCACCTTTTCAATACCCATGAAACCCAAATTTGTTCTTTACGATATCGATGGCACGCTTATAAGCATGAAATCCGGCTTTATGCCCGGACTCATCAATGAACTTTTAAGTCGTTTAGGCCGTACCGAAACTTTTATTTCTGACGTATCATTTGCCGGCCGCACAGATCGCGATATTTTTTCAAAGCTTATTGCTCTCAACCAACTGGATTCATCATCTTTTGATGAGCTGAAGCAAGTTTATCTCGACGTGCTCAATGAAATGCTGGCGCCTGAGCATTTAGATACACATTCCGGCGCAGCAGACTCTATTGAATTTACAGGCAGAACAGGGCATACAGCTGGTTTACTAACCGGCAATTTCGAACAAGCCGCCTATACTAAGCTCAACCGGGCCGGATTGGACCACTATTTTTCAACCGGGGCATTCGGGGGCGAGCATCATGAGAGAAACAAACTTCCGGAGGTTGCCTTCGAAAAGGGAAGAGAACTAATTGGCAGCAGTCTCGAGCCTTCTGATATGATTATTATTGGCGACACTCCCAACGACATTAAATGCGCACAGCATTTCGGGTGTGTAAGCGTGGCTGTATCTACCGGGAGCTACACTCAGCCGGAACTGGCAAAGTACAAACCGGACTATCTTATCGATAGTCTTGCGTATCCCGAGAACTGGCTTGCCGGAATTTTAAATAGTTAAGCCTTCTTTAAGACTACCACATACCGCCAAACATCAGCGTGATTGTAGGTGTTAAGAATAAGGTTTGAGCACTAAACCCGGTCCCTCGTTCAACTACAGGAATATTACTACCGGGCACTGTACCCAATAGCGTATTCGGTTCCATTATCTGTATTCCATCCGGGTAATATTGGGCAAGCACACCAAACTCCAAGGACGTAAGCGTTGAAAAGCCAGATCCAAAATCGATGGAAACCGCAGCCTTACCGGCATACCCCACTTTCCAGTCTCCATCTCCCCAACCTTGAAAGACATCATAAATACGGCTTGCACCTATCTGTACTTCTGCGGGCATATCGTCTAATGCAAGCCGGTCTTCGAAATACGGATACGCAAACGAGAACGAAGCTCCACCCATACCGGTAAAGAATACGCGGAAGTTGTCATCAATAAAATCAGCCAGAACACGCTGACGCACGCCTGTCATAACCGGAAAATTAAAAACGCGCTTATACTTATTAGGAATAAGCTGCTGACCGAAGAAGAAGAATGTTTGTTCTCTGGGGTCTTTGAGAGTTCCAAAACCGGCTTCAGTAACCCATTCGGTGTTGCGTGCCATAACGCGGCGATACTGCCCTGAAATGGAAAATCCATAATTAGTTACGTTCAGGTTAAACGTGGCACCGTTATTCAGGTCGAAGTCGAGCGGACTCACAGCCGTTGACTTAGGTTTTATTTCCGGCTCGATATTAATTTGAGCGCTTGCCGAAGTTGCAATAATGCACAAAGCGGTCAGGCTTGTGAAGACAGCGAGATATCGCATCCTGCTTTTAAACTTGAAAAATGATGGCATAAACAGAATTACTGTTTTGAAATTGTTTGAAATTTCTTTATATCGTGGTTCAAATTCGAACGGTACTATAGAATGAAATTATACGTTCGTCTAACAACCTGGGTATATAACCGTACATCTCTGATTTTGTTCTCCGAATCGCGGTGTTATATCGTTTCCCAAAGCTTTTTAATAAGCTTTGGAGCTATAACACAAATGCAGAGACAAGCATTTCAGTCGTGACAATGTACGATTTCTATATTCTATTCCAATAAACGGAAATTCAAGACATAAGGTATGGATACCATAAGAAAATTTGTAATGTACGGACCAGCTGATACCCTTAGCCGCTTTGGCCAGCAGCTCTCCGACGCAACTAAACCTCAGTATACGTTTAAACACGAGTGCAAAGAATCCGGAGATGAGGTAGTTGTTTATATTTTTGAAGAACACCGAAAACTAATCAATTCCAGCACTACGGTATCGGTACTCATCAAGCGTATTAAAGATAAGCTTGATATAGATTTCGTAATTACCGGAGGCCGGATGGGTTTCAGAGGCAGTTCATCTGCATCAGACAATGTTGAACCACTAATACAAGATGTAGTTTACAGCTTCATTATTGAATTCAACGAGCGGCACGGCCTCACCATACAGGAAAGTAAAGTTGTAGAAGATAAAGAAGAGAATGCCTGAAACACCCGCCCCTCAGGAGTGGACCGTTTTAAGCATGCTCGAATGGGCAACCGATTACTTCGACAACAAAGGCATCCCATCTCCCAGACTCAGTATTGAGTGGCTGCTTGCCGACACTTTGGGATGCCGAAGGCTTGATTTGTATCTGAAATACGACCGCCCCCTCAGCCCTGAAGAACTGTCTTTAGTAAAGCCATTTATTCTTCGCAGATCAAAGCATGAGCCGCTCCAATATATTACCGGCAAAACAGATTTTTTCGGACTCGAAATGATCTGCCGGCCGGAAGCCCTTATCCCGCGTCCGGAAACCGAACAGCTTGTTGAGCGCATTTTGCTGGATTACCCCAAAAATGAACCACTAAGGGTTCTTGACATTGGAACCGGCACAGGATGTATTCCCCTCGCACTCAAAAATGAGAGGCCAGAGTGGAGCATCACCGCAACAGATATAAGCGATGATGCTATAGCCCTCGCTAAAGAGAACGCTACTCTCCATAATCTTGATGTACGCATTATCAAACACGATTTGTTCGAAGCCAACTGGCCTCATGACAGCAATCAGCCTTTTGATATTATCATCTCTAATCCTCCGTACATACCTGATACCGAGAAAAGCGCAATCGACAGGGAAGTAAAAGACTTCGAACCTGTCCTGGCACTTTTCCACAAAGACGTATTTTCTGTCTACCGGGCACTAGCAAAGTTTGCATCCGGAAACCTGGCAAAAAATGGTCAACTTTACCTCGAAATACATGAGAACCTTGGTGAAGGAATAACCCACCAAATTGAGGAAGAAGGTCTTAAGGCACTTATTCTAAAAGACTATTCAGACAAAAACCGTATGCTCTGCGTAAGGCACACACATACGGATGAGTAAAATGTGGATAACTTGTCTATAACTTTTTTATGGGCAGTTGGGGGCATTTCCGGTACGGGCCGAACCCGTGTTAAGCCATTGTTAACGGCTGTCAAGTACTTTCTGCACACACCGCGAAATTTGTCCTAAGTCAATAATTAATAGATATAAATACTAGGTTGATATAGTGTGGATAACTATGGCCGGCCCGGACATTCGACTTTTGACTTATACTAATTTTATCACCATCTTTGGCGCAGTTAATCCACCGGATGAGGGAGTGCACCTGTGGATAACCCAACGTATAAAAGTAATTTTACATTTTTTATCAACGGTTTTTCGTGTCGCAACAGGAGTTACTAACGGTGTCGAATGAGCTAGCACAGGAAAAATGGCAGCAGTGTCTTGTTATTATAAGAGACAATGTGAATGCCCAAAAATTTTCGGCCTGGTTTGAGCCCATCAAACCACTCAGAATGGAGGGGCAAACCCTCACGATTCAGGTTCCGTCCCAGTTCTGGTACGAGTGGCTGGAAGAACATTACTACAGCATTCTTCGCACCACAATTACACGGGTAATAGGAAAAGACGGTAAGCTACAGTATTCCATAAAAGTAGAAAACAAAGCGAATACCTACGACGATGGCAGCAGCGCTTCCGTACGCCTGCCACAGCGGCCAACGCCTCCGCAATATGGCAGCGACAATTCGCTTAACGACGTTCCTCAGTATCAGCCCAACCAAATCCAGAATCCGTTTGTTATTCCAGGGATTCAGAAACATCGTTTAAATTCAAATCTGAATTCAAACTACGTTTTTGATCGCTTCATCGAGGGCGACTGTAATCGTCTTGCCCGCTCAGCTGGAATGGCCATTGCAGAGAATCCCGGAAAAAACTCGTTCAATCCGTTCTTTATATATGGCGGTACCGGGCTTGGAAAAACGCACCTTACTCAAAGCATTGGTAACAAGATTCGCCAGGATTACGGAACAGAGAAAAACATTCTCTATACTACCTCCGACGATTTTACTAATGAGTTCGTTCAGGCCATTCGCAACAACCGGGCCAGCGAATTCTCTATGCTTTATCGCAATATTGATGTCCTCATCATAGATGATATTCAGTTCTTCAGCGGAAAAGAGAAAACGCAGGAAGAATTTTTCCACATTTTTAATGCGCTGCACCAGGAAGGAAAGCAAATTATTCTAACCAGCGACCGCGCTCCAAAAGACATTCCGGATATTCAGGAGCGCCTTATTTCCAGATTCAACTGGGGCCTCACTGCCGATGTTCAGATGCCGGATTACGAAACCCGTTACGCCATTCTGGAGCGCAAAGCTCTGGATAACGGCATCGAGTTCGATCCGCAAATTTTCGAATTTATCGCGACCAACTTCAAATCCAGCGTTCGCGATCTGGAAGGTGCGATAATTAAGCTTCTGGCAGCATCATCACTGCAGCATCTGGACGTAATCGACCTGCCGATGGCCAAGCGTATTCTCAAGGATATGATTAAGGACACCAACAAGCAGGTAACAATTGAGAACATACAGGCGCACGTTTGTGAATACTTTGGTATCGATACCAACAAGGTTCGCGAGAAGACGCGCAAGCAGGAAATAGTTGAAGCTCGCCAGATTGCCATGTATTTGTCCAAACGTCTCACCAAATCCAGCCTCAAGTCCATCGGACTCCAGTTTGGCGGAAGAGATCATTCCACAGTAATCCATGCAATTACTACTATAGAAGACCGCATACAAACCAGCGCGCGTCATGATCAGATTGTGAAGGATATACAGCAGAAAATTGAGCTGGCCAGTCTTTAATTAAACTTTCTGAGGTACGAAACATGGGAAAACTTACTTTACACAACCTTAGTTTTCGAAGCCTGCACGGCCATAACGAGTTCGAGCGTAAAGCCGGAAACAACTTTACGGTTGATGCCATTTTTGAAACAGGTTTTCATCAGGCCGGCCAGAGTGATGATCTTTCCCATACGCTCGATTACTCCAAGGCCTGCGAATGTATAGCCGCAGTTATGAACGGCGAATCCGTAAAACTCATTGAAACGCTGCTTATTCGTATTGGAGAATCCTTGTTAACAGCCTTTCCGGAGATTAACCGGCTGGAGGTCAGGCTCAGAAAGCATACGCCCCCAATGTCTGTGAGCTGCGAGTATGTTGAAATCGTTGAAGTGTGGCAAAAGTAATAATTGCCGTTGGCAGCAACCTGGGCGACCGGCTCGAACACCTGAAGAACGCCCGGGATTTTTGCACGGGAATCAGCAGTTCAGGTTCCGAAATGAAATTGTCTTCGGTTTATGAAAGTGAACCAATAGGTCCGGCAGATCAGCCCTTTCTCAACGCCGTGCTCGTAACAAAAACGGAATGCTCACCAACCGAACTGCTTCAGCTACTAAAACAGCACGAAAAAAAGGCGGGACGCGATTTTGAAGCAACCCGGTGGAGCAACCGGCCCGTAGACCTGGACATCATCGCCTGGGATGCCATCACACTGCAAACACCTGAGCTTTCCATACCGCACTTATCGTACGCTGAGCGGCTTTTTGTACTGCTCCCAATGGCAGAGATTATACCTGAATGGACCGACCCGGACAGCGGAAAAAATATAGATGCGCTCATTAAAAAAGCGCCTAATTTGAGGGTTTACAAAACCTCTTTAAAGTGGTAGATTTTACGCGTGAATAAATTTGACTATATCGCCATCGAAGGAGTTATTGGTGCGGGGAAAACGTCCCTTGCGACCATGCTCTCCAGACGCCACAGCGCGCGGATTGTACTCGAGGAATTCGAAGAAAATCCGTTCCTGCCACGCTTTTATGAAGACCGCGAGCGTTACGCTTTCCAGACGCAGCTCACTTTTCTGGCCAGCCGTTTTAATCAGCAGCAAAAGCTTTTTGAAAAAGACATGTTCCAGGAGCTCATTATCTCTGACTATATTTTTGATAAGGACCGGATTTTTGCGCGGCTGAATTTGAGCGATGATGAGCTGGCGCTATATGATAAGATCTATCAGATTATGAGCGGCATTGCGGCCAAACCCGACCTGATGGTTTTCATTCAGTGCAGCGTGGACCGGCTGATGGAAAACATCCGTAAGCGCGGGCGTTCCTACGAACAGCAGATTTCGGAGGAGTACCTTACCGAACTGAACGACTCGTATAATCATTTTTTCAAACATTACGACAAGTCGCCCGTTCTGATTATTCGCGCAAGCGATATAGACTTTGTGAACAACGATGAGCACTTCGAGTTCATAGAGCACCATATTTTTAACGAGCCTGTTACACAGGACCGACTCTACATCAAGCCCTGATGCGTTATCTGATTTTTTTTATTATCGTTTTCCTGCTCATTCGCTGGATTAGCAATGCCTATTTAAACCGCCCGTCGGTACGTGGCCCAAGGAGTACCCGGGATGGCAAAAGTACTTCCAGCCGGGATTCCGGCTCATCAAACCGTTTCGGCCATGTAGAAGACGCCGATTACGAGATTCTGGATGAAGATGATACCAAAGAGAAAAAAGAGCAAAGCCGGTAACTGTCCGGAATAATACTTTGGGTTTAACGATGCTCAAATCTCCTGTTCTTTCCGGCCGGATCTGCCACCAAAAAAGACGAGTTATTCCGTATTCTGCTATTGCGAAAGGGTACCTTTTCTTCTTATATTTGGAATCTGCCCTGGTGGTGAAATTGGTAGACACGCCATCTTGAGGGGGTGGTGCTGGCAACGGCATGCTGGTTCGAGTCCAGTCCAGGGCACTCTTGAAAAATTTAAGGCTTTGTAAACGTTATGTTTATAAAGCCTTTTTTGTTTCATGCAATTTCTTTAAATCATGTATTTCGTTTACGCAATCAAAAGCATGCACCGTAACTATATCTATGTCGGAATTACCTCCGATTTGGACGGGCGGCTTGACCAGCACAATAAGGGATATGAAAAAACAACCAAACCATATGCACCTTTTGAGTTGATTTATAAAGAAGAGCAACCCGACCGAGAACAGGCAAGAGTCAGAGAAAAGTACCTGAAGTCTGCCGTCGGAAAGAGATTCCTTCGATCCCTCATCCAAAACCCATAACGGCATGCTGATTCGAGCCTGCCTGACTGCCCATCATAACCTCAATTCTACACCGATATACGGCAGGCAGGTCCAGTCCAGGGCACTCTTGAAAAATTTAAGGCTTTGTAAACGTTATGTTTATGAAGCCTTTTTTTTGTGTTACCAACCTTGTTACCATCAATCCCACTTAAAAGTTTTTATCGTCTGGCTAAAAAGGATGGCTTGGTTTCCAGAGATATCACGCCAGGACGCCAAGCTGCACAGGATGATTTTGATTAACAGTGATTTCAGCCCCAGGTTTTGGCAACTATTTATTAACCCTCCTCCCCCTTTCCCATCACCCTGTGAAACCGTTCTGACCAAAGGATTTTGTTGGTGCATTTAGCATTGATTCGCAATGTGATAAGCCTTATATTTGAAGTCTTGTTAAAAATGCATCAGTTGTTTCCACAATTGATGGCTATTTAGAATGCGAGAGTGGTGGAATTGGTAGACACGCTAGATTTAGGATCTAGTGCTGATAAGGCGTGGGGGTTCGAGTCCCCCCTCTCGTACCAGAGTCAAACTGCTGAAAGGCAGTTTGACTTTTTCATCTTAATTCACCGAAGAGATTTCCATCGTTGGGCCTGCACTCAGGCGCTTCTGGATACCATTATTCAACCAAAGCTCTTCGGGTTGCACAGTATACAAATACATTAATCCCATCCCTTTTCTGTGAATATATCCGTAGAAAACATTACCGCGGTAGATAAAAAAATCACCATTGAAGCCGACAGCTCTGATTTAGGCCCAAGAATCGACAAAGCGCTCAAAAAGTACCGCAAGACCATGAACATCCCCGGTTTCCGCCCGGGCTCAGCGCCTATCGGCCTCATCAAAAAGCGTATCGGCAAAGATGTCGAAAATGAGCAGATTGATGAGTTTGTGCAGGAAATTTTCCAAAAGGAAATCATTCCGAACCACAAGCCCGTTGGCGAACCAAGAATGGAAAAGCTTAACTACACCGACGGCAAGCTTGAGGTAGAACTCATGATCGGAACTGCCCCTGAGTTCGAATTGACCGACGTAAATGCAATAAAAGTAGACAAACTTGTACATGATGTGACTGATGAAGAAGTCGCAAAAGAGTATGAGTTTAGTATCCGTCGAGCCAGCGAGTGGTCTGAAACAGAGGATGCCGCTACGGAAGAGTCTAAAGTAACAGTAGACGTTGTTCGCCTGGACAAGGATGGCAAGGAAACCGACGATAAAGACGAAGACCTGAGCCTGGATCTCAAAAGCGAACAGAACAAGGAATACGCTTCTGCGCTCGTAGGCAAGAAAAAAGGTGATGAAACCACCATCGAAATTAAAGACGGCGAAGAGCCGGAGTCGTACAAGGCCACCGTCAAGAAAGTTGAGAACCACACCGCTCCTGAGCTGGACGAAGAATTCTTCAAGCAGCAGAGCCGTGGTCAGTCTACTAACGAAGAAGAGTTCAAGAGCTACCTGAAGAGCCAGATTCAGAATTACTTCGATCAGACTGCCGACGATTTACTCCGCGACAAGATCGTAACATCATTGATTGATTCCCACGATTTCGAAGTACCTCAGAACATTTATCAGGATATTCTGAACGGGCGTATAAATAATCTCAGAAAAGAGAACGAAGACACCCTTCCTGATGATTTTAATAAGGAAGAATTCGAGTCCGAAAACAAAGACAGCATCATGAAGGAAGGCAAATGGACCTTCATCGTTTCTGATTTGTTCGAGAAATATCCGGATACCGAAATTCAGGCTGAAGACGTTGACAAGTTCTTCGAAGTTGAGGCTGCCAAAATGGGGCTTCCCGCCGAGATGCTCAGGAATTTTTACGCATCACAAAGCGAGCAGCTCGAACAGCTGCGGATGCGCATTCGCACCGACAAACTGTTCGGCAAACTTATCGACGAAGTAAGCGTTAACGAACTATCCAGAGACGAGTACGAGAAGAAATATTCTAACAAGAAGTAACTTCCCGTGCTACACATCTAATCGTTTTTCATTCATACTTATTACGAGATTATGCACATTCCCAAACAACCCGTAATCGACCACAACTCGTTTATGCAGGCCCACAGCGGCGAAACTCAGAATAACCTTGTTCCTATGGTTATCGAGACGACCTCCCGCGGAGAGCGTGCCTACGATATCTATTCGCGCCTTCTGAAAGACCGCATCATCATTCTTGGAACTCCCATTAATGATGCCGTGGCTTCCAACATTGTGGCCCAGATTCTTTTCCTCGAGTCGGAAGACCCGGAAAAAGACATCAATATTTACATTAACAGTCCTGGTGGCGTTGTTTCTGCAGGTATGGCTATTTATGATACCATGCAGTATGTGAAGTGTGATGTTTCCACAACCTGTATCGGTATGGCGGCCTCAATGGGCGCCGTACTTCTTACCGCTGGTGCCAAAGGCAAGCGTTCTGCACTTCCGAATGCACGTGTAATGATTCACCAGCCACTTGGCGGTGTACAGGGTCAGGCAAGTGATATTGAGATCGAGGCAAGAGAAATCCTTCGCCTTAAGGAATCACTCAGCCAGATTATAGCAGATCACGCCGGACGTACCCTCGAAGAAGTAGTAATTGACTCCGACCGTAATAAATGGATGACTGCCGATGAAGCTCATGAATATGGCCTTGTCGATAAAGTAATGCGCCGCGATAAGAAATAAGCCCGACGCACCATGCGTAATTAGCTGTATTTATGCCTTCAGCCGGATCTGTCGGACAGTTAAGTAACTGCGCAGATCCGGCTGTTTTATTTAGATTATTTGTTACATTACAGTTCTTGAAGACATTAAAAAATAATTAGTTCTAATGAGCGGCAAATCACGTAAAGACCGAATACACTGTTCCTTTTGCGGACGTTCATCGAGCCAGGTTAACAGCATGGTTGCCGGCCCCGATGTTTACATTTGCGATTATTGCATAAATGACGCAGCCGGGATCGTTAAATCCGATCTGGCAAAAAAAAATGAATCCCGTACGGCTAACTACAAGCCGATGCTTAAGCCTGTCGAAATTAAGGCCAAGCTCGAAGAATACGTCATCGGGCAGGAATATGCCAAAAAGACGCTTTCAGTTGCCGTTTACAACCACTTTAAGCGAATTAGCGACAGTGGTACCGAAGGCAGCGATGACATTCAGATAGACAAAAGTAACATATTGCTTCTCGGCCCAACGGGATCAGGTAAAACTCTGCTTGCACGTACGCTTGCACGCATGATTGATGTACCTTTTACCATAGCCGATGCAACCGCGCTTACCGAAGCCGGATACGTGGGAGAAGATGTTGAAAGCATTCTTTCAAATCTTCTGCAGGCCGCCGACTACGACGTAGAACGTGCTCAAAAGGGTATCGTTTACATAGATGAGGTAGATAAAGTAGCGCGCAAAAGCGACAACCCGAGTATTACCCGCGACGTTTCCGGTGAAGGCGTACAGCAGGCGCTTCTCAAAATCCTTGAAGGATCTATTGCCAACGTACCGCCAAAGGGCGGGCGTAAGCATCCCGAGCAGAGTTTCGTAAAAATTGATACCACCAACATTCTCTTTATTTGTGGCGGTGCATTCGACGGGCTGGCCGACGTAATTTCACGCAGGCTTTCAACCAGCTCTATGGGTTTCCATACTACCGAGCAGGTAAAGTTCGACAAAACCAACCCGAACATCTTTACCTATGCCGAGCCGGAAGATCTTCAGAAGTTTGGACTTATTCCTGAGCTCATTGGCCGTCTGCCGGTAATTTCTGGTCTGCACGAGCTGGATAAAGATGCGCTTATCGACATCATGCTGAAGCCAAAAAATGCGCTGGTAAAACAATACCAGAAGCTTTTTGAACTTGAAGGCGTAAAGCTGGATTTCGAAGAAGACGCACTAGATTCCATCGTAACCAGAGCTATGGAACGTAAAACCGGTGCGCGCGGACTCAAGTCCATTATGGAAAAGTCTATGCTTGATATCATGTTTACGCTGCCAACTATGCGTAACGTAGAGCGTTGCATTATCACAAAAGCAACAATTGAAGATGCTGCACCGCCGATTTACGAAAAGCGCAAAGCATCAGCCTGATTTTCAGCTAAGTGCTGCATAACAGAAAACAGAATTGAAAATCCGGAACGGCTTTCCCGAGAAATGCTTTTCCGGATTTTTTTTGCTTACTTTACAGTATACACATTACTTTAAACACCCGACTCCATGGCATACTACTCAAAAAAACCCCGTGCTATTGGCGATTTACTCAAGGATTTTGTTGATGATTATCCGGCTCGCAAGAAGCTCAAGCGCGGCATGGTGTTATCCGTTTTCCCTAATACGGCAGGGCCAAGGGTTATGGAGCAAGTCGAGGATTTCTGGTTTAAAGGCACCAAGTTCTTCATTAAAGTTAAAGATCAGGCGTGGAGACAGGAGTTGCATTTCCAGCGCAATATGCTCAAACGGAAGCTCAACGACTCCGTTCGCGAACCCATTATAGAAGAAATTATCATCCTGTAAATTGGTTATATTTCCAGTCTAACGTATCGACTTCTTCCTTACCCATGAGCATTTCTGATTTTTTTAATTCCTTACGGGATAAATTCAACCTGCCGCAAAGCAGCAGCGACTCCGGCAGTTCGAATATGCAGAGCGGTGAAAAAACCATCGTCTTCGTATTTTCATTTATCATAGCAATGGGGCTCTGGATGCTCATTAATCTTGGGCGCGACTATTCTCTAACTCTGCAGCTTCCGTTAACATACGGAGACTTTCCGGCCGATCAGGCTCCGCTGCAGCCGTTACCGGATTATACGAATGCCACTTTTTCGGGTGAAGGATGGAAACTTCTTGGTATTTACGGTAACCCGCCCCGGATTAGCGTTAACGCAGAAGAAGAGTCCACAAATATTTTTGATGCTATCCAGATGCAGCTTACCTCCGGACAGGATCTTAGCCTTACCCGTGCAGAACCATCTGTGGTGGAGATTGAGATGGAAGAATCAATGTCTCGCAAAGTTCCGATAGAAAATAATATTGAACTTAAGTTCAGAAGCCAATATGGTTCTATAGGAACACCTTCCATTCGCCCCGATAGCGTAAGGGTTAGCGGAGCACGATCGCTTGTACAGAATATTGATTCATGGCCCACACGAAAAACAACTTTTGAAGATTTAAATCAGCCCTTTCTTGCTACTGTGCAGCTTGAAGAAAGTAACGAGCTTATACGAATTAGCCACCGGGCTGTAACACTTGAGGTTGAGGTCGCAGAGTTTACCGAAGGAGAGGTTCGAATTCCTATAGAAATTGAGGGCGGCGAAGGGCTCCCCCGCATTATTTTAACTCCGCCTTTGATTAGCGTGAGGTATAATATACCTGTTACACAGTTTGCCGACGTTTCAGAGCGAAGCCTTATTCGGGCCGTGGTAGACTACTCAGCTATTCAGGAAGATACGAGCGGATATATTCAGCCTCGCTTCGAAATAGACGATTCTGAGTTCGATATCAGTGTCCGGTCTTTTTCGCCCCGCAGAGCATCATACTTCCGCGTAATAGAAGACTGATTATCAGTGAATTCCAATTCCACCACGGGATTCTTACCTCTGTTCAAAGTTCATGGAACGAACAGACCCTGGACCTTCTGAAGAATTAACAATAAGCAATTAGTAATAAACAATGGATACGGGACAGGAGCGTGTAATTTACCCGGATAAAACTGTGCAACTCAGCGAGTACTTTGTGCCACATGTTCCAATGAATACCAGAATCCACCCCGTCTCAATCCCTTTAATTTGCGAAATTCGCTGGACAAAATATTCTAAAAATCAGCTATCAAAGATCTTAAGCGGGATCGGGCATAGTTTCGCGAAATGGCTTTAACACTTCATCTACATCCCGCGTATTTTCGAACCAGGAAAGCACTTTCAAAATTACTTCATCTACCAGAATATCCGGGCAGGAAGCTCCTGAAGTAATAGCAATTTTTAGGGGGCGGCCTTCAACAGGCTGAATCCAGGCTTTGCTTATGTGCAGCTGTTTATCCCACTGATTAAAGTGCTGAATTTCATCCGAAGACCTTAATTCACCTGCATCTCTCACATGGTAGGTTGGGAACTCATGCTCGAGCAATTCTACCAGGTGCATAGTGTTCGATGAGTTATATCCGCCTACAACAAGCGCGAGATCGGCATCTGTTTTCATCAGCGAGCGCGTAGCCGTCTGATTTTCATTTGTGGCATAACAGAGCGTATCGGAAGTATCGGCAAAATGCTCCTTAACACTTTCCTCTCCATATTTCTCAACTACGGCAACGCGGAGGATATCCATTACTTCCTGCGTTTCGGTTGCAAGCATAGTAGTCTGGTTAATTACACCAAATTTCTCCAGATCCGTAAGCGGATTAAAACCATCTGTGCACTTATGACCAAAATGAGCATCAAATTCTTCCAATGGTCTTTTTTCCAGCATAATGTCGGCCAGAATACGTGCTTCATCGGGGTTAAGCACCACTACAACCGCCGACGATGATTTCGCGCTGTGTGAAAACGTAGCCCGCGTTTCCTCATGATTGTGCTTGCCGTGAATTACAAGGGCATTGTCTTTTTTGCCCAGCTGACTTCCTCTTTTCCAGACTTTCTCCACAAACGGACAAGTCGTATCGAACTGATACGGGTTTATGCCCCGCTCTTCAAGCTGTTTCTGAATTTCGAGCGTTGTTCCAAACGCTGGCACAATCACAAT
This sequence comes from Balneolia bacterium, assembly GCA_003555145.1. Lineage (GTDB taxonomy): Bacteria > Bacteroidota > Rhodothermia > Balneolales > Cyclonatronaceae > Cyclonatronum. Next base: position 2,315 of record PWID01000190.1, on the reverse strand, counting down.
ATCATCTGCAGTCAGGCTGGAAACGGGTATAATGACCGTGCCATCTGTTTCGAATAAAAACTTAACGCCACGACGAGTCAGATCCTCATTCACATTCGGATTGTGAATCATTTCGCTAAGCAGATAAATATTTTTATCAGGGTTCTGCTCTACGGTTCTATAGGCAATATCAATAGCATTTTCCACTCCGTAGCAAAACCCAAAGTGGCGGGGTACAAAAAACTGAACAGGCCCGAAATCGATGGTTACAGGTTCTGTATCCCGCTTTCTCGGATCAAGAATCTGCCGCGCGCTTTTTACGCTTCGTATAATATCTGACTTATAGAATTCCGGTATATCAAATTTTTTAGCCATAATTCTGCTCAAATTTGTTCTGTCTGTTTAGATTCCGGCCTCACCATTTCAGTCCAGCCGTATACTGATCTCACCAAACGTTCAATCGTGTAGAAACGTGCCTCAGGATGCTTCGATTACAGGCTGTTTCCCATCCAGCCGAACGCCCACAAGACGACTTACTCCGGTCTCCTGCATGGTTACCCCGTACATCACCTCGGCTTTCTCCATCGTCTTTTTGTTGTGCGTAATTACGATGAACTGCGTTTCGTCACTGAACTGTTTAATCAGACTGGTGAAGCGCTCCACGTTGGCATCGTCAAGCGGGGCATCAACCTCATCCAGAATACAGAAGGGTGATGGTTTTACCAGATAGATGGCAAACAGAAGCGCGATCGCGGTCAGCGTTTTTTCCCCACCCGAAAGCTGCTCGATGTTCGACGGACGCTTTCCTCTTGGCTTGGCGATAATTTCAATACGATGATCCAACGGGTCGTCTGATTTCTCATCCAGCAGCAGATCACAGAAATCATCTTCCATAAACAGCATGCTGAAAACCCGCTTGAAATTTGTCCGAATGTCTTCAAATGTGGTTTGAAACCGCGCGTTCGCCGTTTCGTTGATTTCCTTTATCGTCTGACGAAGTTTCCCCTCCGCCTCGTGCAAATCCGCGATCTGCTCTTCGTAAAAGTCGAGACGCTCTTTTTCCTCTTCGTATTCTTCGATAGCCAGCGGATTTACTTCTCCTATGCTTCGCATGCGCTCCCGAAGCTTGTTTACCTCAGTTTTGGCAGCTTCCGGCTCAACGCCTTCGGGGAACTCGTCCTTCACCTGCTCCATCATCTTTCCGTAGGTTTCCCACACGTGGTCGCTGATGGAGGTTACGTTCATCTCAAATTTCGACTGCTCAATTTCCAGCTGGTGCAGTAATCCGGTATTAATTTCTTTCTTCCGCTGAAGTTGCCGATTCTGTTCTTCAATCTGGCGTATGCGCCCCCGCTGTTTGGCCGTGGCCTCTTCTGCATCTTTAAATATGGCATCTGCACGGTGCTTTTTATCCTGTAGCTCATCCAGGTGAAGCTCTAGCTCTTCGGTTGTATCCCGCAAGGTCGTAATCTTATCCTTACTCTGCGTAGCCTGATTTGCCCTCAGGTCCAGTCTTTCCTTAATGGTTTTGATGGACTGCTCGGCTTGTGCCATTTCACGCTCGTAACTTTCGGCCTCCGAGCGTAAGCGCTGCTCCTTAACACGTGCATCGTTCATGGTCTGTTGCGCGCGTTGTCGGGACTCTTCCTTGGACCTCAGCTCATTGCGCAAGCCCAGCTGCTCTTCAATAATCTGTTCCAGCCGGTAGTTCAGCTCATCCAGCTGCGGGCGCAACTCGGCAAGCTGTTTACCCGACTCGCCAATCTGGTTACTCAGGCTTTCTTCACGACGTACCAAATCACCTTTGTTCCGCTCATACATTTCCCGTTCCGACTTTATGCCGGTAAACCGCTGCTCCGTTTTACGGGCCCCCGCTTCTGCTTCACGCAAAACTTCGCGGGCGTCCTGCTCATTCAGAGAGTTCAGTTTCTGCTGGGTTTGCTCAAGGCGCTGGACTTTGTCATCGACCTGCTCCTGTTCGGTGCGAATTGCTTTTTTCAGCTTCTGCAGGCGGTCCTTAATACCTACACGAATTCCCACGTTCTTTTCCTGGCTGCCGCTTTTCAGTACTCCATCCTGTCGAATGATATCGCCTTCCGGAGTAACGTAGCTCAGATTCGGATCTGACTTCAGTTTGGAGACGGCTTTTTCCACAGATTCAGCCAGACAAATATGGCCGAGCATCATATTTCTGAGAGGCAGCATATCATCGGGGCAAGAAACCAGGTTCGCTAAAGAGTCCTTATTCGGATCAGCAGCTTTAAGGTTCTTCACATGCTCTTTTACTATGATGCCCGCCCTGCCCTTTTTTTGGTCCTTAAGCAGGGTGAAAGCTT
>PWID01000042.1 GCA_003555145.1 Balneolia bacterium | reverse complement strand
CGACTAAATAATGGATTTGTGATGAAAAACCTCAGGAAACGACTCATCCTTCTTATTTCGCTGCTGCCGATTCTTTCAGTAAGTCTGCTTGCGGCCGATCGCGAAATTCGCGTAACCGGCAGTATTCAGCCGGCCGTTGATGCAGCCCGGCCCGGCGATATGCTCATCATCCCGGCCGGTGTTTACGACGAGAGCGGCATCACCATAGAAACGAACCGCATCACGCTTCGGGGCGAAAACGGCGCTATTATCGACGGAGGTGAATCGGGGCACATCATCATAGTTAAATCCGACTCCGTACGTATTGAGGGCCTCACGCTGCGCAATACCGGGCAGAGCCACATACGAGACTGGTCTGCCGTTCGGGTGGAGAGCGCATCACACGCGAGCATCAAGGACAATGTGTTCGAAAACAATATGTTTAGTATTTATCTCTCTCGTACGAAGGACAGCCTGGTGCAGGGTAACCGCATCAGCGGGGGAGGCGACCGGGAGTCGAATTCGGGCAACGGAATTCATCTTTTCGACACGGAGCGCATTACCGTAAAAGACAATTTTATACAGCAGCACCGCGACGGAATCTATCTGGAATTCGCCAAAGGGGTAAGCATAACCGATAACGTAGCCATCGACAACCGCCGCTACGGGTTGCACTATATGTTTTCGAAAGACTCGGAGTATTCGCGTAACGAATTTCGCCGGAACAACGCCGGAGTGGCCGTGATGTACTCGCAGGACGTGGACATGTCGGGCAATATTTTCGCCGATAATCTGGGCCCGGCATCCTACGGAATTCTGCTCAAGGATATCGACAACAGCCTGATATCCGGCAATCAGTTTTTGAATAATACCACCGGCATTTACTCGGAAGGTTCGAACAACGTTCGCATTGAGAAAAACAAGTTTGAGCGCAACGGATGGGCGGTAAAACTCTGGGCCAACAGCACGCGGAACGTGTTTTCGGCCAACGCCTTCATCGATAACACCTTCGATGTTTCTACCAACAGTCGTCAGCACTACAACACCTTCGAGCGTAATTACTGGAGCAAATACGACGGGTACGATCTGGAGGGTGATGGCATCGGAGACGTGCCGCACCGCCCGGTCCGCCTGTACTCCATTATCGTGGAGCGCAACCCGATTTCGCTCATGCTGCACAGAAGCCTTTTTATTGATGTACTCGATCTGGCCGAGCGCGTAATGCCGGCTCTTACTCCGGAAACCCTGGTCGACGAGTATCCACTCATGAAATCCCCCTTACAATGATTCAGATAGAACAAATTCGCAAATCCTTCGGCAAGCTGGAGGTCCTTCGCGGGCTGGATTTAACCATCAACCCGCATGAAATTACGGCCGTGCTTGGCCCGAACGGAGCAGGCAAGACCACCCTGATTAAAAGCCTGCTCGGACTGGTGAAACCCGACTCGGGTGTCATCACCATTAACGGAAAGCGCATAAACGGTGATGCTTCCTATCGCAGCGGAATCGGCTATATGCCGCAAAACGCCCGCTATCCCGATAACCTGACCGTTCAGGAAATCATCGATATGGTGCGCGACGTGCGCGGCAATCCGGAGGATACTGATGAAGAGCTTTTTCACGCCTTCAACCTGAAGACCGAATTAGGCAAGAAGTTCAAGACGCTTTCGGGCGGAAATCGTCAGAAGGTAAGCGCGGTGCTGGCGTTTCTGTTTCGTCCGCCGGTGGTGTTTCTGGATGAGCCCTCTGCCGGCCTTGATCCGGTTTCGAGCAGCTGCCTGAAGGACAAAATTGCCCGGGAAAGAGAAGCCGGCAAGACCATCATCCTGACCTCACACATTATGAGCGAAATCCAGGAGCTGGCCGATAAAGTGGTGTACATACTCGATGGGGTAATCCACTTCGAAATGACCGTTAACGAACTGCTTGAAACCACCGGTGAGCGCACCCTCGAGCGCGCCATTGCCCGAAAAATGAAAGGAGCCGCCTGATGAAAACCAACACGCTAAAACTCATTAAATACCAGCTCCGCGACGTAATGCGCAGCCGCTGGGGGCTTTTTTACCTCGCCTTTTTCATTCTGATAACCGACGCGCTGTTCCGTTTCGGCGGCTCGGGCGACCGGGTGATTCTCAGCCTCATGAACGTGGTGCTTCTGGTGATTCCACTGGTGAGCATCATGCTGGGCACCATGTACGTGTACAACTCGCGCGAATACACCGAGCTGATGCTTTCCCAGCCCGTAAAAAGGGGCGAGATGTTCAGCGCGCTTTTTGCAGGCCTCATGCTGCCATTATCGGCAACCGTGGCCGTGGGCATAGCGCTGCCGTTCATCTGGAACGGGGTGCTGTTTACGCATCTGGCGGCATTAGGCTACCTGATTGGCACGGCCATCATCCTTACCACCATTTTCTCGGCCCTGGCGTTTATGATTGCGCTGCTTACCGAGGATAAAACCAAAGGACTCGGCCTGGCCGTGGTAATGTGGCTGTTTTTTGCCGTGATTTATGATGGCCTCATTCTGGTCGTAATCTACATGTTTTCCGATTATCCGCTGCAGCAGCCGGTGCTGATTATGTCTATGCTCAATCCGCTTGACCTGGCCAGAATAGCCCTGCTTATCGAGTTTGAAGCCTCCACACTGATGGGTTTCACCGGAGCATTGTTCCAGCGTTTTCTGGGCAGCACGGGCGGACTGCTCACCATTACGGGCGTGCTTCTGATGTGGATTGCGCTGCCGCTGTCATGGGGCGCAAGACGCTTCGTAACCAAAGACTTTTAACCCGAATTAGTCGGGGCAGGCACTGGTGAATAATCCGGGTTGAAACCGATCTTTTGCCCGTCTTCTGCCTTGTCTCAAAAATTAAATCCTTATGTAGATGAACTACGCTGCGATTTAATTTTTGATCCGGCGTTAAATACGACCACCCTGATATGAGAAATAACATGAACACGACTTTTACCCTGAACTCAAATTCACAAGCTATGAACCACGAAATTGATATTGAAAAGGTGCCTCAGCCAGACCGGCACCGCCTTATTTTTGAGACTTTCGATAAAGTTTTGCTTCACGAAGCGGTAGTGCTGAATATCAACCATGATCCGAAGCCGCTGTACTTTCAGTTTTTATTTGAGCGGTCCGGTCAGTTTTCATGGGACAAAACGTCCATGCCCGACGGGACCTTCCGGATTGAAATAACCCGTATTAACAAGCCGGGCGGTGATCAGCGGAGCGCTGAAGACATGTCGGGCTGCAGCTGTAAACACGGAAAAGACGACGTGAATTAATGCCGTAACAGACCATGCCGCAGGTTTCCAGATACTTTATATTTTCATCTTTTGCGTGGCTTCTGCTCTACACCGGTTTGCCGTTGGTGGCCGGGATGGCAGAATCTCCGGCACTGGATTACCTTGCAGCTATGTCGCTGCACATGTTTACCCTCGGATTCCTCACCCAGATGATTTTAGGAGTGGCACTATGGATGTTTCCACGGTCCAAAAAGGCTATGCCAAGAGAGCGAGCAGAGATGCTCGGAGTAGTCGCGTTCATACTGCTCAACTCCGGGCTTCTGCTCCGGCATGCCGTATATTTTCTGGCCCCGGGTGGTGCAGGCTGGCAGGCCATAGCCGGAATCACCCAGTTTTCTGCGCTGCTGCTGTTTACAGCCATTATATGGGACCGCATGCAGCCGCTTAAACCTAAACGTGCCGGTGCAAACTGATGCCAAACGCAAGCATCTGGATTATTCGCCTGTCGCTGCTATGGATGCTCGCCGGAGCTGTTTCCGGCGCTTGCATGCATCTGAGCACAGGTGAAGTCAGCTGGATGCCGGACTTCCGCGAGGTTCACATTCCGGCTATGATTTTCGGCTGGATGCTCAGCTTCACAATGGGCGTGGCCTGGTGGATATTCCCGCGGGTGAACCGAAATGAGCGTCAGCATGACGCTCCGGCCTGGATTATGCTCGGCTTGTTTCAGTCGGGACTGCTGCTTCTCATTTTTGTGCCTTCAGCAAAACTCGTCGCCCATCTGATGCTTTTTTCGGGCTGTGCGGTCATCATACTTTCCATTCTGAAACGGGTTAAAAAACGTGGACACACGCACTGATCTTAATACTGTGGTTCGTCGCTGGTACTTCCTGCCGGCACTGGTATGGCTTCTCGTGGCAGTTGCCATCGGCACGTGGATTCGGTTCGAGTGGCACAGTCCGTCTCAAACCTGGTTTCAGATTCCACACCTGATTCATTCCCATACGCATGCCGCGCTTTTGGGCTGGGTATATCTGGTGATGGCCGGCTTCACCCTGAAGCTCTTTATTCGTCCCGAAACGGCCCGGAAAGTGGCCGTGCCCATGTCTGTCGGGCTTCAGATTGCAAACGCCGGGATGCTTGTTTCCTTCGCGCTGCAGGGCTACGCTTTCTGGTCTATTCTGTTTTCCAGCCTGCATTTGTTTCTCACGCTCTGGCTGGCCATACTTTTTCTGCTTCGCCCCGATAAGCGTCGGACGGATATTTCCCGCGACTTTGCCGGTGCCGCCTGGCTGTGGCACGTGCTTTCCGGATTTGGTCCCTTTGCGCTTGCCTTCAGCGGCGGCATGACCGGAACCATGGCGCAGTTCTGGCTCGGCAGCTACCTGTTTCTGCTGCTCAACGGCTGGGTTATTTTTATGATGCTGGCCATCTGGTTCAGTCGGCCGGAGGTGGCGGCGCGTGTGGGCAGGCGCGAGCATTTTGCCCTCAACCTGATGTTCATCACCCTTCTTCCAGCCCTTCTGTCCATGCTCTACCCGCTGGGCATAAGCGAGCGGCTGATCCGCATCGGCTTCGTTTTCAACCTGCTGCACGGCATTGGAATTCTGATGCTCCTGTCGGCGCTCTGGCCCGCAAAATCTTCCGGGCAAATCAAGGCCATGATTCCAGCAGCTGCCGTAACCCTGCTCGGCATGAAGGCCGTGACCCAGGCCATCAGCTACTATCCGGATCTGATATTCCTCACCCAAAACCACCTGCTGAAAGTGGGTTTTCTACACATGGTGCTGCTGGGGTTTGTTACGCCACTGCTCTTATGGTTTATTTGTGATGCGCTCCGTGCCCGAACCAGAACCGCGCTCATCATCACGCTCATGCTGCTCATCAGCGTGCTCGGCACCACCCTCATTCTCTTCTGGATTCCACTCGGTGCAATGGCGGGCATCTACCTCTTCTGGCCCTGGCAGCTAATCATGGGTATTCTCGGCCTGCTTTTCGTAGCATCTGTCCTCTGGCTGATAATAGGCAGGACGCAGATTTCCGCAGATTATAGCGCAAAGTAGCGCAGAAGGATAATTGTTAATTGTTTATTCCTTATTGCTAATTCCCTGACATACTGTTGGCACTGCAGCCCTGACAAACTGAATTATTAATTATAACCTCAATATTATTATATTGGCATTATCTACATCATCCTGAAATTTATTTAATCCATTTTTGTGCTTATGGAATCCAAAACATATGGAGACTATGTTATTCGCCAGAAGGGCCGTT
>PWID01000052.1 GCA_003555145.1 Balneolia bacterium | reverse complement strand
GCCGTTGCCGAACCGGTAACGCAAACAGCATAGCCAGACCGTAGCCAATTCCCATGGTGAGCACATTCAAAGATAAAGCTGCCGGACCGGTAAGAATCATAAATTCGACAAGCTGATCGCGCTCTTTAACTATGGCGGCAACCATAATGAGGGTGAAGAACAAAGCCGAGGCAAACTTCACCGGCCTTTCTGCCATTTTCGTGAGTCGCGGATTCCGGCTTCTGATGAACATTCCGATGCTGACGGGCACAATCGTAACTCCCATAATCTGGATAATGGTCTGCATCACGGGCAGCATCACGCTACCCTCTTCCCCGAAATAGCCGATCGAAAGGTTTACAATAAGCGGGATAGTGGCAATTGTAACTATAGAGCTCACCGCCGTCAGGCTGATTGAAAGCGCCAGGTCGCCTTTAGCCAGATGCGATACCAGGTTCGATGTCGGGCCGCCCGGGCAGGCAGCAAGAATCATCAGACCAACGGCGAGACCTCCGGTAAGGCCGAATAGCTTAACCAGGCCGAAGCCTGCTATGGGCAGCAGAACAAGCTGAGCAACAAGACCAATGGTGATTGCTTTTGGAGCCTTAAAAACGCGGCTGAAGTCATCAATGCGCAAAGTAAGGCCCATGCCCATCATAATAAAAGCCAGGGCAAGAGGAAGAAAAACAGCCGTTAAAATGCTTTGTTCCATAGTCAGTTTTCGGGTGATGAAATTGAATCCCCTGAAAATACCACCAATCCCGGACTTAACAACAGGTATGACACAATTCTGACTATAATTACGCTTATAAGATTAATTTCAGCAGTATCATCATCTTACCACCCTATATTTTTTTGAAAGCATGAATTCCCGACCCAACTCCGGACTTAGCGTAAACTATGATATCAGCCGTAATAAACTGGCTATAAGCATCAATGTACTGGTAATCATTGCCTGCTTTTATGGTGCATATTATTTTTATAACGATACGCAGACCTTTCTTGAGACTGCAGAAATCACCAATGGTGAGATAATCCGTTTTAACGAATCGCGCAATGACGGGGAAATTAGCTACACTGCCGTTATTCGTTATACACCCGCTTCCGGGAGGGCTATTGAGTTTGCGAATAATACCTCATCAAAGAATCCGTCGCATGCCATCGGGGATGTGGTTGAAGTTATTTATAACCCGGATGATCCCAACAGCGCCCGGCTGAACTCTTATTTCGGACTGCATGGGTTCACTACCATTTTGGGAATACTCGGTTTCGCCGGAGTACTTTTTTTTGCGGGAAACCAGGTTTCACTTAACAAGCGCAAGGAGCTGGCCGAACACCTTTCTACTTTTGGAAAGCCCTATGAGACAGAGTTTACGGGAGTAAAACGTGTTAAGCGGGGAAAAAATAATACCTATTACTATTACATTACCTCGAAACATGTTTTTGATGACATCACAAAGCATTTTAAATCGGAACAGCTAACGCGAGACCCCGAGCTTTATGAAGACATGCCCGAAACCATTGTAGTTGTAGCCGACCCTAACAATCTTAGTAAATATGCGATGGATATCAGCTTTTTACCCGATGATACGTTCAAGCCGACTATTCGCATAGGAAACGGCCACAGGCGCCTTCAGTTTTAATTATCCCCTGTTGATAAACACAAAAAAGCCCGCTCTGAAAAAATCAGAGCGGGCTTTTTAAATTTCGGATTTAAACCTGTAATTAAACAGTCTTCAAATCTTCTTTATTGGCAGCTACAAAAGAGCCTTTGAACTCTCCGTCGGACTCGGTGTTAGCTTTGGAGTAATCCATCACACGTTTTATTTCGCCGTCTTTAGTATTAATACGGAAAGTTATGGTAGCAGAAGTACCTGCCTTAACTTTGCTGTAATGCTCCTTAACCTGCTCGAGATCATCCGTATGAATGAGCTTGGTGAAGGCATCATCGCCCTTGCACTCATCGCGTGAATAGCCGGTAAGAGCTTCAAATCCATCTGAAATCCAGCGAACCGACGGAAGATTGTCATCACCTAAATTAAATCCGTAGGTGAAATCGTTTTTGCGATCGAAAATCTTTTCAAAACCGGTGTTCCGCTTTTTCAGTATTTCGAGCACGTTTTTTCTCATGCTCGCATTAGATACCGTGGCACGTAATACCTTATCGCCATCAACTGATATCTTTTTAAGCTTAATTTCGGCCTGAACGGGCATACCGTTTTTCCGGCGGAATATAATTTTGAAAGATTTATCCTGATCGATATGATCCTGAAGCCCTTCACTAAAAACAGCCTTCACGTTAGCCACAGAATTAGACGGGGTAAATTCCCATATTTTGCTGCCAGTGAGCTCTTCGTTTTCATAACCAATCATCTGGCGGAAGGCTTTGTTACTGTCGGTAACGGTGCCGTCTTCCTTAAGATCAACAAACGATTTTTTAGACTCTTCGAACAGATCGTCAAAATCGGCGTTGCTGTCCATGATTTTCTTTTCAGAACGCTTACGTTCGGTAATATCATGCTGGTAAGAAACCCAGTGCGTAATTTTGCCGTCTTTATCGGTTAAAGGATGGATATCCCACTGATTGATGTACTCAGAGCCATCTTTGCGATAGTTTACGGTCTGGCCAAAAAATGAATTACCTTTATTCAGATTATCGCGCAGGCGATCCAGAGTTTTGCGGTCTGTTTTTTCGCCCTGAAGGATTCGCGGAGATTTACCCACAACTTCTTCGCGCGAATAGCCCGTCATTTTTTCAAAACCGTCGTTAACATAGGCAATCCTTGGACCGGGTGAATCCAGCTCCATATCGGTTACAATAATAGAATCGTAATCGTTGCGAACTGCCGACTCAAGCAGGTCCAGATATTCCTTGTACGTATTGGCCTCTTCAGCCTTCGCTTCGAATAACGCTTTTAGTTCGCTAAAAGCTGCCTCATCTTTGGCCAGGGACTTAAGTTTTTGTGTGATGTCTGAATCAAGCATATCAAATATCTGTGGGTAATTTAAAAAACTGGAAGAATATAAATGTTTAGGAGGTAAAATCTAACCCTCAAATTTAGCCTAAACCTTTTATGTGTCGCCATTATAAGCAGACGGCAGTTTCATATTCTTGTATTGTAACTACCTCAAAACATACCGCAATATGCTTTCATTCCAATTAATTAAGTTTTGGATCAAAAAATCCAAACGGGGAAATCTAAGGCGTTTTTTAAAAAGTAAATTTTATAGTGTAAGGATTTCCACTGTGGCGACTCTCAGGAAGAAAACGTACTTTCGCACACATGAAAACACATACACCCGAATCCGTATTAAAACAGTATTTCGGCTACGACTCTTTCCGGCCGAACCAGAAAAAAGCAATCGACACTATACTCGACGGCAAAGACGTATTTACCCTGATGCCAACCGGCGGTGGTAAATCACTTTGTTACCAGATTCCGGCCCTGCTGCTGCCGGGACTCACGGTTGTTGTATCTCCGCTAATCGCACTCATGAAGGATCAGGTTGATGCGTTGCGTGCCAACGGTATCTCTGCAGACTACCTGAACTCATCGATGAGTATGGCCGAGCAGTGGAAAGTAACCGAGAAGCTCAAAAAAGGAGAAACCAAGATTTTATATCTGGCTCCCGAGCGCTTTAAGGGCCGCGACTCTTTCTTCAACAGCACATATGCCAAACAGCAGGAGATAAGTTTGTTTGCCGTAGACGAAGCACATTGCGTTTCGCACTGGGGTCACGATTTCCGGCCGGACTACCTTCAGCTGTCCATGCTGAAAAAGAAGTATCCGAAAGTACCCGTCATAGCACTTACGGCCAGCGCCGATACAACTACCCGGGCCGATATTGTAGACAAACTGAAGCTTCAAAACCCTGAAACCCTCGTTTCCAGCTTCAACCGGAGCAATATCCGGTATGAAATTCGTCAGGCCAACGACGATTTTGATGAGCTCATCGAGTTCCTGAATGCTTATAAAAAAGAATCTGGAATCATATACACGCTGAAGCGCAGCAGTACCGAAGACCTCGCTTCACGCCTTAAAGAAGAAGGCTTCAACGCGCTTCCGTATCATGCGGGTCTGGCTCCTGACAAACGCGCACGAACGCAGGAGCTTTTCCTTAAAGATGAAGTACAGATTATCGTGGCAACCATCGCCTTCGGTATGGGTATTGATAAATCTAATGTGCGCTTTGTGGTGCATATGAACATGCCCAAGAATATTGAAAGCTACTACCAGGAAACCGGTCGCGCAGGTCGTGACGGCCTGGCCAGTACCGCTTTATTGTTCCTGAACCACGGTGACATGAGCACGCTTCGTTATTTTGCCACCATCGACGGCAACGAGGCCCAAACGGAAATCATGCTGAAGAAGCTCGAACAGATGCTCGAGTTTTGTGAAATCAAGACGTGCCGCCGCCAGTATCTGATGAACTATTTCGGCGAGGCACATCCCGATACATGCGGAAACTGCGACGTTTGTCTGGACGAGTATGATGCGTTCGACTATACTATCGAAGCCCAGAAAGTGATTTCTGCAGTAGCCCGTCTTCGCCAGCAGTACGGGGCGGAAATCATAACGCTCTTGCTAAAAGGCTCGAAGTCAAAAAAAGTACAGTTCTGGATGCAGGACTTACCAACCTATGGTGCAGGCCAGGATAAACCGGCCGACTTCTGGAAAGACCTCATTAATGAGCTAACGGCTCAGGGCTACCTGCGGCGCGACGGAAATCCTCATCAGGTGTATAAGCTCACCGATAAATGCCGCGATCTTATTAAAGGTGACAAAACCTTCACCGTATTGAAGGCCCGAAGTGACCGCAAGGAAACGGGTACAAGCGACGATGAATCAATGGACCGTAAACTGTTCGAACTGCTGCGTACCGAGCGTAAGCGCATTGCCGACAGTAACGGCGTAGCGCCGTTCATTGTGCTGAGTGACTCCACCCTGCATGAACTGGCAACATACTATCCGCAGGATCTTGAGTCGCTTCAGCATATTTCAGGATTCGGTGTTCAGAAAATTCAGTCGTACGGTCAGGCCATGATCGATGTAATCGGCAGCTATTGCCGGGAGCATCATATTAAACCCAAGCCCATTCCAAAAAACAAAGGTCGCAGCCCGAGACCTAAATCCGGATCATCGAAGAAAGGTAGCGGAGTTAACAGCAGCAATAATGTAAGTCTGCAGATGTACCGCGCCGGCAAGTCAATTGAGGCCATCGCCAACGAGCGTGGAATCAAACCATCGACGGTGGAAAGTCATCTTGCTGTGTACGTGGAAAGAGGCATGCTGAATCTGGAAGACATGGTCGATAAATCCAAAATTCCGGCCATCAGAGAAGCCATCAAAGAAAATGAAACCGGCTTATTGCGGGATATCAGGGATTCTCTTGGCAGCCAGTATGGCTATGGCGAAATCAGGTTTGTGATGGCTGAAATGAAGGGAAACTGACGCCATCCCCCTTTTTACTCTGTACTCTTCTTTAAACAAAAAAACTCCGTGCCCTCAAAAGAGCACGGAGTTTTTT